>CAJYVK010000037.1 GCA_913778455.1 uncultured Hymenobacter sp. | reverse complement strand
GCCAGGGTGTGGACGCCGCCAAGCACAACGCTGATCTGCAAGTGATTTACGACAAGTACGCCGAGCAGCTGCGGGCGCTGGGCATTGCCCCCCCCGGCCACTAGGCCCACCCCGCGTCGTCATTCCTACAAAAACACCCCTGGTATATCCCAGGGGTGTTTTTGTGCGTAAGAGCGCCATTATTCCTTACCGTATGCAGAAATTTCTCCCCGCTCTCTTGGCTGCTGGCTGGCTGATTTCTACTCCTATCCTAGCCCAAACCGCCCAGCCGGCGCACACCGTTTTTCTGCTGGGCAACACCGCCCAGGGCGAGCTGCCCGCCGCCCGCCTGCGGCTGTTACGCCAAGCCTTGGAGCAGCAGAAAACCCCTTTCACAGTGGTGCACTTGGGCGACATCGTGAGCAATGAGGGGCTGGCCTCCAAGCAAGACTCGGCCCTCTCGCAGCAGGAAAAAGGCCGCGCCGATGCGCTTATCAATCTAGTAAAGGGGCTGCCGCTGGGTAAAATCTACTTCGTACCCGGCGATAAAGACTGGGCCAACTCGGGTCGCAACGGCTTGAAAGCCGTGCGCCGCCTCGAGAAGTATATCGAAAAGGAACTGCCCGGCCAAAACGCCTTCGTGCCAACCAACGGCTGCCCCGGCCCCGAAGTGGTCGACATCGCCCCGTTAGTGCGCCTCGTCGCCCTCAATACCCCCTGGTTTACGCACCCCTACGACCGCCCCGAAGCGCCCGATACCGACTGCAAAACGCTGACCAAGGAGGAGTTTCGCGAACAGCTGCAAGACGTCATCGACGATACCAAGGGTAAGAACCTGCTGCTGGTGGGCCACCACCCGGTGGTAACTACCGGCGTGTACGGCGGCCACGAGCCCCTGAGCCGCCACCTCAGTCCGCCCGTGCTGGGCACCATCTACGCCGCCTACCGCCAGAACGTGGGCTCGCCCCGCGACTTGGCCAACCCGCGCTACCAGGAGCTGCGCAAAGAACTACTCAACAATACTTTGCGCAGTAACCCCGGCGTGGTGTACGCCGCCTCGCACGACTATTCTCTGCAACTCACGCCCTTCCAGGGTAATTACCACCTCGTGGCGGGCAGCTTCGTGCAGAGCCAGCACGTAGGGGCCGACGACCAGGCTCTTTTCAACGAGAAGGCCGACGGCTACGCCGCCCTCGACTACTACGCCGATGGCACGGTGAAAAGCCGGTTTTTCACGTTTGCGGGCGAGGGCCAGCCGGCCACGCCGGCGTACACGGGCACGCTGTTCCGCTCGCCCTGCGCGGCCGACACGGTGGGTGGGGTGCCGGTCAATTCCTTTATCACAAGTTGTCCCGGTGCCAAGCCGACGCCGGCCGAGCGCCAGCCCGATGCGCCGTTTCAGGCTACGACCACCGTGGTACCGGGGCCGGAGTACAAGGCTGGCCCCACGAAGCGCTTTTTCATCGGGCCGCTCTACCGGTCTTCGTGGCTCCAGCCAGTGCAGGTGCCCACGCTGGATTTGCGCCGCGAGAAGGGCGGGCTCACACCCTTTGGCCGGGGCGGGGGGCGGCAGACGACCTCGCTCAAGCTCATCGCGGCCGACAGCGCCGAGTACGTGTTCCGCTCGGTCGATAAGGACGTGACTGGCATCCTGCCGCCCGAGTTGCAGCAGTCGTTCGTGTCGGACATTCTCAAGGACATCACGGCCACGGCCAACCCGTATTCGGGCCTGCCCATCAGTGCGCTGCTCGACCATACCGACATTCTGCACGCCCGGCCGCGCCTGTTTCGCCTGCCCGACAACAACCAGCTCGGCCCCTACCGCCAGGACTACGCCGGCCTGCTCGGCACGTTGGAAGACCGTCCTACCGATCCGAAGCCCAACCTGCCCGGCTTCGGCAAGTCGGACGAGGTGACGCGCAGCTACGGCTTTTTCCGCAAGCTGTACAAAGACCATGACAACCGGGTAGACGCCCCCGCGCTGGCCCGCGCCCGCGCCTTCGACATGCTCGTGGCTGACTTCGGCAAGCACGAAGACAACTGGAAGTGGGCGGGCTATAAGGAAGACAAAGGCACCGTGTACCGCCCCATCCCGCGCGACCGCGACCAGGCTTTTACCAAGTGGAACGGCCTGCTCACCTACCTCGCCAACCGCGAGTGGGCTGTACCCAGCATCGAAGACTTCGGCGAGGAGTTTGGCGACATGAAGAGCCTCAACTGGCCGGCTCGCCACCTCGACCGCTTTTTGCTGCAAAGCCTGACCCGCGAAGACTGGCAGACTGCCGCCAAATACCTGCAAGCCCAGCTCACGCCGGCCGTTATCGACCAGGCTACGGCCACGATGCCAGCCGAGGTACAGCCGCTCTCGGGCCAGGAAATCAACCGCAAGCTCAAGGCCCGCCTCCAACAATTGCCCCAGGCCATCGACCGCTACTACCTGCTGCTGGCCCGCCGCGTGGATGTGGTGGGCTCCAACAAGGCCGAGATTTTTAAAGTGGAGCGCCTGGCCGGCGGCCGGGTGCGCGTGCAGGAGTTCGACCGCAAGGGCGATACGCAGGAACCCGATGGCCCGGCGCTGTTCGACCGCACGTTTGAGCCGCGGGAGACCCGGGAGATTTGCGTCTACGGCCTCGACGGCCAGGATATTTTCCAAGTGACCGGCCAGGGCGGCAAGCACAGCATCGTGGTGCACGTGGTGGGCGGCGCGGGCAAGGACCAGATTGCCGACGACTCCCGCGCCCCGGGCCTGCGCACCCTGACGAAGGTGTACGACACGCCCGGCACCGCCCTCACCCCTGGCCCCGAGACCGACGACCGCCGCTCCGCTAGCCCCAGCGTGAATGCCTACGACCGCGAGGCGTTTGAATTCAATAGCTACGCGCCCCGGGCTGGCATCTTCTACAACCGCAACGACGGTTTCGGCCTCAGTCTGGGCCTGAGCTTTTTGCGCCAGGGTTTCCGCAAGCCCGATTATAAAAACCGCTACGATTTTAACCTCCAGACTTCGACGGGCGGACAGTTTCAGCTTACGGCGGCTAGCCGCCACCGCTACGCCATCGGCAAGGTAGATCTGGGGGCCGAAGTAAGCTACGGTAACTACTTCCCGTTCTACAACTTCTTCGGAATTGGCAATAACACGCAGAAAACCGAAGACCTATACGATGCCCGCTACTACCGCGCCCGCTACAAGGGTTACGTAATCCGGGCCTTCGGCGAGCGGGTATTCTGGCAGCGCAGCGTGTTCCGCTTCGGCCCCAGCTACGAGCATTACAACGCTAACTACGCCACCGACAGCCAGCTTGGCCAGGACCTCCGCCAGCAGCTACCCGGCCAGGACAATCCGCGCCCGAACGCTGATTTTCAGCGCCTGGTGGGCCTCAATGCCCTGCTCGACCTCGACCTGCGCAACCGGCGCTCGTTTGCCCAGCGCGGCGTGCGCCTGCTCGTGCGCCACGACTCGTACCAGGCGCTCACGGGCGACAAGCGGCGCTTCGGCCTCACCCAGGGCTTTGCCGAATACTACGGCACGGCCAAAATCGGCATTCCTATTACGTTGGTTCTCAAGGGTGGCGGCGCGGCCAACTACGGCCCCGACGAGGCCATTCCCTTCTACAAGCTCACCAGCCTGGGCCTGGCCGAAAACCTGCGCGGCTACTACCGCAACCGCTTCACCGGCGATGCCAGCCTGTATTACAATTCCGAGCTACGCTTTGCACTGGGCCAGAGCAAGAACCATTTCCTGCCCTTCCGCTACGGCGTGTTTGGCTTCTACGATCAGGGCCGAGTCTACTACAACGGCAGCTCGCCCGGCGGCTGGCACGCCGGTTACGGCGGGGGCATTTACCTGGCCCCGGTAGTGGAGACGCTGGCCTTTTCCGTCTCTTATCAGATTTCGGAAGAAAACAGCCTTATTCAGTTTGGCTTAGGCTTCCGAATCGACAAATGACCGCAGATTTAACGGACTAAACGGATTTCGCCGATACGCCCGCCAGCCTGCGGCGGCGGGCTGACTAAGCGATGACTCTAGTACGGCATGCCGGTCTTCTGGCTTCGCCTAGCAGCTTACCGCTTGGCAGCAAAGCTGCCAGGTGAGCCCTCTCACGCAACCACTTAGCCAGCCCGCCGCCGCAGGCTGGCGGGCGTATCGGCGAAATCCGTTTAATCCGTTAAATCTGCGGTCTAACTTTGCTGCTTGTATCATTGGACTTTCGAATAGTCAGCCCGCTTTAGCGGGCGTATCCCCGAAATCCGTTAAATCCGTTAAATCTGCGGTCTATGGAGTATCAACTGACTAAGCTCGCCGCCATTGATATTGGGTCTAATGCCGTGCGCTGTCAGATTTCGGCCGTGTTGTTTTTTCAGGGACGTTACCGGCTCAAGCGCGTGGAGTACGTGCGCTACCCGCTACGGCTGGGCGAAGATGTGTTTGCCACCGGCGAGATTCCGGTCCGCAAGGCCGACAAGTTCGTGAAATTTCTGCACTCGCTCAAGCTGTTGATGGAAGTGCACGAGGTGTCGCACCACCTCATTTGCGCCACCTCGGCCATGCGGACCGCCGCCAACGGCGCGGCCGTGGCCCAGCGGGTAAAAGACGAATTGGGCCTCGAAATTCAGGTTATCGACGGGCAAGCCGAAGCCGCCTACATCAACCGCGTAATCGAGCACTTGCTCGAAGACAACCGCCACTACCTGCACATCGACGTGGGCGGCGGCAGCACCGAATTCAACATCTACTACGACCGCCGCAAGGTGGCTGCGCAGTCGTTTGAAATCGGCTCCATCCGCCGGATGCAGCAGGAAGAGCGCGGCCGCACCGTCGAAGAAATGAACGGCCTCTGGCAACGCATGGAAGCCTGGGTGCACGAGAATGCCCGCCGCTACCACGTTACGCGGGCCATCGGCACGGGCGGCAATATCAATAAGATCTACAGCCTCTCGCCCGCCGCTCCCAATAAGCCCGTCACCAAACGCAGCGTGCAGGCCGTGCTCGACCGCCTCAGCAAGATGAGCATGAGCGAGCGCGTCAACGTAGCCATGCTCAACCCCGACCGCGCCGACGTTATCGTGCCTGCGGGCCACATCTACCTTTCCGCAATGGAATGGGCCGGCGTCAGTAACATGATCGTGCCGGATATCGGGCTGAAGGATGGCATGTTACAGGCGCTTTTCGAGCAGTATTTCGATGAGATTAGCCCTACCGTGCATCCCAGTATTCTGCCCGTGCCGGATGTGGAGAACGGCCCTCTCGTCTAGACCGCAGATTTAAGACCGCAGATTTAACGGATTAAACGGATTTCGGGGATACGCCCGCCTGCTTACAGCGGCGGGCTGACTATGATAACGTAAAAAGGCTACCCACGAGGGTAGCCTTTTCTTTTGGAGAATGTGTCCGAATAGTCAGCCCGCCGCTGTAAGCAGGCGGGCGTATCCCCGAAATCCGTTTAATCCGTTAAATCTGCGGTCTAGTCCGTTAACTCTGCGGTTATGTCGGCCTCGTGCTCTATTTCGACTTCCATCAGCGCCTCGCCCTGGCCAAACTCGTCGGCTCCTTCCTCCACGGCGATTGCCGGGGCAGCGGCACTCGCCGCCTCAGTCGCCGCGGCGGACTGCTGGCGGCGCTTGGCGGTTTGGTCGTGCAGCAGCGCCAGCAGGCCCTCGGGCGTGGCCTGGGCCAGTTGGGCCTCGTCGGGGCGGCGGTAGAACTCGCGATGGATGTTGACTGATGGCTCGCCCGCCGCCGGGCGCTGACAGATATACGCCCCATCCTCGCGCATGAGGTAGCTATTCTGGGTATCGAGTAGGTTGAGCTGCAAGATGTTGATGGCTTCGCGGCGCAGCTGTGGGTTCACGATCAGAAACACGGCTTCGATGCGACGGTCGAAAGAGCGCACCATCGCGTCGGCCGAGCCGGCGTAGAGCCGGGCCTCGCCACCGTGGTGGAAATAGAACAAGCGGGCGTGCTCCAGGTACTCGCCCACGATGCTCTTCACCTCAATATTCTCGCTGAGGCCCGCCCGGCCCGGCCGCAGGCAGCAGATACCCCGCACGATAAATCGGATGGGCACCCCGGCCTTGCTGGCCTTGTAAAACTCGTCGATCAGCTCCCGGTCTTCCAGCGAGTTCATCTTCATGACGATACCGCTGGGCAGACCCTTCTTAGCATTTTTGGCTTCCTCACGCACCAGGTGGATGAGCTGCTGGCGCATGTCGCGCGGGGCCGTGATGAGGTACTCGTAGTCGTCGGGCTGCGAGTGGCCGGTGATTACGTTGAAGAATTCCGACACGTCGTGACCGTACGTATCGTTGGTGGTGAGCATACTCAGGTCGGTATAGAGGCGCGAGGTCTGCTCGTTGTAGTTGCCCGAGCCGATGTGCACGTAGCGCGTCACCTTCTCCCCTTCCTTGCGGATAATCATGAGCATCTTGGTGTGGGTCTTATACCGCCCCACGCCGTAGATGACGAAGCAGCCCGCCTTTTCGAGTCGGGCACCCTCCCGGATATTGCGCTCCTCGTCGAAGCGGGCCTTCACCTCAAACAGCACCGAGACGTGCTTGCCATTCTCGGCAGCCTTGAGCAGCGCGGCGGTTACCCGCGAATCTTCGGCCAGCCGGTAAATCGTTTGCTTGATACCCAGCACTTGCGGGTCTTCGGCCGCCCGCTCCAGCAGACGCACCACCGGCTCGATTGAATTGTACGGGTGGTGCAGCAGCACGTCGTGGTGCTTGAGGTACTCAAACATGTTATCCTCGGCCCCTTCGGGCAGGCTCTGGGGCAGCACGGGCGCGGGCAGCTTGGCTCCCTTCCCCTTGAAGCTCGGGTAACGCAGAATCTGGTTCAAGCCCTTCATATCCAGCAGCACCGGAATGACGAAGATGTTGCCGTTGTCGATGTTCCAGCGCTCGCGCAGCACGTTCATCAGGTAGGGCGAGGCGTCGGGCTCGACTTCCACGCGCACCACCCGGCCCCGCTTGCGGGTTTTGAGGCCGGTTTGAATTTCCTTGATAAAGTCGCTGTCGATGTCTTCCGATTCTTCCAAGGTAAAATCACCGTTGCGGGTGATGCGCAGCAGGTCGGCCGACACGATTTCGACGTTGCGGAAGAGCTTGTGCAGGTTGGCCCGCACGATTTCTTCGATGGGCACGAATACCACCCGGTCCTTGCGCGTGATTTCAAAAAAGCGCGTCAGGTTTTGCGGAATCTGCACGAAGGTGAGCCGCTCCTGTCCTTTTTCTAAATCGGGCGCCATGCTGGTCGGCGCGCCCTCACTGGACCCGGCTTCCCGCGTTACCACGCCGAAGGTCAGCACTTGGTTCATGATGAGCGGAAAGCCGTGGTACGAGTCGTACACCATCGGCGTGAGCAGCGGGAAAACGGTATTTTTGAAATAGCCTTCCACCTTTTTTAGCTCGACCTCGGTCAGCTCTTCCACGCGGCGGATGCTGAAGCCCTGCTTCTCAAACTGCGGCTTGAGCTCGTTGAGATAAGTCAGCGATTGGTCGTTGACGAAGCGGTGGGCAAAGTCGAGCAGCTTGCGCCGAAACGGCAGTTCCCGTAGCCCCGAATAATCGACGCGCTCCTTGCCGTAGTCCAGGTAATTATACAGCGAGCCCACCCGAATCATAAAAAACTCGTCTAGGTTGGAGCTGGTAATGCTCAGAAAGCGCAGCTTGTCAAACAGCGAGCGGCCGGGATCCTTGGCTTGGTCGAGCACCCGGTAGTTGAAGCGCAGCCAGCTCAAATCGCGGCTGATGTACTTGCTTTTGCGAATAAGGTCGGCCGACTTAAATAACTTCATGGACCGCAGATTTAACGGATTAAACGGATTTCGGGGATATGCCTGTCGGCGGGCTAGCTGTAGGGTAAGCTTTAGCTTGCCCCCGCACGCAGGAGGCCGGGCAGTTTTGCAAAGTAACGGGGACTTGGGCGGGACCCGTGTATTAATTAAATACGTAGTCGCCGTAAAAACGTGGTCGGCACGCCGCCACTAAAAGGTGCGGCTACTGCCGGAGCCAAGCGGCACGGCGGGCATATACCAGTAGCGCTGGGCCGTCGCAGTGGCAGATACTCCCGCACTCGGCACGGGGTCAGCCTATTCTACGTTCGCGAATACGTCGGCCCACTCCAGCGTGAGATCGGGCAGGGTATGGCTGGGCACTAGACCGGGCTCGTAGTAATCGCCCCGGGGCTGGTATTCCTCGCCTTGTAGCACGTAAGTAGAAATAGTTTGCTCACCCGGAAATACTATCCAGTACTCGCCCACGCCGTTTTCGGCGTAGAGGTCGAACTTGGTTTTTGTATCGTGGCTGGCCGTGCTGGGCGACACGATTTCGATAATCCAGTCGGGCGCACCCAGGCAGCCGCGCCGGTCTACTTTACTGAGGTCGCAGATGACGCACAGGTCGGGCTGCACGACGGTCTGTATCTGGGCATCGCCGTTGCCGGTGCTGCGCAGCAAGCGTACGTCGAAGGGCGCGGCGAATACGCGGCAGGGCTTGCGCTTTAGAAATTGCCCTATCTCAACTGTGAGATTTGTTACCGTAAGCTGATGAGCCGAGGTCGGGGCCGACATCTTCCGCCGGACCCGGCCTTTTATCAGTTCCACGTACTCGCTAAACTTCCAGCTCAAGTAGTCGGCGTAGGTGTAGCGCTGATTTAAATCGAGCTGCGCAATATCGGTAATCACAGGCATCGTAGGGGTCATAGCGTCAAGGTACGTAAATCGGCTCATTCGCGCCGGGCGCGGCGGGGGGCGGTGAGCAGCAATACCATAAACATGCTGACTCCTAAGCTATACCACGTAATAACGGGCAGCCCCCGGTAGTACGGCATCTGGGGAGAATAGTGGCCCAGCAGGCTCAGACCCGCAAATACAATGCTGCCCAGCGTGAGCAGCGCCAGCACGGTGCGCGTCACGAGCTGGTCGGCCTTGCGCAGCAGGGTGGAGTAGCCGCTGAGCTCGACCTTTACCCGCAGGTCGCCCTTACTGACTTTACGCATGATTTGGCGCAGGTCGATGGGCAGGGTCTGGAGCAGGGCCAGCAGCTGGGTACCGGTATACTCGGCCTCGCTCAAGATATTTTGGGGCGAGTACTGCTCTTTCAAAATGCGGGCTCCGTAGGGCCGCACAAACTCAAAGGTGTTGAAATTGGGGTGCAGCACTTTGCCGATGCCTTCGAGGATAACCAGGGCGCGCAGGATAAGAAAAACCGCCCCCGGCACTTGCAGCTTGTATTGGTAGATAATATTCTGGAGCGAATCGGCCAGATCGTTCATGCTCATGTCCTTGACGTCGAGCACGGCAAAGTCTTCGATGAGCAAGCTCAAATCGGCCTCGAAGGCCCGCATGTCGGGAATGTCGCTGCTCAGGGACAGCCGGCGGAAATTGAGCGCCATGCTACGGGCATCCTGGCGGGCCATGCCAATGAACACGCCCGCAAAGGCGTACTTCTGCTGCTTGGTGAGCTTGCCCACCATGCCGAAGTCGATGAGCACGAGCGTGCCGTCGGGGCGCACGAGCACGTTGCCGGGGTGCGGGTCGGCGTGGAAAAACCCGAACTCGAAAATCTGGGTCAGGTAGATGTCCATGCCCGTTTCGGCCACCATTTCGGGACTGAGCCCCCAGGCCAGCAGCTGCGGCTTGTCGGTTATTTTACAACCTTTTACAAATTCGATAACCAGAATTCTGGCCGTGCTCAGCTCGCGGTAGGGCTTCGGAATGTAGAACGTGGTGTAGTGCTCGTAGAGCTTGCGCATCTGCTCCATCGCCCGGGCCTCGGAGGTGTAGTCGAGCTCCTTGGTCATGCTGCGCTCGAAGGCATCGACTACGTCCTGCGGATTGGCCAGGCCCTGGTTGCGCAGAAACGTACCGGTGAGGCGCACCAGCTCGTGCAGCAGGCGCAGGTCGCCCTCCACCTTTTCGCGCACGCCGGGCCGCTGAATTTTAATGACCACCTCCTCGCCGCCGTGCAGCCGCGCCCGGTGCACCTGCCCGATGCTGGCCGAGCCCAGCGGCACGTCGTCAAACTCGGTGAAGACCTCTTCCAGCGGGCGTCCCAGCTCCGCCTCAATAATGAGCCGCGCCTCGTCCACGGGGAAGGGCGGCACGTTGCTTTGCAGCTTCTCAAACTCGTCGATAAGCTCCTGGGGCAGCAAGTCGGCGCGGTTGCTCAATGCCTGGGCCAGCTTAATGAAAGTTGGCCCCAGTTCCTCAATGATAAGGCGAATCCGCTCCCAGCGCGTGGTTTCGAACACCGGGCGGTCGTCGTTTTCGAGCCAGCGGCCCCGGCGGCGCTGGCTCACGAGCCGGCGCAGGGGCGTGGTCGTTACCACATCCTCGAAGCCGTAGCGAAGCAGTACCTCAGCCACCTGTCGAATCCGCGCCAGGTTGGAAATCGTATTTTTAAAAATCACGGAGCAAGCAGCTTAAAGCGAGAGGGCAAAAGACCAGTACGACGGTTGCACGAATTTTGCGGAAGGCATCTATCGCCCAAACCGCAAAGGCAACTACTCGCTACTGATTGCTCGCCGGTCGCCTGCCCTTCGACCAAATCTACGCGCTCCCCGCGCAATTTGCCAGCGCCCGACTACCCCAGCGCCATCCGTTCAATCCGTCAAATCCGTCAAATCTGCGGTCCTTGTCATGACCAACCGTCTACACTTACTCATGGAGCAGCTCGACCTGGCCACCGAGCGTGCCCTGACTTCAGCCGAGGCACTGGGGCCACGCTCACATACGCCGCCGGTACCCGGGCAGTGGGCAGCGGCGCAGGTCATTCACCACCTGCTCACCGCCGAGAAAAAGATTGTGGCGGCCCTGCGCCACGCCCTGGCGGCCGACCACAGCACCTGGCGGCTGGGCACGCTCAAGCACCAGGTACGGGCGCTGCTGCTGCGCCTGGCGCTGCGCGTGCCGGGCCTCAAATTCAAGGTGCCCCCCACGCTGCCGCCGCCCCCGGCCCCCGAAACCATTGCCCCCCTACCCACGCTCCGGGCCGAGTGGGCCGGCGTGCGCCGCGAATTGGAGCAGGTGCTACACGAGTTTCCGGGTACCAAGCTGCGGCACACGGTTTTTCGGCACCCGCGTGCGGGCTGGCTCACCATCGGGCAAACGGTGGCTTCGGTGCTGGACCACACGCTGCACCATCAGCAACAACTCAACCGCATCAGCAAGGTGCTGAAGTAGGCATAGTGGCAGCCGCTCACCGGGCACTTCGTTGAATGGAACAGACCTGCGAGTGGCTACGCTTACCGCCTGCATTACCTGCAACATTATATCAAGTAAAGGGCGGCAGCCAGCATCAACCTCGCACTTTTAAGCTCTGCGTTACCTCAACAACTTATGGGCACAAGGCAATTCGTACTAGGCAGCTCAGAAGCAGAAAGTAATTTTCGCCGCTCACCCAGTGTTTTTTGCTTTATTTGCAACGTAGTTTCAAAATAAACTTCTTACGTATGCAAAAAACTGCTTTACTGGGGGCACTGGCCCTGACTGCTGTGCTGGCTGGCTGCGGCGATGGTGACAAAGCCACCACCGCTACCACCACTACCGAAACCCCCAACGCCGCCGCAACCACCGATACGGCGAGCGCTAAAACGTCGGCGGCCCACGCGCAGCTCGTGGCCGACCACCAGAAAATGGAAGCCGACCACCGCACGATGGCCGCGGCCGACTCCGTGATGGAAGCCGACCACCAGCAGGCCGTAGCCGCCGCCAAAGCCGCTGGCAAGGCCACTACCCCGGCTTTTGCAGCGCTGGAAAAGCGTCACACCGAAATCATTACCCGTCACAAAGAGGTAGTAGCCCAGCACGAAGCCATCTTGAAGCGCCACGCTGAGCTGGAAAGCAAGCACGCGGCCGGGGGCATGACGGATGCGCAAATGCTGGCCGACCACAACCAAATGAAGGCCGAAGACCAAAAAATGCAGGAGGAACACCAGCAGCTCGTGGCCGACCACAAAAAAATCGAGGAAGAGCACGCCGCCCTGCTGAAAAAGTAAGGATCGGCTCAAGCCGCTTCAATCTAAAAGAGGTCCCCGCTGGGTCACGCGCACAGGCTGTGCGCGTGACCCAGCGGGGACCTCTTTACGACCGCCAAGGCCTGGTGCTATTCTTCGACGGCTATCGCCTGGGCCAGTTCGGCCGGGGGCACGATGAGCTTGCGGCGGTCGAGGTCGATCCAGGCGCCATCGACGGTCACGGTGGCGGCCAGGCGGCCATCGGCCTTGTAGATGGCGTGCTCGATGGTCCAGCGGGCGCCGTCGGGCGTGCCGCCCGTGACGCGGCCTTCGACCTTGATTTTCTCGCCCCCGTGCAACTCCTTGAGGTACTTGGTTTCCTCGCGGAAGAGGATGGGGCCGATGCGCAGCTCGGCAAACTTGCGTACGTCGAAGCCGGCGCTGGCCAGCCAGTGCACGCGCTGGTCGGCGGCAAAGTCGGCGTAGGCGGAGTGGCGCATGTGGCCGTTGGGGTCTAATTCGGCCCAACGCACGGTGTACTCTTGGCTATATGGCATGCTAAAAAGCTCGTTGCTAATTGATTGTTGGCTCGAAGCCCCCAGCCAGCGTCAGGCGCACCAGGTATTGTCCGGCCTCGTCTTCGCCCAAAAACTCAACCTCGTAGCCCGCCTGGCGGGCAGCGTCTTCGAGCAGCGAAGCATCGATAAACAGCCAGGGAAACGGCTCGCCGACCTGACCTTTATACTCGAACGTGTAGGTGACTTCGCCGTAGTACGGGCCGTTGAGGTCGAAGACCAGCGCCCCTTCCTCATCTTCGTAGAGGTAGCTGATGTCGGATGACGTGGCCAGAATCTGGCCATCGGGCGCGAGCAGGGTACGGGCGTGGGCCAGAAACTTATCCAGTCCTTCGAGGGTACCAGCCAGGCCGATACCGTTCATTAGCAGCAAGATGGTATCGTAGGGGCGCTCGTCTTTACCCCGGGGGGCAAAGACGTCGTGCTGGGCTACCTGCTGCACGCCGCGCATCTGCATTACTTGCACGGCCCCGGCCGAATGGTCGATGGCCCGCACGTCGGTGAAGCCCCGGCTTTGCAGCTCCAGGGCGTGGCACCCGGCCCCGGCCCCGAGGTCGAGTACGCGGCCCCGGCACTCGTCGAGAGCCTGGCGCTCCAGCTCGGGCATGGCCAGTAGGGTACGAAACAGATAGGCGGCGGGCAGCGGCTCATCTTCGGCGGCGCTGCACTGCACGGTGAGGGCGGCGCTGTGGTGGCCGTGCTGGTAGTCGAGCAGAGCCTGGCCGAGAATGTCGGGAGCTTGGTGGGGCATATAAAAGGGCGCGGATGGCCAGCGGGGCGCTTTTAAACGTAAACGCCTCCTGGCCGGCTGGCAAAGGTCCGGCGCGTTTTGCTTTCTCCCCTGCCCCATGGCTGCTTCGCTCAAAAAAGGTCAGCTCCCCACCAAAATATGCGCTACCTGCGGCCTGCCTTTCGAATACCGCAAGAAGTGGCGCAACAACTGGCCGGAAGTGAAGTATTGCAGCGAACGCTGCCAGCGCAATAAGAAAACGGGTGAAGAGCAATAACCGCAGATTTAACGGATTTCGCTGCCTGCACGATAAGAAAGCCGGTGAGAAGGTGTCAGACAAGTAACTCGTTTCAACTCATGGCTATCCGCTTCCGGCCAACCCACTACCCCTGCTTTCCTTACACCTTATCACTTCCTCACTCCATCACCTAATCACCTTAAAAGATGGCCTCCAACCTCGATTACCTTGCTCCCGATCGTCAACCCCTGGTAGAAAAAGTAGAAGCTTACCTCGCGGCCGAAAAAGAGCTGCGCACGCTCACCATCGCCGAGCACAACGAAGCAACGCACGACGCCGAAGTCGCCGCCTCGGCCGCCGCCTTCGAGCAGCGCCCGCCCACCGGCTCTTTCGACCAGCACGCCGACGAGCTGCAACAGCGCCGCGACGACGCCCAGGCCGATCTCGACCACCTCAAACAGGAAATTCTCGCCCTGCTACCCACCCGCGACGAGTGGGTGAAAGTTAACCTTGGCTACGGCCCCAGCCGCGTGGGTGCCTGGCGCACCCCCAGCCCCGACGGCTCCGGTGCCGAGCACTACGAGATTCGGGTGGTGGTGTGAGATGGTGAAATAGTGAAATGGTGAGTTGAATAATTCACTAGTTCACTATTTCACTATCTCACCATCTCACCTAATGTCCCGCGTCCCAATCGTAGCCTTGCTCGGCCCAGTAGTCGGCGGGGCGGGCATCGGCGAAGGCGATGGTACCGATGCGCTTGAGGTGCTTGATGCCGTACTTGAGGGGCGTGACGAGGCGCAGCGGGGCACCGTGTTCCAGGCTCAGGGGCTGGCCGTTGATCTCGTAGCAGAGCAGGGTTTGGGGGTGGATGGCGCTGTGCATGTCGAGGCCCACGTAATACTCCTCGTCGGGCGTAACGAGGCTGACGTAGGGCGCAAGGTCGGCGGGCGGGTTAGCGATGTCTTTGAGAGGCTGGCCGCTACGGCTGGCCAGCGGATATTTGGCCAGGAAGTCGGCGAAGCGGGCCCCGGTCCAGTTCACGATAATGCTCCAACCTTCGATGCACTTGAGCTGCGTGGTCATCTCCACGCGGGGCAGGGCCTTGATATCGGCCAGCGTGAATTCACGGGGCTTGCCACCACCGTAGGGCTGCACGGCCAGCCGCCAGGCGGCCAGGTCGATGTCCGACTCCAGGCCGGCGCTGCCATTGGTGCGCACCTCGCGCACGGCCAAGCTCTTGGCAAACTCGGGGGCCAGCCGGGTCTCGCGGAAGTAGGCGGCCGAGAGGCGGCCATTGGCGTCGAGCACGCGGCGGAAAGGCGCGGGTACCCCGTCGGCCTCGGGCGCGTTGAGCAGGTAGCGCCAGCCCAGCACGCCACCCAACCCCGCCAGCCCCAGGCCGATAAACGAGCGCCGGGTGCGGCGGGCGGCCTCGCGGGCCAGGGGCGAGCCGGGCGGCAGCGTCAGGTTTTCGCCGTCGGGCGAGGGGTGCGGGGGTATTTCCTGCGCGGAAGTAGGCGTGGGTTCCAGAGCCATAGAGTGAATAAGCTAGCGGGTAAACAATCAGGCCCGGGAATCGGGTTCGCGCTGGGCCAGCGGGGCACCGGCCGGGCCAGCGGGCACGTCGGCCACCTCGAAGCCGGCCACCATCGAGCGGAAATTATTCCAGCCAGCGCGGCCTACCTGGGCCACGTGCACCACGAAGAACAGCACATAGCCGATGGTGAGCACGAAGTGTTGCACCCGCGCCGCCTCGTAGCCGCCCAGCCCCTGCGTGAGCCAGCCAAACTGCGTAGGCTTATAAATAGCCAAGCCCGTGAGCAGGGAGCCCACGCCCATCAGGATAACCGCGGTATAGGCCAGCCGCTGCGCCCCGTTGTACTTCTGCACCAGCGGCGCGGCTTTGCGCAGGCCCAGGTCGTGCAGAATGACCTGCCCCGCTTCGCGGAAGGAATGGCGATTGGGCAGCAGGTAGCGCCACTCGCCCGAAAACAGGGTGTACAGCACGTAGAGCAGGCCGTTGAGGAAAAAGACCCACATCAGCACAAAGTGCCAGGCCATACCCTGCGCCAGCTTGTGGTCGAGGTGCACCGTGTCGTAAAATGACTGCGGAAAAAACTTGTAGAGCGTGGTATCGCCCCAACCGATGCGGTACACGTCGTTGGCCCAGTAGATCCAAAGGCCGCTCCAAATCATGAGCATCAGCACCGGAAAATTGACCCAGTGAAACCAGCGGATGGCCAGCGGGTGCTTCTCAATCAGTTTTTTCATAGGAGGCGAACGTACGGATGCACCTACGAAAGTATTGGGTGGACGGTGCACTGAGTACTAAATGACGACTACTAGCGCGAGTTTAGCGCAGCGTAACTCGTGCTTAGCTATGACGTGGAGGCTGCGCCTCCACTGCCGCAACGCGGCAAACTGCGTAAGTAAGCACAACAACGAGGTGAACGTAGGATTGCCGCTAGCGCGGCAGTGGAGGCACAGCCTCCACGTCATGGCCAGGCACGAGTTACGCTGCGCTAAACTCGCGCCAGTGAAGATGCTATCTGCTTGTAGCACCCAGCCAGAGCGTGGTAATGCAAATGAGGGTGGGAAGGCGAGCTTGTCGATATTGTGACAAGCGCACCTCCCCACCCTCAACCAAGTGGTAGTTAGCGTTATTCCCGCACTAGCCGGAGCGTCTGGCTAAAGTCCTTGGTGCTGACTTGCACCAGGTAGATACCCGTGGCCCACTGCTGCGCCGGCAACGGCAGGGAAACACCCCCCGTGGCGGGGGCGGTCCACACCAGCCGGCCCACTGCGTCGAACACGCGCACCTGGCAGGCCGTCCCCGCGGACAACGCCCCCAAATCGAGTAGGGTCGCGGCGGTGGCGGGGTTGGGATACACGGCCAGCTGGCTGGCCGAACCAAAGCTCACGACTCGCACTGGCGAGTAGCTGTAGCTACCATCCAGGTCGGTCAGGCGCAGGCGATAGTAGAGCGGCTGGCCGGCGGGCAGCAAGCTGGCGGCATCGGCATCAGGGAAGGCGTAAGAGCTGGCCGACGACTTATTACCCTGTGCGGCGACGCGGCCCACCTCCGCGTAGGCAGTGCCATCGAGGCTACGTTCCACCGTGAAATATGCGCTGTTGGTTTCGCTGGCGGTAGTCCAGGCCAGTTGGGCGGTCCGGCCGGCCGCGCGGGCCGTGAAGGCGGCCAGCACCACGGGCAGCGGCTGGTTGAGCTTCACCGGGGCATTGCCCGAAAACTCCGAGGTAGCGAAGTTCGACCCGCTGGCCCGGCTGGCCGTGGCCGTGAGGTAGGCCGGGGTGCTGGTGCTGTTCAGCGCGGCTTGCACGGCGCTGGGCAGCTGCGACATCGTAATGCGGAACTCATACCAATTGGTGCTGCTCTCGCTGCCCTGGTCGAGGCCGTTGATGGTGCCAGTGTAGCCGCCGGTGGCGGTGTTGAAATCCTGGCCGGCGTTGGGCGAATTGCCCACGGCACTGGTCGCGCCCTCCGTCCGGGTAGCAAAATAGGTACGCCCTTGCCCGAAGGCCGAGGCGGCCGGGTCGGCCAGGAACAGCTCGACGCGGCTGCCGGCCGGTGCCCAGCCCTGCACGTACAGAATGCCGCTCCGGAGGGCCACCTGGCGCAGAATAGGGAAGTTTTGCAGGCCATTCCCGCCCGAGCTAGCCGTCTTGCCGGCGGCGTTGCGCGTAACGTAGGCGCTGGTGCCGCGCTGCGGGTCGTCACTGCTCGTCATCAGGTCGATACCCAGCGTACCATTGCCGTAGATGCTGTTTCGACTGATGGTGTTGACGGCCGCGCTGCTCATGCCCAGCACGCCAGCGCCAGCGTTGTTATTAAAGACGTTCTGGCTCACCACGTTGCCGGTACCGTCGAGGCGCAGGCCCGCCGTAGCGGCCCCGGCCAGGCCGTTGCCGCTCACGGTATTACTGGTGATGGTAGCCGTGCCAGCACCACCTTGCAGGTCGAGGCCCGCGCCCTGGTTGGCCACCAGCAGGTTGCCCGTTACCTGGCTGCCGTAGCCGCCCAGGTGCAAGCCGGCGGCCGTACCGTTGGCGAGACCGTTACCCCGGATTTCATTGTCTTGAATGAGCAGCGTAGTGGGCGAGCCGCTGGCCAGGTTCTGAATGCCGCTGCCGCCGTGGTAGCCAATCAGGTTGTTGCTGATGGCAGCCGCCACCGCGCCCACCGCGCTGCTGCTGAAATTACCCAGCACAATGCCGCTGCCCGGGCTGCGCGTACTGCTGCCAGGGTCGCCCCAGCTCGTAGCCGAAGCCCCTAGCACGTTCCCGCTAATCACGGTACCCGTCAGGGCGTTGCCCGTCACGTAGAGGTCGGCACCAGTGAGGCTGCCGGCCGTGCGGCCAAAGCCGTAGATGGCCAGCCCGGTTACCGTCTGGCTGCCGCCGCTCAGCGTCAGGCCCACTTCCGAGCCGGCGCTACCGGGTGCATTCACCGTCAGTTGTACCTCGGGGCTCGTCACCTTGTCGAGGGTGTTGCCGGTGGTACCCAGGCCACCGCTGGGGTTGCCGCTACCCAGGTCGGCAGTGGCGTTGGTATTCCCCACGTTGCGGGTCTGGGTATAGCCCGTAATGGTCGTGTGGTCGTCGGTGAGGGCCGGCAGCCCCCCGCTGAGGGCCGGGTTGAGCACGATGCTGGCTACCCCGTCGCTGGTAAGCTGGCTGGTGAGACCGGCGCGCAGGCCCTGGTGCGCCTGCCCATCGGTTATCATAAAGATGCTCGTTTCGATACCGGCCACCGGCGCGGCGCCGCCGTTGCTGCTGGCGTCCTGGGCCAGCGTCAGGTTGGGCAGCGCGTTGGCGTTGGCGATGAACTGCCGGAGCGAGCCCGGCCCCGCGTCGCGGGTGCTCACGATGGTCGAGAAGTTAAAGCCGAAGTCCACGCCCGTGACCTGCGGCGTACTGCCGAAAGTGACCATCGCTACCGATTGCGGCTGGCTGGTACCCGCTACGAAGAGGCTGCTGAGCGACTGGTTACCCGAATTAGCCGGGGCATCCAGCAGTTCGGGGGCCTCGCCGCCCACGCGCTCGGTGTCGTCGGCACCGTTGGTGGTGCGGAAGGTCTGCACCGGCGCTACGCCGCTGGCCGAAGGCTGGCGGGCCGATTTTACCGTCGAGCCAACCACCCGCACCGTGTAGCTGGTGCCGGTGCTGCTCACGATGCCCGAGAAGCCGTAAAGGCCGTCGGGGCCGCTGGTGGTCGTCGCCGCCAGCATACCGTTGCTGTCGTACAGCTCCACGGTGGTACTGGCGCTACCCGTGGCCGAGCCATCGACGCCCACGCTTACCCCGGAGTTGCGGGCCGAGGCTTCGGCCGTGGCGTAGGTGCGCCCGGTACCGCCGCCGTAGTTCACGTCGTCGAAGATGCGGCCGGCGATGTCGAAAATCGGCTCCACGCGCACCTGCTCATCGGGCGACGTTCCGTCGTTGTTGGCCGTGCGGGGATCTAGGTCGCCATCCGAGGTCGAGGCCCCGGTACCGATGACCGTCTGCCCCGGCATGGTGAAGGTCACCGGGTAAGTCAGGGTGCTGCCGCTGGTCAGCTGCGACGTCACCGGGAAGGTTACGACGCCTGTAGTCGGGTTGTAGCTACCGCCGCCCAGGTTGGTCAAGGCCGTCGCGGGCAGGTTGGGCACCAGCGTCAGGGTGGGGGCCACGTTGAGGGCCGTGCCCGGGCCGACGTTCGTCGAAGTCAGCGTAAACGTCACGCTGGTGCTGGGGGCAGCCGTATTGGTCGGACTAGCCGAGGAGCTGAGCGTCGTCACCACGTCGGCCGGGCAGCCCGAAATCTGGTTGGGCACGTCGGCCCGGGTGATGCCGGTCTGGCTCTGGCCCTGGTCGGCCGCTCCCACGCCCGAGCCGTAGCTCTCGAAGCCGAAGGTGGTACCATTGGGAGACGGGTTGGAAGCCGTCCCGCTGGCTAGCGTCGAAGAGGCGTAGATGAGGCCACCGGCCCCGCCGCCGCCCGGGCCGTGGGGCGAGCCGCCGCCCGTATTGCTACCGCCCTTACCCCCGTTGGCCAGTACCTTGATATTTTGCAGCGCCGTGCTGTTGGCGTTGCCATTGGCCGCGTTCACCAGCAGCAACACCGAGCCGCCGGCCCCGCCACCGCCGCTGCCGTCGTTGTTGGGCACGAAAGGCACATCGGTACCGCTGACGTCGATGGTACCCGTGCCGCTGACGCTGGTGGCCCGTACGATGACGATGCCGCCGCCCGCCGAGCCCGAGCTGGTGAAGCCCCCGATGGGCGTCCCGTCGGCGTTGGTGGTGCCGGCCCCCGGCACGCCAGCGTTGCCCGGATAGGTGCTGGTGGGCGTCGCCACGGTGCCGTTGTTAGTAGTGCCAGCCCCGCCGCCGCCGCCCATAATCAGGCGGCTGGGGGTGGCCTGCGTAAAGTCGGCCCCGCCATAGCCGCCGGTGGGCGAGTTAGAGTTCCAGCCGTTGCCGCCCCGGCCGCCGCGACCGGCGTTGGCCCCGCCGCCGCCGCCGGTATTCTGGCTGTTATCGCTCGGCGTACCGTCGGTGCCGCCGCCGCCCGCGTTGCCGGGCGCGCCCCGGGCACGGTCGCCGCCCGGGTAGCCGTCGCTCAGGCTGCTGGGCAGCAAGCCGCTGGCCTGCGTATCGAGAAAGGGCGTGCTGGCAGTGCCAGCCCGGTAGGCCGCGAAGTTGTCGGGGTCGTTGACGTAGCGCGGCGTACCGGCCGTCCCCTCTCCCTTGTTGGCGTCGGTGTTGAGCGTGTTGCTGTGGCGGTAGGAGGTGTTGGCAATGCCGCTGGCCCCGCTCAGCTGCTGGCCGGCCCCGCCCCGAAAGCCCCGGCCCGCCATGTCGATGCTCTTGCCGTTAAAGTTCAGGGAACCACCAACGTCGAGCACCACCACGCCGCCCGCCAGGCCGTTCCAGCGGGGGCCGGTCACGTTGCCCGTCAGGGTCAGGCTGCTGTTGCGCGGCACCCGGATCACCTGGTAGCGCTGCTGCCCCTGGGTGCTACTGGCATCGGCCGATACGTAGGTATTGATCAAATTGCTCGTCAGCGTCAGCGTTCCACCCGCGAAGCTGCTTACCACCGCGTACTCGTAGAGGCCCGCCCGGAAATTACCGTTTTGCAGGTTGCCGGCCGCCGCGTTGTTGTTGTCCACGCCGTCGCCGTAGGCATCGGTGTTGTTGCTGTTGATCTCGGCACCCTGCATCTGCATGATTACCACCAAATCGCCGGTTCCCAGCGTCGCTTGGCTACCGGTACTCAGCACGGGGCCGACGCTCAGCGAGTTGCTACCGGCGCTGGCCGTGCCCAGGCCGGGGTAGTACGCGTTGGGGACCGCCACGTAGCCCGGGTTGGGTACTTCGGGGTTGATGCATTCGGTGGTGGCGGCCGTGGTGCTGATAACCTGGGTCGTTATCTGGGCCTGCCCGTTGCTGCCATCGTTGTTGCTCGAAGCCGGGTCGCCGTTGGCCGTCGTGCTACTGGCTGAGGCCGTGCCCGCGTAGCTGGTGCCCGCCGTGGCCGAGGCGTTAAATTTTACCGTGTAGGCCAGGAAAGCCCCTACCCCCAGCGACGTGCTCGTGGGCCAGCTCACCTGGCCGTTGGTGGCATTATATACCCCACCGTTGCTCACTACTACGCCCGTCAGGCCCGCATCCAGCTGGGCGGCCGGCGCTACGCCGGTGGCCGCGCTCGGCCCCAGGTTGGTGGTTACCACCGTGTACGTAATGCTCTGGCTGGTTACCACCCGCACCGGCCCGGAGATGGCCACCGATACGTCGGCCACTTGCGTCGGCCCGGTGTAGGCGTTGCTTTGGTTGTTGCCGCTGTTGGGGTCAGTAAACAGGGCCGAAGTGGCATTGGAGGTACCGCTCACCGCCGTGCCCGGCATGGTAAAGGCAATGCTGCGGGTAGTACTGCCAGTGGCACCGAGTGAGAAGGTGGGCCAGCTGGCTACCCCCGAGCTGCTGCTGTAGCTGCCGCTGTTCGAGAGCGAGATACCGGTCAGCCCAGTTGGCAGCTGAATGGTCGCGGCCACGTCGGAAGCCGTCGCGGTACCCGCGTTGGCGACCGTAACCGTGAAGTACACCAGGCTGCCCTGCGGGGCCGTGGCCGGGGCGGCCAGCGTGGTGCTCAGGTCGGCCGAGGCCGTAGCTACCGGCAAGGTGTAGGTGGCCAGATAGCCGCTGGCCCCCGCATTGTCCACGGCTTGGTACTGGAAGGTAAACGAGCCGCTGGCCGCCGTCGGGGTCTTGTAAACGAGCCGTCCCAGGTTGGCCGACGTTACCGTAAACGGCGCGGTAATGGGTTGGTAATTAGCGGTGCCCGTGGTGCTGGCATTGTACAGGAGCTGCCCCTGCGCCGGCAGCGAGGTAATGGTGTAGCCGGTAATCGTCCCGTCGGCATCGAAGCCCGAAAAGCCCGCGTTGAGCGTGGCCTGCGAGCCGTTGGCGTAGAGCTGGGCGTTGGTAACGTTATTGGCCGAGGGCGTCAGGTTGGTCGTGGCATAGTCGATGCCCGAAGGCCCCGCGCACAGCGCCGACAAGGGCACCCGCTGCTGGCCGAGTCCATCGGGACCACCCGCGTAATCGAGGCGCAATACACTCGCGTTCAGCGACTGTCCGTAGATAATCTGGACGTCGTACAGCCCGGTCGTGGGTGCGACAAACCTATTATTCGCACTACCGCCGCTGCTCTTAATGAAGGCGTTATTGGGTGTTGGGTTAGCCAGCGTTGCTTCCCGGCCCAGGAAGAGATAGGCCACGTCGTCGCCCTGCATGGTAAACGTGTAGGGAGCACCGGCCTTCAGATAGACGCTGCCCCGGTAGCGGGCGCTGAAAATCGTGGGCGTCCCCGCATTGCCGCTGGCGGGCGGTGAATTCACTGGAAAAGCCACGTAGCCCGCCGCCGTTGGGCTCTGGTAGTTGATGGTGGTCGTCGTGGCACCGCTCTGTCCCGCCGCGTTGGTGCTGAAAAACGTCGTCGGATTGGCCTCGCTAAAGCCCGGCTGGGTATAGAAAGTCCCGGAATAATACTCGGCAAATAAGCCGGCCGTCCCGCCCGCCGTAGTACCGGCAGATGTGTAAGTACTCGTGCAGCCCGCCGGCTGAGCCAAGGCGGTCAGCGGACGGGCAAACAGCACCCAAGCAAGCAGTAAGTTAGTTAACAGTATCCTCATACATTAAGCAGAAAAGTGAAAGAGTGCGGTGCAACTACTCTGATAACCAGGTCTACACCTGCGCATTATCGGTGCAAAGATGGAAATGGAAGCCCGGGTTCTGTATGGTGGGATTGGCTATAAATTTTTTATCAAAAAATCCAATCCAAGAATCACTTTCAGTACTAATAACTTACTAGTAAATCATTGTACCTACAGTCGTTAGCTAGCTTGCAGCAAGCTAGCGCCTATGTTATATTACCAAAACACAACTTATTTTCATTATTTATACACCATTTAATATGTACACTACAATTTTTAATGTAGCAACATCTAGTGGCCACTCAACACCATCTGGTGGACTCAACAAAAGTCATCTTGAGGCAGCAGCGCGGTTACTGCAACTCCTAGCACCACCGGCCGAAAACGCAGCCGGGCCACGCTACCGCGCCCACGCAGGAGCCGCTGGCGTCGCTCGACCGGGGCTTACTGAAAGATTTCCGGGTCGCCAGTGCTCCGGCTGAGCATGGCATAAGATGATTGCCGCAACCTCGCACCGAGCGAGGCGGGTAGCTCTGGTTGCCCGCTACTCAGCCTTTTGGAGAAGCACCCCCCGCCAGTGGTATCCTCAATTCCTTCCCCAATGGTACCTCCTAGTAGTTAGCTACCCCGGCTAAAGGTGCTGGGCAGCAGCCCAAACTGCTTTTTAAACGCCGCCGCGAAATGGTGCGGCTGCTGGTAGCCCACGCGCTCGGCCACCGCCGCGATGCTTAGCCCCTCTTCCAGCAGTTGCCGGGCTTGCTGCATGCGCCGCTGGCGCACGTAGCCGAATACCGTCGTTGCGAATAACTGCTGGAAGCCAGCCTTAAGCTTGGTTTGATTCAGGCCCACTCGACGCGACAATTCCAGAATAGTGCCCGGCTGGTCGTAGTGGGCATCCAGATAGGCCCGGGCTTCCTGCAACCCGCGCACATCGGCGGGGCTAAGCCGCTGGCTGACTGGCCGCTCCAACTGAGCTAGCTGGAGCAAAAACAACTCTATCGCCTTTGCTTCCAGGAATAATCCCTGTAAGTAGCCCTGGTAGGGGGCGCCTTGTAACTCGTGCAAGATACCGTGCATGGCCGGCGTTATCGCGGCCCGACCATCCAGGCTGGGTAGCGCCCCCGGCGTAGCGGTCAGCAAACGCCGGGCCCAGGAGCTTTCTACCGGGCTCAGGCTCGGGAAATAATCGGCTCCCAAGCGTACTTCGGCAAAAACCCGTGGGGCAACAATGGTCGGAGCCAGGCGTAGCTCGTAGCTACTCGCAGCTTCCTGGTAGCAGACGAATTCTTGCTCGGCCAGGCCTGGGGCTGCCCGCTGCGAACGAGGCAGCGCCTCGCGCAAGCGGAAGTGCGATACCAAGGCTGGCCCCGCCGGCTCCACGGCCAAGGTATGGGGCACCGGACACGCATACCGACCCCAGCTCAGCGCCAGCGCCCCAAAGCGCAGCTCCCGTACCCGAAACTCAGCATCCGGCGCGGGCGGCAGCGGATGCGTCGTATCGACCGCCTCCAGGTGACGGCTGGAGCTGGGATGGGCAATGGGCGAAACGGTAGCTGGCAACATGCGTCGGCTAAGGTGGATAGCGCGTCGGCTGGCGTTGACAGGTGCGCCGGGCCGCCGAGGACCTTTGTCCTGCTTAAAAGTACGCCTAACCCATGACAACTACTCCTTCCCTTACCGTCTTCGGGGCCAGTGGCCGCATCGGCCAACCCCTCCTGCACTACCTCTCGGCGGCGGGCATTCCAACCCTGGCCGTTACCCGCGACCTGGCCCGCGCTACTCCCCTGCCCGCCGTGCAGTGGGTGCAAGCCGATATGGCCGACCCGGCTTCCCTCGCGCCGGTGCTTCGGGAAAGCGGGGCCGTATTCCTGCTTTCCAACTACAGCCCCAGCCTTGTAACCGAGCAGCTAAACGTGCTGAAGGTTGCGCAACGCTACGGGCAGGCGCACATCGTCAAGCTGTCGTCCGGGGCGGCCGACTCGGCGGCCACCGCACCCGTCGCTCGAGCGCATGGGCAGGTGGAAGCCGTCTTACGGGCCAGCGGACTGGCCTGGACGCTGCTACGGCCCGAAGGCTTTATGCAAAACTGGCTGACGGGCCTGGCCCGCGCCGTGCAGCACGAGCGCCGGATTTACGAGGCGACGGGAGAAGGCCGGCGCCCGTACCTGGACGCCCGCGATGTGGCCGAGGTAGCCTGCACGATTCTGGCCAACCCGGCCCCCCACGCCAAACAAACCTATACCCTGACGGGCGACGAGGCCCTGAGCTACGGCCAAGTGGCAACCCTTATCAGCCACGTACTGGGCGAGCCGGTCACCTTCGTGTCGCAGACCTCAGCCGAGGCCCGCCAGCGGCTGGCCGGTTTCGGGGTACCCGTCAGCGTCATTGACACCTTGCTCGACTACGCGGAATGCCAGCGGTCCGGCCTCGCCGCCCGGGTTAGCCCGGCCGTCGCCACGCTACTCAACCGCCCAGCCCGAACAGTAGCCGCCTTTATCCAAGAGCACCGCCACCACTTCGCCTAACAATTTGTAGGACAATCTTTAGCTTGCCCTACGCCCGGGCGCACTCCCACAAGTATAATTCTCAGCCTCCCCTACTCCCCCGGGTGGTAGCTTTTCTCCACGTGCTGGGCCACGTCTTCGGGGTAAAACCACACGTCCTTGAATTGCCCTTCGCAGTACAGCGGAGCTTGGTCAGCGAAGTGGGGCGAGGCGGGGCGGCTGGCCTGGCCGCCCGTCACCACCGAGCGGGCCACCACGCGGGGGCCGAACTCCACCACCGCCACGAAGCTGTTGCCCACGCCGCCGTAGCGCTTTTTAGTGCCGGGGTAGGTGTGCGCCCCGAAGGCCGCTAGCGAGCCCCAGGCCGACGACGTGAAGGCCACCGGTTGGCTGGGCTGCTTGTCGTCGAAGGTCTCGGCGATGTTGCCGGTCAGGCGCTGGTAGCGGTTGACCTCACCCCAAGGCACCTGCCAGGAGCCGAAGTCGCGCGTTAGCTCGGCGATGGTTTCGGCCAGGGCGGTGGCTTTTTCCTCGGGCGTGGTGTGCTCGATGATAAAGGTGGTAAAGCTGAGATAGTCGGCGGGCTGGCCGGGGGCCAGCCGGGGCCGGGCCAGCCGCTGCATCCGCTCGCCCCAGTAGATAGCCAGGGTCTGGGCGGTCGAGGCTTTGCTGTAGTTCAGATCCCAGGCCCGCAGCACGGGCAGGGCCTCCTCCACCCCGGCGGGCAGGGTGCCGCCGGGCTCGTCGAGCAGCAGTTGGCAGTCATTGAGCAGGGCGGGCAGCAGCTTTTCGAAGCCCGCGAGGTAGGGGTCGTTAGCCGCCGCAAGGAGCGTATCGAGGGTGAAGGACTGCTTGCGGCTCAACACCCGCACGGCGTTGATACCCCGGTAGTTTTCGGCGTCGGGGGCCATGTAGGCGGGGTACTTGGCCGGATCGGGGCTACCGGCGGAGCCAGCCACGGTGTAGGGCGTGGCGTTGCAGTTTTGAAGGAAGCCGCTGGCCGGGTTTTTCACTTGCACCAAGTCTTCTACCGGGTGCAGACCCAGCCACTCGCTGGCCCGCAACGAGCCATCGACGGGCCGGCTCCAGTCGTAGCCGGCCGGGCGCCGGGGCATGAAGTTGCCGTGCCAGTAGGCAATGGTACCCGCGTTGTCGGCAAATACCGTGTTGTTGGAAGCGTTGCCATTCAGCCGCATCACTTCCCGGAAGCTGGCGTAGTCGCGGGCCTTGGTGCGCAGGTAGCTTTGCTCCATGGCTTCGAGCGGGGTGTTCATCATTTTAACCGTCACCCACTTATCGCCCTGCTGGCCCACTACCGGGCCGTGGGGCGTGCGGTAGGTGGTGAAGGTGCGCCGCCGCCGCTGGCCCTCGTGCAGGTACACGAGGCTCAGGGTATCGGTGGCCAGCGGCAGCTGCTGGCCGTCGTAGAGGTAGGTGTACTGGCCGGCCTGTTCGGTTACCGTTTCAAGGTATTCGTCCATCGAGTCGGCCTGGCTGGAGGTGTGCATCCAGCCGCATTTATCATTAAAGCCTTGGTAGATGAAAAACTGCCCCCACGTCACGGCCCCGTAGGCATTGAGGCCGGCGGCGCTGGTCATCTGCACCTCGGAGCGGAAGTAAAAGGAGGTATGGGGATTGATGAGCAGCAGCGGGTGGCCGTTGGCACTCTTGCTCGGGCCGATGGCGAAGCCGTTGGAGCCCACCGGCTCGTCGTCGGCCCGCAGCAGGTCGGCCTTCGGGAAAGGGGCCTGCCACGACGTTTTCTTAGGCTGGCTGTAAAAAGCTTTTAGCCGCTCCAGCGGCACCACGCTCACGTTGCCCCCAATACTACCCTCGCTAAACAGCAGCGGCATCCAAGGCTGAAAGCGGTGTAGCAGTTGGGGCCGCACGGCTGGGTGCGTAGCCAGGTAATAGTTGGTGCCGTCGGCGAAGGCTTGCAGCAGGTCTTTCATCCAGCGCGGGCTTCGCTGGTAGATGGCAACCGCCCGGGCCGAGTCCAGAAATAGCCGCTGGCGCAGGTCTTCGTACAAAGCGGCCTCGCCGCGCACTTCGGCCTGCCGGCCCAGCGCGGTCAGGTAGTTGTCTTCGACCCGCGCAAAGTCATCCTCGCACTGCGAATAGAGCAGGCCAAACACTGCGTCGGCGTCGGTTTTGCCCGTAATGTGGGGCACGCCCCAGGTGTCGCGCACGATGGTAACGCGCTGGGCCTGCTGCTGCCAGCGGACAACTTCGGCGGGGGTAAATGCTTGGGCGCCGGCCTCGGTGGCGGTCAGCAGCAGGAGGAGCGAGAATAGTTTGCGCATCGGCGGTCGGGCCGTTTTCCCTAATTTCGCCCGTTCGGCGGCCCGGGCGCAAGTTAGCCCGCCGCCCTGCCCCACCCCTAGCCGCGCTCACCAGCGGGCAAGAAAAAAAGGCGAATAGCAGAGCCATTCGCCTTTCCAACCAAAACACCTTAAAAAACTATTCTTTCACGTAGGTAGAAACAGTTGAGCGGCCAAAAGATTCCGGCGCTTCCTAATATTTCTTACACTCCCTAGCTAAAAAACTGATTATCAATTCGTGAAAAATTCATTTTCTTTCTCCCCCGCCCCCGAGGCCGCGTTTATGCGCGAGGCCATCGAGCTTTCGCTCACCAACATCCAAGCCGGCCGGGGCGGCCCGTTCGGCGCGGTGGTCGTGAAGGACGGCCAGATTATCGCCCGCGGTTTCAACCAAGTTACCAGCACCAACGACCCCACCTGCCATGCCGAGGTCGATGCCATCCGCAAGGCCTGCCAGGCGCTGGGCACCTTCCAGCTCGACGGCTGCGATTTATACACCTCCTGCGAGCCCTGCCCCATGTGCCTGGGGGCCATCTACTGGGCACGCCCGGCCCGGGTGTTTTACGGCAATACCAAGGCCGATGCGGCGGCCATCGGCTTCGACGACCAGTTTATCTACGAGGAGTTGGAGAAGCCGCTCGACCAGCGCCGCCTGCCCATGCAGCAGTTCCTGCGCGACGAGGCGCAAATATCGTTTCAGGCCTGGACCGAAAAGCAGGACCGCACTGACTACTAGACCGCAGATTTAACGGATTAAACGGATTGCGCCGATACGTCCGCCTGTCTCCGGCGGCGGACTGACTACTCGGACGTGAAGAAGGCTACCCAATTGGGTAGCCTTCTTTTTTTGCTTATATGGCTGGCATCCAAATAGTCAGTCCGCCGCCGGAGACAGGCGGGCGAATCGGCGCAATCCGTTTAATCCGTTAAATCTGCGGTCTAGACGTCGAGCTTGGCGTACTTGGCGTTCTGCTCAATGAAGTCGCGGCGCGGGGCTACTTCGTCGCCCATCAGCATCGAAAACAGGTGGTCCGACTCGGCGGCCGACTCGACCGTTACCTGTTTCAGGGTGCGGGTTTCGGGCTGCATGGTGGTTTCCCAGAGCTGCTCGGCGTTCATCTCGCCCAGGCCTTTGTAGCGCTGCACGTTCACGGTTTCGGGGCGGCCCCGGCCGAGTTCTTCGGTGGCGGCGGCGCGGTCGTCTTCGGTCCAGCAATAGCGCTCCTCCTTGCCGCGCTTCACGAGGTAGAGCGGCGGCAGGGCGATGTAGATGTAGCCCTGGTCTACGAGCTGCCGCATGTAGCGGAAGAAGAACGTGAGGATAAGCGTGCGAATGTGCGAGCCGTCGATATCAGCATCGGTCATGATGATGATTTTGTGGTAGCGCAGCTTGTCGAAGTTCAGCGGGCCGGTTTCGTTGCCCTCGTCGTCGGTGCCGAAAGCCAGCGACTTCCGCTCGTTGAAGGTGACGCCGAGCGCGGTAATCATGTTCTTGATTTCCTCGTTCTCCAGGATTTTGTGCTCCTGGGCCTTCTCCACGTTCAGGATTTTACCACGCAGCGGCAGAATGGCCTGGAAAGCCCGGTTGCGGCCCTGCTTGGCAGTACCGCCAGCCGAGTCACCTTCCACAAGGTAGAGCTCGCACACCTCGGGATCCGAGTCGGAGCAGTCGGCCAGCTTGCCGGGCAGGGAGTTGGAGCCCAGCACGTTTTTGCGCTGCACCATGTCCTTGGCCTTGCGGGCGGCGATGCGGGCCTTGGCGGCCAGAATCACCTTCTCCATGATCTTGTTGGCCTGGTTGGGATTTTCCTCTAGGTACTGGGTCAGGATTTCGCCCACTACGGTGTTTACCGCGCCGCTCACTTCGGAGTTGCCCAGCTTGGTCTTGGTCTGGCCCTCAAACTGCGGCTCGGCCACTTTCACCGAGATAACGGCGGTCAATCCTTCGCGGAAGTCGTCGCCGGTGATTTCCACCTTGGCCTTTTCAAACAGCTGCTTCTTGTCGCCGTACGACTTCAGCACCCGCGTCACGGCCGAGCGGAAGCCGCCCACGTGCGTACCGCCCTCGATGGTGTTGATGTTGTTGACGTACGAGTAGACGTTTTCCTGGTACGAGGTATTGTACTGCAAGGCCACTTCTACCGGCGTGCCGCCCTTCTCGCTTTCCACGTAGATGGGCTCGGCCAGCAGCGAGGGGCGCTCGGTACCGTCGAGGTACTGCACAAAGTCACGCAAACCGCCCTGCGAGTAAAACTCCTCGTAGCGGAAGCCTTCGGCATCGACGTGGCCAATGGCGGCGTCGCCTAGCGGCTTCTCGCGGCGGTCGGTCAGGGTGATACGGATGCCCTTGTTTAAAAACGACAAGTCGCGCAGGCGGCTGGCGATGGTCGCGTAGCGGTACTCCGTTTCGGGGAAGATGGTGGGGTCGGGCAAAAACTGCACCTCCGTACCGTGCTCGTCGGTATCGCCGATTTCCTTTACCGGGTACAGCGGGTGGCCGATGCTGTACTCCTGCTGGTACACGTGGCCCTTGCGACGCACGGTCACCTTAAGGTCGGTGCTGAGCGCGTTGACGCAGCTCACGCCCACGCCGTGCAAGCCACCCGATACCTTGTACGAATCTTTGTCAAACTTTCCGCCGGCGTGCAGCACGGTGAGCACCACTTCGAGGGCCGAGCGGCCCTCCTTGGCGTGAAAATCGACGGGAATTCCCCGGCCGTTGTCACGGACGGTAATCGAGTTATTTTCGTTTATCGTAACCTGAATCAGGTCGCAGTGCCCGGCCAGGGCCTCATCGATAGAGTTATCGACTACTTCCCACACTAAGTGGTGGAGGCCCTTAATACCCGTGTCGCCGATGTACATACTCGGGCGCTTGCGCACCGCCTCCAGCCCTTCCAGCACCTGAATGCTGTCGGCCGAATAATCGGCGGCGGGGGCTTTCTTTTCTACTACTTCACTCATGCGAGAGAGGGGGTTAAACCGACCGGAAATACGGTCAGGAACAGAACATCCAAAGGTACTCTTTTAGCTCCATTCTGCCTAGCTTCCGGCCAGGATTTTCCGGGTATTTTCGGGCGCAAAAAAAGCCCTTGCCGTTAGCGGCAAGGGCTTTTTTTAGCTCAACTTTACTGGCGAATTATTTTAGCCAGTAGCTTAGTACCCTGTGAGGGAATCGAACCCCCATAGATGCTTTAGAAGAGCATCGTATTATCCGTTATACGAACAGGGCTAATGAATACGAAATGCTGCGCCGACTGCAAGTTACATAAACCCATTAACGAATTTTACGCGCAGCGGTGCCATGCGCAGGGGATTATGTCTTATTGCAAGCACTGCTTCAACCTGCGCTGCCAGCGACGCTGGGTGCAGCGCAAGCTGGCGGCCATTGCCGACAAGAGCGGGCAGTGTCTCGATTGCCACCTGCGCCTGGCCGACAGCCACTACGTGGTCTTCGAGTTTCATCACCTCGACCCTCAGCAAAAGGACGTTGATTGGAGCAAGCTGCGCCTGGCGAGCAATGCCCGCAGCCGGGCCGAGCTGGAGAAATGTGTGCTGCTGTGTGCCAATTGCCACCGCATTCGGCACGCTGCTTAGCCAGCAGGTGCCAGTTAGTACGTCGGGGTGGCAGGATTCGAACCTGCGGCCTCCTGCTCCCAAAGCAGGCGCGATACCGGGCTACGCTACACCCCGAAAAACTACGTGAGCACTGAAAAGCAAGCCGCTGGGGCCGGTAATCGGTGCCGGTAATCCGTTTGATTGGGACAAAGGTACGTCAGCGCGGCTGCCCCGGCAACCGCTGTCCCCTCCCCCACCCTAAATACCGCCCGTGGTATAGCCCAGCACCGGTGCCTGCTCGCCCTCGCCGAGCTCAAACGTGAGCGCGGCGGCAGCCAGCTCGTAGCGCAGTACGATGTCGGTTTCGAAGGCCACGAAGTAGGTGCACAGCAGCTCCAGCGCCGTGGCGGGCCACCCACCGGCCAGGTAGGCTTCGAGCTCGGGCACGGAAAGCTGGTGCAGGCTGATTTCGAGTGCGGGCAGGGTTTCCTGGTAGTCGCCGCCCAGCACCAAGTCGCGGCCCAGCGACAGGTTGCCGAGCGTGGCACCGCCGGTATCCCCGGCTACCCCAGCGGTCGTAGCCGGGGCGGCGGGCAGCGGGTGGCGGAGCGGGGCCACCACGCGCAGCTGCACCGGCTGGCCCAGTACGCTTTCAAAGCAGCGTTGCGTGCGGGGCAGGTCGCCGACTACGCTGTGCGCCAAGGGCAAGAGGTAGAGCAGATTGGTCAGCACCTCGGGCGGCAGGCCCCGGTCGGCCAGGCCCCAGAAGCGGGCCAGGGCCTCGTTGTACCACCGGGCCGAGAGGTTGGTAAAGTAGCGGCGCTCCTCCTGCTCGATGTGCACCCGGAAGCGAAAAAACTCCTGCTCGAAGGGCAGAAAAAACAGCCGGGTGGCCTTCTCCTTGCGGCGCTGCACGTGGATATCCTCCACCATCGCCTGCACGGTGGCAGCCGGGGTGCCGGGCTGGTGGAAAGCCTGCTGCGGCAGCGCGTCGTAGAGCCCCTCGCGGTGCACTTCGAGCACGGTGCGCACCACGGGCCGGTGGGCGCGGCGGTAGTCTTCGTCGCGCACGGCCCCGAGGTCGCGGCGGTAGCGGCGGGCAAACAAGCCCACCGGCTGCACCAGAAAATCGTCGAACGCGTAGCCGTAGGCCAGCAATTCAGCCAAGATTACCTCAATGCGCAGGTCGAAGGGCTGGCGGCGCAGGTGGGCCAGCAGCCGATGAACGGAAGATGATTCGGCCATATAAAGCTAAGGGGGGAGCCAGCGCACAGCAGGCGGGCCACCCGCGCAAACGTACGGCCCCGGCGGGCTCGCCGTTGGCCCCGACCCCGGGGCGCGGCATAACCGCCAGCTTGTATTTTGCCGTACATTCGACGCGTGCCTACTTCGGTAGCCAAGCTGTGCTGCTATTCTTCCGATTGTCTTTTCCACATGCTGCCCAATCCTGAGTCGCAGGCCCGCGGGGCCGTTACGAGTTCGCTTTCCAACCTTAGCTCCCGGGTGCAGGGTAGCAAAGCCTTTATCAGTGGCCTGCTTTACGTGGTGGGTACGGGGCTGGCCTTCGGCCTGCTGGGGCTGGCGGCGGTACACAGCCCGTGGTCTTTCCCGCTCACGCAGGCGCTGTTGCAGCTGGCCATTACGGGGTTGGGCTGGCTCTACGCTGCGCAGCTGCCCCGCTGGCTGGGCTGGTACAATCCGCAGGTGCGCTGGCAGGGGGCGCTCCTCCTGGCGCTGACGGCCGCGCTGGGCGCGGGGGCCATTTACGCCCTGCACTGGCTGCCCTGGGGCCACGGCCGCTGGGAGCCCACGGGCTTCGCGCTGGCCGTTATTCCGTTCGTGCTGCCGTTCTTTTTTTGGGAGTCGTACCGGGCCTGGCTGGCTATTCCGCACCGACACTACAAGCTGTGGTATTACAACCCGCTGGCCCCCCACCCCGACCTGTCGCGCATGGATCTCAACCACTTCATGGTTTTGCACTTTTGGATGACGCGCCGCTACGGGGAAAGCCTCTACCACGACTTCTCCTCCAAGGCTCCTTACCAGATGCGGCTGAGCGACTTGTTTGCCATCTTTCTAACTGATTACAACCAGCTCAAGCCCGACCAGGCCCTGCAATACGTGGATGCTCAAGGCCAGCCCTACGGGTGGCTGTTCTACGCCAAGCAGCCGTGGTGGCGCCGCCGCCGCTATTTCGACCCCGACCTCACGTTTCAGGATAATTTCCTCCGCCAGGGTAGTATCGTGGTGGCCCAGCGGGTGGCCCTGCCGCCCCCCGACCGGGCCGCCAGCTAGGGTGCGGAGCCCAGAGCCACCCGTTTTTCCGTTACTTTCGCCTCACTTTCGCGGCTATGCTTCCAGAAATAAATTATTACCCCGTAAACTGGGTGGACGGAATGAAAATCGCCCGTCGGCACTTCGCCGAAACCGAGCGCTTTACCCTCGACCACCTGCGCGATGCCACGGCCGTGCAGCTACGACCCGACTACTACGGCTTGCTGCCCGCTACCAATAACCTGGGTAGCCCCGCCGCCTTCGAGCTGCTGCTGAGCGTTGATGTGCAAGGCGAGATCCAGGCCCGCCTCACCCAATGCCGGGCCGTTACGGCGGGCGGGGCCCGCATCGAAATCACGGCCGCCAGTGCGCCGCTCACGGCCCGCGCCAGCCTGGCCCAGCTGCTGGCTACTTACAACCTAGCGGCTACCGAGGGCCTGCGCTTCAGCGTGGTGCTCACCGTCAATCCGTTTGAACGGGTGCCTACCGGCACGCCGGCTCCCGAGGAAGTACCGCCCCGCCACCCCTACTCGCGCCCGGCCTACGAGCTGAGCTTCGTGCCCACTCAGCAGTTGGAGAGCGAGGCCAGCGCTGCCTTTGCGCTGGTGGTGGGCGAATTGCTGTACGCCGATGGCGAGCTGCGCCCGGTGCCGCAGTTTATTCCGCCGAGCCTGGCGCTGGCTAGCCACCCGGCGCTGCTCCAGGCCCTGCACCAGCTCGATTTACAATTGACGGAGCTGGAAACCGACGCCTTCAAAATCATCCACAAGGTGAAGCTGCGCCCCGATAAGCGCAGCCCGCTGGCCGACCTCGTGCGCGAGCTGGCCGACCATACCGTACTGGCCCTGGCTCAGCAATTAACCACGCTGCGCCTGCTAGCCGCCGCGCAGCCGCCCATCTACCTGCTCGATGCGCTGCTGCGGGTAGCCAAGCAGCTCAAAACCTCGCTCGACCGCCTCACAGAGGCCGAGCGCGAGGAACTGCTCAAGTACGTGGAGCAATGGTCGGAAGTAGCCCCCGCAACGCTGCTGGGTGCCCTGCAAGACGCGGTAAACCTGCGCTACAACCACCAGCAGGTGCACGAGCACCTGCGGCAGCAGCAGCAGCTGTGGCACTTGGTGGGGGTGGTATTTCGGCAACTAAGCCAGCTCGAATACATTGGCAAGAATCGTGAGGGCTGGCGCACCTTCATCAACGAAAACCCGGTGGCCAAGGCCCCGACCGCGGCACCCGTCCCCCCCGAGGCGCGGCCGGCCGGCATTGCCCGCTGGAATCCTTTTTAACCCCGCGCAGCGGCGGCGAGTCGTTTTTTTCCTTTCCGCATGAAACCCCTCAATCAACCCGAGCGGCGTACGCGCTTGTGGCAGTTTTCGGTCCTGTACCTGTTGGCGCTGCTCGTGCCGCTGGGTGCATCGTACTACCTGTTTTCCAACCGTAGCATTGCCGATGAAAACGCCCGTCTCAAGCGCGAGCTCGACCGTACCCACGAAGAGCAGGCCCGCCTCGTCGTGCAGTTCGATACCCTGACGCGGCACCTGCTGCGCATCGACGCCGTGGATCAGCAGATGCTGGTAAATCCCAACGAGCTGGTGCGCGGTAAGCTCGACGTAGTGACCAAGGACAAGCTCAACGACATTGCCGTGAGCCTGAGTCAGCTGCGCCTCGATTCGGCTCAGATGCAGGTGCCCGCCCACCGCCGGATCGCCCGCAACATCCTGCGCGATTTCGACTTGTTCCGCTCCAACCGCAGCACCATCGATAGGCTGCGCCAGGAAACAGAAAAAAGCGGCGAGGCCGTGGCCGGCAGCGACCGCCTGCAACAGCAGCTTGACCAGGCCAAGCAGCAGATTATCATGCTGCAAGCCAGCCTCAACCGCCCGCAGCCCAGCGGGGGCGGCGGGTCGGCCTCGGTAGCCGCCCCACCCACTGCCGGAGCCAAGCAACTCATTGAGTTGCTGCGCGACCAAGTAGCCTTTGCCGAGGCCGACTGCCTGCGCCAACGCGCCCTCGACCACAAAAACCGTAGCAAAGAGCGCAAGCAATTGCTGGAGCAGTCGCGCACTGCGTTCATCCAAATTTTACAAGCCCCGGCCACTGACGATTTGAATGCCAGCATCGAGAAAACCTTGGAGCCCATCAACGTGGAACTAGGCCGCCCGCCCCGGTTTTTCGGGTTGCTGTAAGAAGTTTCTCTCGTACGTAGACACTAAAAAAGGCGACCTATCCCGGCCGCCTTTTTTAGTATTGTTGAAGCTGTGTGGAAAGTTTCGCTCGCTCCTTAAGCAGGGTACTTATTCTGTAGTCATTACTCGCCTCACCGCTCCTCCCAGCGGGTCGTTACCTCGTAGCGCGGCGCCTGGGGTGCGCGGGCAGGGCCAGCCGCTCGGCGGGAGCCAGCGCTGGGGTGGCAGATAGAGCGGAATTAAGCCATTAGTGTGACATACATGAACCATCCCCAGGAGCTCAAGCTGGGCACCCATGCAGAATGGGTATCAAATACTGTTAATCTTGGCTGAGCACTTCGATTTTGCTTTTGGTCAAGGTGATCTGCCGGTGCTGGTTTTGCAGCGTGAGGGTAGCCTTCTGAAACGGCTTATCAAAGCTCACCAACAGCGTAATCGGACTCGCCGGGCTGGCCGCGTGCAACATGCGAAATGCGGCTAGCGTCTCGGCCTCGTCGAACGAGCGAATCTGCACCAAATAATGGCTGCCGTGCTCGCTCGTGCCGTAGAAGTAGCCGTCGCTCGGGACGGGCTTGGCCTGGGGCGTGAGCAAATATCGACCGTAGGCAGCTAAGTCCGTGCGACTGAGCGGGTCGCTCACGCGCTCGGCGTTGACGAAGCGCACGCTATACTCGTAGAGAGGAAAGGGCACGTTGAAGGCCACCTGCCAGGGATAGGTCAGCAGGTAGTTGTCCCACTGCTTGGTGCTGAGCGTACCCGCCTTGATTTGCGCCTGCACCCGGGCTGGCATCTCGGCGCGCGTTTCGCGCACCATGCTGGCCCGGTCGGCAGGGCCGTAGTAGTCTTTGTATTCGGCGGCCGAGGGCTGTATTTCATGCGCTTGGTAGCGCCCCACCAGCACTTGGTTGCCCCCCGTGAGCCAGACCACGGCCACGCCCTTGGGTAGCACGCACACCGTAAACTCGGTATAGGTCACCTGTTTTTGCTTTTCCAGATCCCAACTGCCTTGCTTGAGCAAGTGGTAGAGGTTTTCTTGGGGCAGCGCAAAGTCGCCTTGGTAAAACTTATCCTCGGCGTAGGAAAACCAGCGCAACTGCAACCGCTCCGGCACGGCCTGATACTCATCGCCCACGGCCCACACCGTGCCCGACGCTCCCCAATTGCCTTCCAAGGTGTGGCCGCTGGGCACGGGGAAGCCCCCGCCCTGCGAGTTGATGAACGAGCCACTTTGAATAGTGACCCAGTAACCATCGGCCGCACACGGGCCGGCAACGAGGCGAAATTTCTCGGTTTGGTATTTCTGCATGCGACGGGAAGAGGAAGGAGTTGTCGGCTGGCTACAGGCGGCAGGAATCTGCACGAGAGAGGCCAGTAAGGCTAGGTAGCTAAGCAAAGCGAATCGCATAGGTCGATGGCGTTAACCGGGGAATATTTTACGGTGGGGCCGATTATTGCTGTCACGGCGCTCGCCCATACCTAATCGGCCATCGCTCAAGCCCTGAATGCCGATACTAGCCGAGCGCCGTAAGTAGCAGTGACGTAGCATCACTGCTTGCCCGGGCGTAAGAGCTAGCACTTCTGGCCTTGTATTGGGCAGTATTTGGCTCCATTCGTCAGATAACACCAATGCGTGCCGCCCACTAGAGCCATGCTGGCTTACGCGGGCCATAATGGCTGCCTGTACTGGAGCCAGCGGGTGCGTAGCGGCAATGGCATACTTTGCGTAGCGGCCACCTATATACCATAAGTCCATATCCACCTTCTTGGCGTTGTCCGCCATTATACGCAGCGGAATAAATTGGTAGTCTTGGTTGAGGTCTTTACGCTTACCTATCGCCCACTTGGTAGTACCAATTTGCTGCCCCCATTCATTGTAAACCGGATCTTCGTACACGGGCGCTTCTTCCTCCGTGTACCAGCCTTGCGCGATAAGCGCTGCCCGCTCCCACAAATGCAGGCGCCGCTCCTCATCTTCTCGTTCACCGTAACTACCCCCAATATTAGAATGCACACCCGGCAGAGTTAGCTCATAGCCCACTCCCAACGAAGACGTAATATCAGTTAGGGAGAAATTCTTACGATACTCGTTGCCAGCTGTTAGATGCACTACCTTTTTGGGTAGCGTGCCCAAGGCTAAGCCCAGCTCCTTAACATTGCTGCGCTCAAGTACCACTCCCTGGAGCTGGTAGGAAGATACCGTATCGAAGATGCCCACAAACTTGATGAGCACCTGCGCCTCGGGCGCCCCAAGGCGCACGGCCAATGGGTTCTTGCTGTCGTGCACCAGTGAGATAAAGTGCCGCGCAGCGGCTGCCCCCCGGCTAAAGCCGAATACGTCGATAGTCACCTGCTTGACGTAAGCATTGCGCAACAGTCGCAGAACGCGGGCAATCTGGTCGGCCAGCAGCATGACGCCCCGGTTGACTTTACCAACGATACCGGTTGATCGGCTTCCCAAACCGGAGCCTATGGTGCTATCTCCGTCGTCATCCGTTGTCCCTATGCCCTCCACGTACAGCGAAATCTCGCGCTGGGCAAGTTCTCGCTTGCGGTTCAGCCGCTCCAGAATTGACACGTTAGAGTAGCCGGCGGCGTAACTAGAGTCTTTCAGGCTGCCATCCCGCTTAAGGCCGTATTTCTGAAAGCTGTTTGTCCGGCGGATACCATCCTCCTCCTGCTTGTTTTGCTGCACCATGTGGCGCTGGGCCACGTTGTTGCGGTTGTTTCCGGTACCATCAAAGAAGATGGCGACGATGAGGTCCACCCCCGTCTGGTTTTGCCGGCCGGGCGGCTTACCCACTACCATTTTATCCATGCCAATACGCGGCTGGGCAGGCTGGTTTCTCAGCAGAATACCGGAATAAGGCGTCTGGTAGGCGGTACCTGCATGGGCCTGGGCACCGTTTTGAAGCAGCGAGCTGCCATTCGGGTTCAGATAGGGATTACTCATGAGCCAGCACGTAAGGACACTACGGAAAGGCAACTACGCCAGCGGTTCGGTCGCGGCACTTTCGTGAAGTAGCAGCGGACATAGCGTCAGGATACTAGTACGCACACCCTCGGCTTGCGCGGGCGGCGGCGGTAGTGGTATCGACAACTGCAACGTATTCAAGATGCTGATTTCTCCCCCAACGGCGCAGCGAATGGTACTCTTTTCGAGCAGCGGATGGCAGCCAGGCGCTACCAGACTCACCCGCTCGAAATATTTTTCCCACATCAGCAACATGGGAAAACAGGGCGTGTTGTTTTTAAGCAGGCAGGTGCCAAAAGGTAGGAAGAGCTTATCAAGCGTGGTGGCAACCGCTTTACCCTGCAAATGCACCGTCTGATTAGCAACTACTTGCAGCTGACTGGGTAGCGAGCCCTTGTTACAGCGGCAGATGGCTCCGTGGCACACATATTCTTGTCCGGTCTGGCTCATAAAGCAGCTAGTTGTTCGAGACGGAAGAAATATTCTTTGCGGTATTCGGCCCCAGCCTGGCAGTACACACTGGCATCAAGGGCCAAGGGCCAGCCCGTAGCTTGGTCGAGTTGATACGTGGCCTCCAGCTCACCGCGCACGGTGGTAGGGTCGGTCGCCGGCGCGGTGGCCCCGGCCGCCAGGCGCTCGGCCTCCACCTGCCGGGCCACCGCGGGCAAGTCGGTCCGGGTGAGGTCGAGCGAGCCGTGCAGGCGCAGCGTGACCGGCCCAACGGCCGGAGCGCTTACCAGTTCCAAGCGCTCGTCAAACCACAGATCCGCTCCCCCGAAGAAGCGGGCAAAGCACCGCGGCTGCGTGTAGCGCCAGCCACTCTCCAAGCGCAGGCCATAAAAATCGGGCAGTAGCCACCCAAACGCATAGTCGCGCCGCAACGAGACCAAGAAATGAGCCGGGTTTTGCAGTAAGTCGTCCACTGAAGCCAGCAAGAGTTGCGTTATCTCATCGGCTCCGCCTGAGCGCCGCACCAGTTCCTGCTGCACGGCTTGCCAAGTTTGCAGAATAGCTGCGTGGTTACGCAGCGCCAGTAACTGGCCTGTGGGCGCTACTTCCAGTTCGAGGTGCTGATAAAGCGCCGCCAGCGCCACTAGTGCTTTCTCGAAGGCCGTAGGGTCGGGCTTACGTATTGCAGCGTCTGTTGCCAGATAAATCAGGTGGGCTGGACCAGTCGCAGGTGGCGCATAGTGCAACGTAAGTTCTTTTTCCACAGTTGTGCGCTGTACCCGGCCTGTATGACGTTCCTCCCAAAAAGAGGTTAGGGCGTAGCGTACACCGGCCGGGGGCGTAGCGCGTAGGATCACTTGCGTAGGCAGTTGAAACTCCGCAAAGTAAGGGTGGCGCTCGGCCCGGCGAGTACCCGTGGGAGGTTCGGCGGCAGGTGGCGCAACAGCAGATATGTTCATGTCGCTAGCCTGGGTTGTTGAGCTTCACATCTTGTCCGCTAACCTTCACTGCGCCAGCAGACGTAATCTCAATATTACCCACTGCCGTAGTCAACAGCCTTTTATTCGTTGCTTCCAGCGTTAGGTCACCGCTTACGGCTGTTAGCGACGCTTCTTTTTGAGCCCGTACATCAATTGATTCTTCACGCGCAGCTATCGACACATTTTTTTGAGCAGCGATGCGGATGTCCTCTCCAGCCCGTAGCTCGATATTTTTAGCGGCTTCCATCGTAATGGTGTCACCAGACACTAAATTAATCGGCCCGTTAGTTTTGATGGTTACACTTCCATCCCCTTTAAAGCTGACCAGGATGGCCGTATCCTTCTTATTGGAATTGGACAGCAAAATGGTCTGGGCACCGGCCACGTCGTTCATGACAAACTTGTTGCCGCCCGCCGTTTGCAGGCCCTTGAGGTGATTTCGATCGCGGGTGTAGCTCGCGTTCTGCGGGTTTTGGGGATGAAATAAATTCCCCAACACCACCGCAAACTCGGCCTGCCCCTGCTCGTAGCCCACCAGCACCTGCGAGCCCACCTCGGGCGTGAACAGCTGCCCCTTGCCGTCGCCCGAGTAGGGCGTGCTCACCCGCAGCCAGGCGCTTTCGGCATCGACCGGCCGGGCCACGCTCCAGGGGTAGCGCACCCGCAGGCGACCCAGCCGGCGCGGGTCGTCCAGGTCGATTACCTCGGCCAGCTCGGGCTGGGCAGCGGGGGTAGCGCAGTACGGGTTGGGCGGCGGGGTGCCCACGGCATCGGGCAGGGCCTCAAACTCGTTGCGGTAGTTGCCGGCCCCGTCGATGGTGTGCGTTACGGCCAGCACCCGAAACTTGCCGTAGGCCGCCCCGGCCGCATCCTGCACGTCGAGCACGCTGCCCGGCCGCGTATCGAAGGCCTCGCCCTGGCCGGTGAGCGTCACCTGGCGGCCAGCCTGCTGGGCCGCCAACCCGTCGAGTGCCCGCTGCAACTGGGCCTGGTCGCGGCCATGCGGCCCCACGGCCAGCCGCTGCGGCTGGGTGAAGAGCGCCGCCGACTGCTGCTGGGCAAACTGGCTCAGGCCGTAGCCCGCCGCCGGGGGCGCGGCCGTGGCGGCCAGCGTCGCGTGGGTGCGGTAGTTGTAGGCCGCGCCCTGCGTCTGGGCCGGTTGCAGGCGCATGTTCAGGCTGAAAACCTGGGCGCTGCTGCTGCGAAAAGCAACGGCCGACCCCGACTCGCGGCCCAGCCGCAGGGTAGTGCCGTCGTAGTAAAACCACTCGCCGTGCCGGGCCGCCAGCCGGCTCAGGAGGTTGAAATTGGTTTCCTGGTACTGCACTGCGTAAGGCAGCACCTGCTGGCCATGGGCTTGCAGCTGGCGGGCAAAGGCATTGCCGGGGTACTCGCCCAACACCTGGGCAAAGATGGCGGGCAGCGTTTTTTTGACGAACGTCCGGCTCTGGGTGCCGTCTTCGAGCAAAAACGTGGGACTGTAGCCGCTCACCTGGTAGTAGTTGACCAAGTCAGCATCGGTGCGAATGCTGATGTCGGTGATGATGCCTTTGAACTGAAACGAGCGGCCCGCCGCGCTGGCCAGGCGGCTCGTCCAGCTTAGGGTAATGTCTTTGCCGCTGAGGCGGGTATGCGCCTGAATGGGCACCAGCTCGGGCTTGAGGCCGAGGGCCTTGCCCAGCGTTTCGCACGAAAAATCGAGCGTAAAGGCGTGGTGCGTGAGCAGGGGCTGGTGCAGGTGCAAGTAGTTGAACTCGGCCAGCGCCCCGGCCGGGTCGGCTACGCCAGCTACCTGCACGCGCACTTTTACGGGGTAAGACATGGGAACAGGAAATAAGAGAGAGGTCGTACCTAGCGGGTCACGAGAGCCAGCCAGGCTATCTGTGCTACGGTTACGAAAGTAGCCACTCAAGCAGCAGCTTTCTCACCGGCCATCCTTCTTCATAAGTAGAAATTATTTAATTATTTCATTGACAATCAACGCACAGTATCTACTACAACCTGTAAATCGGGCAGCATACCTGATTTTGCTTACGTACCACAGACGCTTCTGCGGCGCCCCGGGGCACGTTGTGGCACTGCCCGGTGCAATCTATGCAGCGCGTAATGGGCGCAGAGTTGGCCAAGTAGTCGGGGTTTCAGGAGGGAAAATTATTGCTAGTCCCAGAAAGTTCACTTGGCCTAGGTTGGAGCAACCGCCGCGCCCGGCCGGAGTTGGGTAGGCGGCGGCCCTATTCAGCTACGTAGAACGGTGGGCGGGACCAGCCATCGGCCGGGGCCTGGGTTAGGCTATCGGGCACGGGCGCATCGAGCCGCAGCACGTCGATACTGGGGTCGGGCGGGTAGTACTCGACCAGGAAGCGTCGCCCAACCAGTTCCTGCCCGGCCAGCTTATCGGCATCGGCACTCACCAGATATTCGCGGCCTTGCACGGTGTAGCGGCCGTCGGCAAACTTACCGCTCTTGGCCGTCCAGTGCGTTTTGTACACCGTGGCAATGGTGTAGCGGTGATGCTGCCGCAGCTTGCCGCCCCGCACGTAGTAGTTGTAAAAGCCGTAGCCGATAAAGGCGCTTAGCCCTACTATCGTAAGGGTATACTTCACCGGGGATTCTAGCCACACTCGCCGCAGGGCTGAAAAAAAACCGCTCATGGCTGCTCGCCGGCCTCATAAGCCTTTTTCAGTTGGTCCTCCAGCAAGTTGCTACCGGCCTCCCCAACTACTTTAAAGCCCTCCGTGCCCTTCACAAACGCATTGAGGTAGCGCAGCCGCTGCTGGTGCAGCCATATCGTGTTGAGGTCCGCGCTCCGCTTCAGGGCCGAGCTAGAGGCTCCCCGCGCCGGCTGCACCATCGCGCCGAGGCGGCCGGTGGCGTAGTCTACCCCTACCCCGATGGCGACTTTCTGCCCGAAGTTTAAGACGCCCTGCTCATCCAGGGTCATGGGGGCGAAATTGGTGCCCGTCTTGACGTCTAGCTTCCATTCCAACGAATTACTCACTAAGTTATTACGTACGGAATAGCGCAAGGCATCGCCCGGTAGGCCAGCCATGACCATCGACGTCATATTGACTTCACCCACGGCCTCAGCCACATCGCCGTCGTGCGCCAACAAGCCACCCCCAAACTGAATGACCCCGTCGGTCAGGGCGCGTGCTCCAAACTCCCCGCTGGCCCGCAGGGCTTTTTCGTACGTGAGCCGGCCGACGCTCTGCGTCACGCTGCTGGCCGCCGGGGCCAGCAGACGGCCCGTCCCCAGGGTGATAACGGCCAGGGCAATCTGGCGATTAAGCGGGTCGGCGCCCCAGGCGGCGGCAAACGGGTCGCGCACGGCCGCCTCGCGCATGGCTCGCTCAATGGGCGTGGGAGCGGGCCGCACGTAGGCCACGCGGGCCTGGGCCTGGGCGGCTGCCGCCAAGCGAGTGGCCTGCGCACTGTGCAAAGCCGTTTCGTAGTGCTGACGCCGGACGTAGGCCAGGTGCCCATCGCGGCGGGCCGCTCGTTCGGGCACCAGAGCCCGCGGCACGCGCGTAGCCTCCGTGCAAGCCTGGGAAGCTACGCGAGATCGGAAGAGCGTCGTGTAGGGAAAGAG
>CAJYVK010000036.1 GCA_913778455.1 uncultured Hymenobacter sp. | reverse complement strand
GTGTAACCCCAAGCTCCAGCTTGGGGAGGCGTCTGGTGAGCGTATCCGGACGCGTCCCCAAGCTGGAGCTTGGGGTTACATCGGTTGTTCTCAGGACAGCCGGTTTTTAGGTCAGGGCCTGACTGCTGATGGTCAGGATAGCATTGGTTAGCGACGCGGCCGACAACTCGTCGAGCGGCAGGTACTGCGCGCCCAGCGCCGCCGCCAGCTCGGCCGCCTTGCCGAGGCGCAGGTAGCCGGTATCGGTGTCGAGAACCAGGGTAGGAACTCGCAACGTGCGCAGCTGCGCGGCGAGCTGCTGCGTTTGCTGGCCGGCGTCGCCGCCCCCGGGCAGGGGCACGTTGGCCTTGCCGTCGCTTAGCAGTACGAGCAGTGGCTGTAAATCAGTCGAATAGTCGGCTCGCCCCAATAGCTGCGCCGCCAGTTGCAGGGCGTGGGGCAGCGGCGTGCGCCCGCCCGTGGGCAGCGCGCGCAGGGCCTCTTCGGCCACGGCCACACTGCGCGTGGGCGGCAGCAGCACCTGCGCTTCTATCCCCCGAAAGGCGATGACGGCCACCGTATCGCGCTGCTGATAGGCTTCGGTGAGTAAGCCGAGCACGGCACCCTTCACGGCTTCCATACGCCGGTGGGCACTCATCGAGCCGGAGGCATCGACCACGAGCAGCAGGAACGTCCCAGTCTTGCCGCGGCGCACCTTCTGATGCAGGTCGTCGCGGGTGATGTGGGCGGTCGCGGGGTCGCGAAGCACGGCTTGGCGCACCGTGGCCTCCAGGGCCAGCTCCGACGGTGCCCGGTCGGGCACGGCCCGCACGTAGTGGCCCCGCGCGGCCGGCACCCTAGCCCCGCGCGGGCCGGTGGCCCGGCCCGTGCGCGGGGCCTCGGGCGGCGCGGCCTCCACCGCGAGAGGCCGGGTGGGCGCGGCCAATCCGGCGGCAAATACTTGTTCGGGGGCTACGTCTTGGGAAGCGCCCGCTGGGGCCTCCTCCTCCACCGGAGCCGCATTCTCGGGCGCGGAAGGCGTGGTACTTGGCTGGGCTAAATCACTGACCGGGGCTGGGGACTGGGGCACAGCGGCGGGAGTGTCGGGCACTTGCTGCATTAGCTCGTTCAGCGCTTCAGAAGGGAGGCCGGGGCTGTCGAAGGGCTGGGCCCGCCGACGGTGGGCCAGGGCGAGCTCGGCGGCGCGGCGTACGTCGGCGGCGGTCACGGTGGCCCGGCCGGCCAGGGCGGCCAGGGTCAGCGCCGTTTTGTACAGCACAATGTCGGCGCGCAGGCTGGCCACGCCCAGCTCGGTACACAGTTGGCTGATGAGCGTCAGCAGGCCCTCCGGCAGCTGCACGGTCGGCAGCAGTTGCTGGGCCGCCCTAATTTGCTGCTGCACGGCAGCTTGCGCAGGCTGCCAGTGAGCCTGAAAGGCCACCGGGTCGCGCTCAAAGGCGATGCGGCGGCGCACGACCTCCGTGCGCTCGGCCACGTCGCGCGGGGCTGCGACGTCCACCATCAGCCCGAAGCGGTCGAGAAACTGCGGGCGCAGGTTGCCTTCCTCGGGGTTCATGGTACCGATGAGCGTGAACTGTGCCGGGTGACTAACGGCCAAGCCCTCGCGCTGCACGGTGCTGCGGCCGGTGGCTGCGGCGTCGAGCAGCACATCGACCAGGTGGTCGGGCAGCAGGTTTACTTCATCGATGTATAGCACGCCGCGGTGGGCGGCAGCTAGCAGGCCGGGTTGCAGCTTCTTCTGACGGTCAGCCAGCAGCCCTTCCAGATCGAGGCTGCCCAGCACGCGGTCTTCGGTGGCCCCCAGGGGCAGGTTGACGAAGGGGGCGGCCAACTCCTGGGCTACGGCGGCGGGCCGGTGGCAGGCCGGGCACAGGTCGGCCGGCTGGCCCGGCTCGCAATTAAACGGGCAGCCGGGCACGGCCAGTAGGGGCGGCAGCACGTCGGCCAGGCCGCGCACGGCGGTGGTTTTGGCCGTGCCTTTGTCGCCGCGCAGCAGCACGCCCCCCAGGGTAGGGTTTACGGCACACAGCAGCAGGGCTTGCTTCAGCGTGTCTTGCCCGACCAGGGCGGCGAAGGGGTAGTTCATGGGGTGGGGTTCTTTTGGTAGAAGCGTCGGGGGCTTACAGGCTGTTTAAAGCGGTCTAGATCGGGGAGCTCTTTTACGCTACCCTAGCGCGGGGACCTCACCCCCGGCCCCCTCTCCTTGAGGAGAGGGGGAGCCACCCGCAAACAGAGATTAGCCGACGTTAAAGGCGTCCGGCTCCCCCTCTCCCTAAGGAGAGGGGGCCGGGGGGTGAGGTCCCCACGTCTGGGTAGCATAAAAGAGTACACTAGCCTGCGTATTATTATCCTTGCTGAACAGCTCCCCTGACCAGCTACTCATTCCGCGCCTCCAACATCGTTTCGCTTTGCAAGTACACCGCTTGCAAAGCGGCCAGCGTTTCGGGCGGGGGGGCGGCCCACATACCGCGCTGCGCGGCCTCCAGTAAGCGCTCGGCAATGGCATTGAGCGCCCACGGGTTGCTCTGGGCAAAGAAGTCCTGCATGGCGGCGTCGAGCGCGTAGGTGGCGGCTACCTTTTCGTACATCCAGTCATCTAAGACGTTAGCCGTGGCGTCGTAGCCGAAAAGGTAGTCCACGGTAGCCGTCAGCTCCAGGCCACCCTTGTAGCCGTGGCGCTGAATGCCGGCCAGCCACTTGGGGTTGACGACGCGGGAGCGGAATACACGCAGGGTTTCCTCCTTGAGGTCGCGCACGGCGGGGCGGGCGGGGTCTTGGGTATCGCCGAAGTAATGCCGGGGCTGCTGGCCGGTGAGGCTGCGGATGGTGGCAATCATGCCGCCGTGAAACTGCAAGTAGTCGTCGCTGTCGAAGATGTCGTGCTCGCGATTATCCTGGTTGTGCAGGGCCACCTCCACGCCCGCCAGCCGCTGCCGAAACTCGGGGCGGGCGTCGGTGCCGCTCGCGGCGCGGGTGTAGGCGTAGCCGCCCCAGTTCACGTAGGCCTGGGCAAAGTCGGCGTCACCCTGCCAGTTTTTCTCGTTGATAAGCGGCAGGATGCCGGCCCCGTAGCTGCCCGGCGCGGCCCCGAAAATGCGGTAGCCGGCACGCTGCTCGGCTTCCTCAACGGGCACGTCCTGGGCGTGCAGCTCGGCGAGGTCGCGCAGGTAATGTTGGCGCACAAAGTTCATTTCCAGCGGCTCATCCAAAGCCAGCACGAGCTGCACGGCATCGTCGAGCAGCTCGATGAGGTGCGGGAAGGCATCGCGAAAAAAGCCGCTGATGCGGGTGGTCACGTCGATGCGGGGGCGGCCTAGCTCGGCCAGCGGTATCACCTCCACGCCGGTCACGCGGCGGCTCTGGGCCTGCCACACGGGGCGCACGCCCAGCAGGGCCAGGATTTCGGCTACGTCGTCGCCGTGGGTGCGCATGGCGCTGGTACCCCACACGCTCAGGCCCACGCTCTCGGGGTAGCGGCCGGTTTCCTTGAGGTGGCGGGCCAGCACCTCGCGGGCCAGCTGCTGGCCCACTTCCCAGGCCGCCTGCGAGGGCAGGGCGCGGGGGTCCACGGCGTAAAAGTTGCGGCCCGTGGGCAGAATGTGCGCCATGCCCCGGGTGGGCGCGCCGCTGGGACCAGCGGGCACGTAGCCACCCCCCAGGCCGTGCAGCAGATGGGCAATTTCGTCGTAGGTCTGGGCCAGGTTGGGTAAAAGCTGCTGGCTTACGAAGGCCAGGGTTTGCTTTACCTCGGCCAGGCCCGGCTGGCTGGGAGTCACGTTGAGAGCTTCGAACAGCGCCTCGTCGAGCGCATCAAGCCGGAAATGCCGCTGCTGCCACACCAGCAGCAGGTGGCGCGTCAGCTCATCCAGCACCTCCAGCGCGTCGGCCCCCGTCACCGCCGGCCGGCCGGCCAGGGCCTCGAACTGCGCGCTTACGGCCGCTAGCTTCTGGCCTTTGGCATTCAATAGCTTATCGAGCTCGAAGCCAAACAGCGCCGCCAGCCCGGCTTGCAAGCCCGGCACGCCCAGGTTGGGCAAGCGGGTGAGGGCTTGCAGCATATCGACCAGCATCTCGTCTTCGGGCACCTGGCCCAGGATGTGCAGGCCGTTGCGAATTTGGGCGGCCCCCAGCTCGCAGAGGTAGCCGTCGATGTCTTCGATAAGGTGGGCCACGTCTTTACCGTCCATCTCGGCGAGGCTCACGGGCACGCCCTCAGGCGTCATGTCGTCGTCCCAGTCGTGCACGTGGTCGCCGTGGTCGCGACGCAGAAGCACGGCCAGGTCCTGGTCGAGGTTGGTTTGCTTGACCAAGTCCCAGATCTGGCGCTGGAGCAGGGGCAGCTTGGCCGGGTCGAGCGCTTCGACTTGGTAGTACTCGTCCACCAGCTGCGTGAGCTGGGCCAGCTCGCCGTAGCTGTCGGCGGTGGTCATGGGCGGCGTGAGGTGGTCAATCACGGTGGCGTGGGCGCGGCGCTTGGCCTGCGAGCCCTCGCCGGGGTCGTTGATGATGAAGGGATAGAATAGCGGTAAATCGCCCAGGAACGCATCCGGGAAGCAATTTTCCGACAGCCCGATACCCTTGCCGGGCAGCCACTCCAGCGTGCCGTGCTTGCCCACGTGCACCAGCGCGTCGGCCCCCCAGCCGTCGCGCAGCCAGCGGTACAGCGCGTAGTAGTGGTGGGTGGGTGCCAGGTCGGGCTGGTGGTAAATCGCGTCGGGGTCCATGCCGTAGCCGCGGGGCGGCTGGAGCATCACGAGCGCGTTGCCCAGCTCGATGCCAGCCAGCGCAATGTGCCCGTCGTGCACGTAGGTCGCGCCGGGCGGCGGCCCCCACTGCTTGGTCATTTTTTGCTGCAACTCCGCCGGTAGCTCGCCGAACCACTGCGCGTACTGCGCAAACGAAACCTGCCCCACGGCCCGGCCCAACTGCGCGGGCGTGAGGTAGGTTTCGTCGTAGGAGCAGCGGTCAACCAGCTCGTGAATAAGGGCGGTCCCGGTGGGCGGCAGCTCGCCCAGGGCGTAGCCTTCGGCCTGCATGGCGTGCAGCAGCGCCAGCAGCGAGGCCGGCGCATCGAGTCCCACGGCGTTGCCGATCTGCGAGGCTTTGCTGTTGGAGTTGGTGAAGAGGAAGGCCACCCGTTTCTGCGGATTCGGCACCCGGCGCAGCCGGGCGAAGCGGTGGGCCAGGCCGGCCACCCGCGCCACGCGGTCGGGCACGGGCGCGTAGCCGCTGGCCTCGCGGCTTTTCTCCTTGAAGGAAATCGGCACCGTAATGAGGCGACCATCAAACTCGGGCAGGGCCACGTTCATGGCCGTGTCGAGCGGGTTCAGGCCGCGGCTCGACGACGCCCACGGCCCGCGGGCCATACCGCTCGTGATGGCTTGCAGCACCACCACGTCGAGTTGCCGCAGGGCTTCCACCGACCATCCCGCGCTGGTGGGTCCGTCGGGGTTCACCTCGCTCATGGCAAAGGAAACGGTGTTGATCAACACGTCGAGCAACGGCCCGTTTTCACCCTGGAAAAAGCGGAACGCCCACGGCGCACCCGTCCCCGCCTCCACCGCTTTGAGCGAAGCCGTGAAGACCGGCAGGGCGTTGACGCCCTGCGCGTCGAGCTCGCGCACCAGCGCGTCCACGAAGGCGAGGTTGCCGCTTACCCAGTGAGCGCGGTAGAAGAGGATGCCCGCCGTGGGCCGGCCAGGGTCGCGCAGCCGCAGCCAGTCGCCCAGGTCGGGGCTTTCGGGCAGGTCGGGGTGGTAGAGGCCGTGCTCGGGCAGCGTAACCGGCGGCTCGTACCCGAAGCCGGTGAGCAGCAAGTGGTCGGCCAGGTAGTAGAGCAGCGCGGTGAGGTTGGCGTAGCCCCCGGCCTGCAAGTACCCGAGCGCCTCGTGCAGCACCGCCGGCGATACCGTCGATACAGCCGCCAGTTCGGGGTTCAGGTCGCCCGCGCCGCTCAGCACCAGCAGGTGCTGGCCCTGCGCCTTGGCCCGCCGCACCAATTCCTGAAAACCCGGAATGCTGCTCGGCCGGCCCAGCACCCGCAGCACGATAATGCGAGCCGCCGCCAGCTCGCGGTCGAGCAGCTGCGCCATGTGGGTTTCGTTCTTGATAGCCAGCAGGTTGATACCGACCGTTTTGGGGAAGTCGGCGGGCAGCTCCTGCACGCTGCGGTGCAGCGTCAGCAAGTCGGTTTCGGCGTGGGTGAGAAAGGCAATACCCTCGGCCGCGACGGGCGCGGCGCGGCTGGCCCCGCCGGTCGTTTCGGCCCCGGTCCAGCTATAGAATTGAAAGACGTACTCGGCCAGCTCGGCGGGCGGGGCCAGGTAGCCGTCGGCGGCCACCAAGCTGTCGATGTAGTCGAAAATGGCCAGTACCTGCCAGTCGCTGTTGATGGAGTGAAACCAAGTCGAGCGGCCGTCGAAGAGTAGCGTCACCACGTTGGCCAGGGTGCAGGGACCCAGGCAGCCGCCCTTGGTCATGTGCACGGTGTTGCGCAGCTTGCGCCGCAGCCACTCACTTTTGTACAAATCTACGGGCACGGCCGCGTAGCCCCTGTCTACCCGGCCGCAGCAGCAGGCGTTGTAGCAGTACGAAAGGTGCCCCCGGCGCTGCACCAGGTTGATGGCTTTACCGTCGGCACGCTGCACGCGCTGGCGTTTGATTTCACGCATGGGGGTGGGGCTGAATGAGGACTGCCAGTTAAAGAAAGTAGGTTGTTGTGCAGGCGCTTACCGCTGCAAGTCCGGGCTGCCCGCAAACAAGGGGGGCCCGGCTTGCCGGCGCAAGGTATCGGCCTGCTGCCGCAGCTACAATCGATGCGCCAGTATGTTTGCCCGGCCTTCCCGCCGCCGCCACCTGGCTGACTCGCCGCGCCGCCCGATTTTCGGCTTGCATTCAACTTGACTTTTTCCAAGGTGCGTCACCTTGCCCGCCCATGCTCAATCCCCTGTTTTTCGACTCGCTGCTCCTGGGTATTCAGCATTCATTTGAGCCCGACCACATGGCGGCCGTGGCGGTGCTGGCTACCGAGCAAAAGCAGGGCGCGGGGCGGCTGTGGCGCGTCATCTGGCGCTCGTCGCACTGGGCGCTGGGCCACTCGCTCACGCTCATCGTGTTTGCCAGCCTGATTATCCTGCTGAAATCGACGCTTTCGCTGCACATTGCCGCGCAGGTCGAGCTGGCCATCGGGCCGCTCATGATCTGGCTGGGCATCCTAGCCATTCGGCGCAATTTCTTGAAGCCTAAACCCTTGCCCACCAAGGCCCCCTCACCCATCGGGCCACCGGCGGGCCTCAGCCGCTCGTTTTGGGTGGGCATGGTGCACGGGCTGGCGGGCACGGGGGGAGCCTGCACCATCGCCCTCACGCTGGCCGCCCGCAACGCCACGGCCGCGGTGTGGATTATCGTGCTGCAAAGCGCTGGCATCTTGGTTTCTATGACCACTTACGGCTGCCTGTTCGCCTTCTCGGCCGCACGGTTTTCGAGCCGCTGGCAACCCTCGCTCAAGCTGCTCAACTACGTGGTGGGGGCCTTTTCCATCGCCATTGGGATTTACACCCTGGTAGAGAGCGTGCGGGGCCTGAGCTAGCGCCGCTGTTCGGCTGGGTAGCGTTACCTTCGCTCAGCATTTGGTAGTCGCTTCCGCGGTGCGGGGCGATTTTAAAAGGGAATCCGGTGTAACTCCGGGACAGTCTCCGCTGCTGTAACCCCCTAACAAGCTGCTCGATACCTAGCGCCACTGCCCCGTTGCGGGTGGGAAGGCCATCGGGCAGTGGGGGAAGTCAGAAGACCTGCCGCTTGCTTCATACAGTCCCGGCCTTCGGCAGAAAGGCACGTCGTACCATGCCCCATTCCTCGCCTCCCCCCGGCCGCGCCGGGGGCGTAGTCTCCTCTTTTTTGCGTTGCCCCCCGGCCGCTTGGCGTGCCCGCGGGCTAGCGCTTGGCTTGCGCGAAGTCGCGTATCCAACCGCTTCTCCACCAAGCACAAACCTGGGCCATATGGCCGGCTGCCTGCTTGGTTTAGTCACTGCGTACCCGGCCGCCGCTCAGCGTACGGCGACAGTGGGGGTTCCCATCATCGATTCGCTCTCGGGCCAGCCCCTGGCGGGCGAACGCGGGGTACTGGCGGGCCAGCCGGGCGGTACGGCTACCGCCCGTCGCTAAAAAGAGCTTGGCTCTTGCAGTCCAAACGCCCGTCCTGATGAACCACTTCACCCCCGCCGAAACGGCCGCCGTGTACCGGGCCATTGCCGAGCGCCGCGACATTCGGCACTTCCTGCCCGACCCCGTCGCACCCGAGGTGCTGCACCGCTTATTGCAAGCGGCCCACCAGGCGCCGAGCGTGGGCTTTATGCAGCCCTGGCGCTTTTTGCGCATCACCGACCCGGCCGTGCGCGCCACCCTGCACCGCTTGGTGGAGCAGGAGCGCCAGCGCACCGCGGCCGCGCTCGACGAGCGCGGCCGGGAGTTTTTGCAGCTCAAAGTAGAGGGCCTGCGCGAGTGCGGCGAGGTGTTGGTAGCCGCCCTCATGGACCAGCGCGCGGCGCACGTGTTCGGCCGGCGCACCTTGCCCGAGATGGACCTCGCCTCGGTGGCCTGCGCCATTCAGAACATGTGGCTGGCGGCGCGGGCCGAGGGGATTGGCCTGGGCTGGGTGTCGATTTTCGACCCCGAGCAGGTACGGCTTGCGTTGCGGATGCCCCCGGGTAGCCAGCCCGTAGCCATTCTGTGCCTGGGCCACGTTGCCGAGTTTTATCCCCGCCCCCTGCTCGAAACGGCCGGCTGGGCCCGCCGCGCCAACCTCGCCGACCTGGTGTTTGAAAACTGCTGGCCCGCCGCTCCCGGCCCGGCGCACTAGCTTTACCCCTTCCCCTACCCTGGCTTTTTCTATGCTACGTCCCATCATGTTTGTCGGCACGGCTTCCGACGTGGGCAAGAGCATCATTACGGCTGGCTTTTGCCGGATCTTCAAGCAGGACGGCTACCGGCCCGCGCCCTTTAAGGCGCAGAACATGAGCCTCAACAGCTACGTGACGCCCGAGGGCCTCGAAATCGGCCGCGCCCAGGCAGTGCAGGCCGAGGCGGCGGGCATCGCCTGCCACGTCGATATGAACCCGGTGCTGCTCAAGCCCACCACCGACCAAGCCTCGCAGGTGGTGCTCAACGGCCGGCCCATCGGCACGCAGTCGGCCTACGAGTACTTCCGCGAAAACGACCGCCAGGAGCTGTTTGCCGCCGCTACCCAGGCCTTCGACCGCCTGGCGGGGCACTACTCGCCGGTGGTGCTGGAGGGCGCGGGCAGCATTTCGGAGCTGAATCTCAAGCGCCGCGACATCACCAACCTGCGCATGGCCCGCCACGCCGGGGCCGCCACCTACCTCATTGCCGACATCGACCGGGGCGGCGTATTCGGCAGCGTGTACGGCTCGCTGGCCTTGCTGGAACCGGCGGAGAAAGCCTGCATCAAGGGTATCATCATCAATAAGTTCAGGGGCGACGCCCGGCTTTTCGCCGACGGCCGCCAGCAGCTCGAAGCCCTGACCGGTGTGCCGGTGGTAGGCGTGCTGCCGTACTTCCACGACATCTTCGTGGAGGAGGAAGACTCGGTGGCGCTGGCTCAGAAACGGCGGGCCGCCAGCGCGCCCGGCCGCGTGCGGGTGGCCGTGGTGCTACTGGGGCGCTTGTCCAACTTCACCGACTTCGACGCCCTGAGCCGCGACCCCAGAGCCGACCTTTTCTTCACCCGCGACGCGGCCGAGCTAACTCAGGCTGACGTCATCATCCTGCCCGGCAGCAAAAACACCATCGCCGACCTGCGCCTGCTGCAAACCAGCGGCTTAGCCACTGCCATCACCCAGGCCCACCAGGCGGGCAAAACGGTAGTGGGCATCTGCGGGGGCTACCAGATGCTGGGCCGCTCGGTCGAAGACCCCGAGGGCGTGGAGGGGGCCGTGCCCGCCGCCGCGGGCCTGGGGCTGCTGCCCGTGCGCACCGTGCTCGCGGGCGAAAAAACCACCCGGCAGCGCCGCTTTGCCTTCCGCGACGCAGCTACCGCCGAGTGCCAGGGCTACGAGATTCACATGGGCCGCACGACGATTGAGGGGCCGCCGCGGCCGGTGGCTACCCTCGACGACGGCACCCCCGATGGCTACTTTGCCGGCCCGCACTGCTGGGGCACCTACCTGCACGGCATCCTCGACAACCCGGCCGTGGTAGAAGCTCTGCTGGCCCCGCACACCCGGCAGGCCGCCCCGGCCCCCGTTCATTTCACGGAGTTTAAAGACCAGCAGTACGACCGCCTGGCCGCCCTCATTCGCGCAAACGTGGACCTGCCGCAGATCTACGCCGCGCTCCGCCCCTAATTTCTCCTAGCCCCATGCTGCACGGACACGGCGACGACGGCTACCGCCACGCGCACCCGATTACGGCCGATTTTAGCACCAACGTGTGGTACGGCGGCGAGCCCCCCGGGCTGAAAGACTACGTATTCAGCCAGTGGCCCCGCATCAACCGCTACCCCGAGGTGCTGGCGGAAAGCCTGGCGGCCCGCGTGGCGGCCCACCACGGCGTGCCGCCCGCGCAGGTGCTCATGAGCAGCGGCACCACCGAGAGCATCTACCTCGTGGCGCAGGCCTGGGCCGGCCGGCGCACGACCATCCTGGTGCCCGCCTTCGCCGAGTACGAGGATGCTTGTCGGCTGCACGGGCACGCCCTACGCTTTCTGCCCTGGGGGGAGCTGCAACCCGGGGCGTTGCTGCCCAGTGACTTGGTCTTTATCTGCAACCCCAACAACCCCACCGGCAGCGTGCTTACGGCGGCTACCGTGGCTGGCCTGCTAGCGGCCAACCCCCAGACGGTGTTCGTGCTCGACGAGGCGTTTATTGAGTTTACCGTTAGCATCGAGACGCTGGTTCCGCTGCTGGCGCGCTTCGATAACTTAGTGATTATGCGCTCGCTGACCAAGGCGTACGCTATGCCGGGGCTGCGGCTGGGCTACGTGGTGGCCTCCGCCGCGCTCATCGCCCGGCTCACGGCCGGCAAAGCGCCCTGGACGGTGAGTGCGCTCGCGGCGGCGGCGGGGGAGTTTATTTTCGAGCACTTCGCCACCGTGCAGCCGCCCGTGGGCCAGCTACTCGCCGACCGGGCCGCGTTTGCAGCCCACCTCGCGCAGGCAACCGGGGTGCTTGTCGAGCCCAGCCACACGCACTACTTCGTGGCGCAGCTGACCCGTGGTACCGCGGCCGACCTCAAGCACTGGCTGCTGGCCCGGCACGGCCTGCTGATTCGGGACGCGGGCAATTTTCGCACGCTTACCCCCGCGCACTTTCGGGTGAGCACCCGCCGCCCGGCCGACAACCTCTTACTCATCAACGCCCTGCGCGAATGGACCGCTTCACTTACGTAGCCGCCCCCCTCACCCTGGGCTACGCCCTCGACCTGCTGCTGGCCGACCCCGAGGGCTGGCCGCACCCCGTGCGTACCTACGGCGCGCTCATCGCGGCTGGCGAGAAAAAGCTTAATACCGCGCCGCAGCGCTTCGTGAAAGGTACCTTGCTGGCGAGCGGGCTGGTGGGCGGCACGTTCGCCGCCTTTTGCCTCTTAGATAAGGTAGTGCGCCGCCTTCCGCCGCCCGTAGCCGTGGCCCTCAATAGCCTATGGGTGTTCTATGGCTTGGCTAATACGGGCCTGGTCCGCGAGGGCCGCGCCGTATTTGCGGTGCTCGACCAGCAGGGGCTGGCGGCCGGCCGCCGCCAGCTGGCCCGCATCGTGGGGCGCGACACGACGCGGCTCGATGCCCAGCAGATTCGCACGGCCGTACTCGAAAGCCTGGCCGAAAACCTGAGCGACGGCGTAGTGGCCCCGCTCTGCGCCTACGCCCTCGGCGGCGTGCCCGGCCTGATGGCCTACAAAATGGTGAACACCCTCGACTCGATGGTAGGCTACCGCAGCCCGCGCTACGAGCTGTTCGGCAAATTCGCGGCCCGCCTCGACGACGTGGCCAACTTCCTGCCCGCCCGCCTCACGGCCGGGCTACTGGCCGCGCTGGGTGGCAGCGGGCGCGGGTTTCGGTTTATCCTGCAATTTGGCAATCAGCACAAAAGCCCCAACGCCGGCTACCCCGAAGCCGCGCTGGCCGGCGTGCTCAACTGCCGCTTCGGCGGCCCCAACTACTACCACGGCCAGCTCGTGCCCAAGCCCTACATCGGTGATAACCCGCGGGAGATTCAGCCGGCGGAAATAAACCGCGTGGCCCGACTCAACCACGCCGTGTGCGCGGTGGTAGTGGCCGGCGTGCTGGGCTGGCTAGCCTGGCGCACCCGCTGAGGGGCACGGGCGGGCTATGGGAAATAGGTGGTCTGTTATTTCAGCGGGGGTGCCTCACGAGACCCCTCTGGGGCCGGCCCCCTCTCCGAAAAGGAAATGCGCATCAAGCATTTTTCGGGGGAGCCTATCGTTAGGGTACGGTATAAGGGTCGGAGCTTATGGCAAGCTTCAAGTCAGGCTACACTAGCCGGAAGCCTGCTCCAAGCAAAGGGCTACGGGCGCGTGGGCTGCGAGAAACCCGGCCGTACGGGCGGCGGCGGGCTGGACATAAGTATTTTTATTTTTGAAAAGATATGTCTGCCCAGGGGCCGGGTGGCCGGACATATTGTTGATTTTTTATTCAACTTTATGTCCCTGCGACAGCCCACCCCCTAAGGGGTTCTCGCTACAACGGGGTAAAAAATTACGCTAAGCTGTCGCCGTCGCCGTCGTCGGCGTGCCCGCCCGCTCGGGTTGGCGCAAGGAGCGTAGGCCGTTGCGCAACCAGGTTTTGTGCTTGGCAGAGGTGTATCCGTCCTGTACAGGGTGCCTTTGCCCGCAGCCGGGCAATGACCTCTTGCACGTAAATGCTCGCCTTTATTGAATTGGGGGCTGAGCTTGCGACGCGGGGGCTGGGGGGTGAAGCGCTCCCACCCACCTACCTCCCCGCGCTACGCGCCAAGCCCAGCAGCTCCTCGACAAAGCCTCGGTTATCCCCCCAATACAGGTGCACGTACGAAGCCAGCACATTGCCCCGGCGGTACAGCTGCGCGGGCACGTCGGCCCCCTTGGCGCTGGTGATGCGCGCCGGCTCGGGCGTGAGGCCACGGTCGGCCAGCCGCGAGTAGTGAAACTCGTGCCCCTTGATTACCAAGCCCTTCCACTCTACCGTGCGGTAGCCCAGGGTTAGCTTGGCGTCTTCCATCGAGGTGGCGCAGGGCAGAGCGCCCACCATTGGAAACGCCTGGCCCTGGGCATCTAGGATGTGCTGCCCCAGGTACATGAGGCCGCCGCACTCGGCGTAGACTGCCCCGCCGGCCGCGCAGTAGGCCGCCAGGCTAGCGCGCATGCTGGTATTCTGGCTCAGGGCTTCGGCAAACAGCTCGGGGTAGCCGCCGGGTAGGTACAGCAGGTCGGTGCCCGGCGGCAGCGCGGCATCGTTCAGGGGGCTGAAATAGATGATTTCGCCCACCTCGGCCAGCACCTGCAAGTTGCGTAGGTAGGTGAAGGTGAAAGCGGCATCCCGCGCCACGGCAATGCGGGGCCGGGTCGCCGGGGTAGGCAGTACTTCTTCACTCACACCTGGAGTAAATGCCGGCGCGGCTTGGCTGGTGAGGGCCAGCAGCCGGGCCAGGTCCACGGTCTGGGGGAGCACGTCTGCCAGGGCCTCCACCACGGCTTCCTGCTGCACCTCGGCCGCGATGGACAGCCCTAGGTGGCGCGACGGGATGGCAAACTCGGGCCGGCTGGGTAGGTAGCCCAGCGCTTCTACCCCCACGTCGGCGCAGGCTTCCTGCAAGAACTGGTAGTGCGAAGCCGTGTTCACAAAATTGAAAATCGCCCCCACCAGCCGGATGCCGGGGTAGAAGTGCTTGAAGCCAAACAACAGCGGGGCCACCGAGTAAGCCATTGCCTTGGCATTGACCACCAAAATAACGGGCAGGTCGAGCAGCTCGGCCACGGCGGCGCTGCTCCCCTGCATGCGGTCGGCCCCGTCGAACAGGCCCATGACGCCCTCCACCACGGCCACGTCGGCGGCGTGGGTGTAGCGGGCGTAGCTGGCTTGGGTGTGCGCCGGGCTGGCCATGAATAAATCCAGGTTGAGGCTGGGCCGGCCGGCCGCCTGGCTGTGGTGGTGGGTGTCGAGGTAGTCGGGGCCGCACTTGAAGGGCTGCACCGCCAGGCCACGCCGGGCCAGCGCCCGCAGCAAGCCCAGCGTGAGGGTGGTTTTGCCGCTGCCGCTGCTGGGCGCGGCCAGCAGGAACTGCGACTTGAAAACGGGGGAGTCGGGCACGACAGATACTTTTGTGGGCGGCGCTGGCCGCTCGGTTATGGCTCTTTACTTGATTTCGGGCGGCCCCGGCGCGGGCAAAACTACACTGCTGGCGGCCCTGCGCCAGGCCGGCTTTGCCGGCTGCGACGAGGTGTCGCGGCAGCTTATCCGCGAGCAGGTGGCGCTGGGCAGCCCCCGGGTACCGTGGCAGGATTTGGGCGGCTTTGCCGAGCTGGCGCGGGCGCGCATGGTGGCGCAGCACGCGGCGGCCAGCCGGCGCGGGGGCATTACGTTTTTCGACCGGGGCCTGCCCGACCTCATTGCCTACCTCACGGCGGCGGGCTTGCCGGTGGCCCCGGCCTACTACCGCGCCGTGGCCGATTGCCCCTACCAGCGCCTCGCTTTTCTGGCCCCGCCCTGGCCCGAGATTTACGTCAACGACCCCGAGCGCTGGCAAACGCCGGCCGAGGCAGCGGCGCTCTACGAGGCCCTGCACGCCACTTACGCGGCGCTCGGCTTCGAGCTGTGCGTGCTACCGCAAGCTACGGTGGCCGCCCGCGTAGCCTTTGTGCAGGCGACGCTGGCGGCGCGGGGCGGCGCAGCGCCGGGGCGTGCTACCTTTACGGGCGAGCAAGGGTAGTCGCTTCCGCGGTGCGGGGCGGCTTTAAAAGGGAAGCCGGTGCGAATCCGGCACAGTCGCCGCTGCTGTGACCCCAGTTGCCAACCGGCCGATACGTGGCGCCACTGTTCCCGCGGGAACGGGAAGGCCATCGGCCGGGGGGAAGTCAGAAGACCTGCCCTTGCCTCTTTCACCCACCGCTTTCGGTTGAAAAGCGTGCTGCCCATGCCCCACCTCTCGCCTTCCCCCGGCCGCGCCGGGGGCCTAGCTTTTCCTTTTCCCGCCCGGCGCAGCAGCTGGCTGCTGGGCTTACTGCTGGCTAGCCACTTGGTGGGCTGGGGCCAGGCCCAGGTAGGGCCACCCAGCCGACCTGCCCGCGCTGCTCATGCTGCTCCCACTCCCGCCGTCGCGGGGCGCACCACGGTGCAGTACGCCAAGGGCTTTCGCCTCGATTATGCTGGTAACTACAAAGTAATTACCGTTCAGAACCCCTTCGAGCCACAAGCCAAGGCAGTGCGCTACCTGCTGGTACCGCGTGGCGCAACGCGCCCGGCGGGCTACCCCGACGCGCAAGTGATCGAAACGCCGCTGCGCAGCCTGGTGGGCTTGTCGTCGATGCACGTGGCGCTGGCCGACTTTCTGGGGGCCAGCGACCTGGTAGTGGGCGTGGGTAGCTTCAAGTACGTATCGGCCCCGCGGGTGCGGCAGCGCATCGCGGCGGGCCAGGTGTACGAGGTCGGCCAGGGCAAGGAGCTGAACAACGAGCTGCTGATAGCCCACCACCCCGACCTCGTGATGACCACCGGCTGGCCCGGCGAGGGCATCGACCATTTCCAGACCCTGCGGGCCGCCGGCGTGCCGGTGCTCATCAACTCGGAATGGGTCGAAACCACCCCCCTGGCCCGCGCCGAGTGGGTAAAAGTGCTGGCCGCGCTGCTTAACAAGGAGTCCGTGGTAAATCAAAAATTCGACGCCGTGGCCCGCGAGTACCAGCGCCTGGCCGCCTTAGGTCATGGCGCGGCGAAAAAGCCCGGCGTCGTGGTCGGCCTGCCCTTCAAGGACGTGTGGTACGTGCCCGACGCGGACAGCTACATGGCCCAGTTTCTGCGCGACGCGGGCGCTACTTACCACTGGGACCGCACCAAAGCCCCCAGCGGCAGCCTGGCGCTGTCGTTCGAGGCCGTGGCCCCGGTAGCCCTGGGGGCCGATTACTGGCTGCAAACCGGCTCGCTCACCACCAAGGCCGCCCTGCTGGCGCAGGATGGCCGCTACGCCGCCTTCGCACCGGTTAAAAACAACCGGGTATTTAATAACAACCTGCGCACCAACGCCCAGGGCTCCAACGACTACTGGGAATCGGGAGCACTGCGGCCCGATTTGGTACTCGCCGATTTGCTGCACATCCTGCACCCCGAGCTACTTCCGACCTGGACGCTACGCTACTACCGCCCCCTGCGATGAATTCGGCTCCTCCTACTCCCGCTGCGGAGCCGCAGACGTCCGCTACGCCGCGCCCTTGGCCGACCCGGGGCCTACTGGCGCTGCTAGCGCTGGTAGCGTTAGCCTTCGTGCTCGATGTGGCGCTGGGGCCGGTGCGCATCCCAGTGCTGACGGTAGTGCGTCACCTGCTGGGGCGCGGCGCGGCGGCCGATACGGCCACCGCGTTCATTGTGCACCAGATTCGGCTGCCCAAGGCGCTGACGGCGCTGACCGTAGGCAGTGGCCTGGCAGTAAGCGGCTTGCAAATGCAGACACTTTTTCGCAATCCGCTGGCGGGGCCGTCGGCGCTGGGCCTCACGGCGGGGGCCGGCCTGGGCGTGGCCCTGGTGATGCTAACCAGCGGCAGCGTTGCCAGCGCCAACGCCGTGCGGGCGTTGGGACTAGGCGGTAGCTGGGTACTAGTGCTCGCGGCTACGGCCGGCGCGGCGCTGGTCATGGCCCTCGTGCTGGCCCTGGCGGCGCGGGTGCGCGACAACGTAATACTGCTCATCGTGGGCCTGATGGTGGCTAGCGTGACGGGGGCCATCGTGAGCCTGTGGCAGTATTTCAGCGCCCCGGAGCAGATTCAGGAATACCTGCTCTGGACGTTTGGGGCGCTGGGCGGCGTCACGGGGCCGCACCTGGCGGTGCTGGCCACGGTAGTCGGCCTGGGCCTGGGGCTGGCTCTAGCGTCGGCCAAGCCCCTCAATGCGCTGCTGTTGGGCGAGACCTACGCCCGCAGCCTGGGGCTGCGGGTGCGCCGCTCGCGTACCCTCATTATCTTAAGCACGAGCCTACTGGCTGGCAGTATCACGGCTTTTTGCGGGCCGATTGGGTTTGTGGGAATTGCCGTGCCGCACCTCACCCGGGGCCTGCTGCGCACGGCTGACCACCGCGTATTGCTGCCCGGGGCCTGCTTGCTGGGCGCGGCCCTAGTGCTGGCCTGCGACTGCCTGGCCCAGCTCCCCGGCAGCCAGATTACGCTGCCCATCAACGTCGTCACTTCCCTGCTCGGTGCGCCCGTCGTGCTGTGGGTGGTATTGCGCCGGCCCGCTCGGTCTACCGCATGAGCCAGGCCCCGCCCCCCCAAACCCTACCACTCCTAACGGCGGAAAGCCTGACGGTAGGTTACGCCCCGCGCAAAGGCCCTGCCCGCCAAGTAGCCGGCCCGCTGCACCTGGCGCTGCGGCCCGGCGAGCTCGTGTGCCTGCTGGGTCCTAACGGAGCCGGTAAATCGACGCTGCTGCGTACCCTGGCCGGGATGCAGGCCCCGCTGAGCGGTCACCTCACCGTGGGCGGGCGGCCGCTGGCTGGCCTGCCGCCCGAGGAGCGCGCTCGTCAGCTTAGCGTGG
>CAJYVK010000035.1 GCA_913778455.1 uncultured Hymenobacter sp. | reverse complement strand
ACCTGCGGCGCGATTTCCATGCCGTCCTGCTGGGCCTTGTTTTGGATGATGGCTACCCGCGTTTCGAAGTCGGGGCTTTGCACGTCGGCGGTGAGGCCCCACTTAAAGCGCGAGAGCAGACGATCTTCGAGGCCGCTGAGCTCGCGCGGGGGGCGGTCGCTGGTCATCACGATCTGCCGCCCGCCCTGGTGCAAGTGATTGAAGATGTGAAAGAACATCTCCTGGGTCTTGCCCTTGTTGGCCAGAAACTGCACGTCGTCGAGGATGAGTACATCCACGAGCAGGTAGAAATTGGCGAAGTCCTGCACGGCATTGCGTTGCAGGCTTTCAATAAACTGGTTGGTAAATTTCTCGGCCGAGACGTAGAGCACGAATTTCTCGGCGTTGGTAGCCTTGATGTGGTTGCCGATGGCCTGCACGAGGTGCGTTTTGCCCAGGCCCACGCCGCCGTACACCATCAGCGGGTTGAAGGCGGTGGTACCAGGCTTGTTGGCCACGGCGAGACCAGCCGAGCGGGCCAGCCGGTTGCAGTCGCCTTCTACGTAATTATCAAAGGTATACGTCGTATTGAGCTGCGACGGCACGATGTTGCGGTCCATCGTCTTAGCCGCGTCGAAGGGATTGCGCAGCGTAGCCGCCCCGGCTTTGGCCGTTGCCGTGGCCGCCCCGGCGCCGGGCACCAGGTGGCGAGCGGCGGGCGCCGCCGGGCGAGCGGCTGCGTTGCCTACGGGGGCCGCACCGTAGCCGGGCGATGGGCGGCTCTCAGCCGCGATGGGGGCACTGGGCGCGGCCTTGCGGGCGGGCGGCAGGTGCATGGCCCGGGGCGGGGCCTGGGCGTTGCCCTGGTCTACCACCACGCTGTATTCCAAGCGGCCTTCCGGCCCCAGCTCCTGATAAATGGCACGCTTCAACTCCTCCACGTAGTGCTCTTCGAGAAACTCGTAGAAGTATACGCTCGGCACCTGAATGGTGAGCACCCGTCCTTGCAGCTCGACCGGCGAGATGGGCTCAAACCACGTTCGAAAGCTTTGCTCCCCCACCTCGGCGCGAATGACGCGCAGGCAATTGGCCCAAACGGTGCGGAAGTCTTGCGACATGGAGTAAAAACTACGAACCCAACCGATACGGCTGGCGGCGAAAAAAAGCTTCCAAGTAGTGCTGATTTATTAACCGGCACCGCTTGGGGGGGACAAATTTGCGCATAAACGAGCAGACAAAAAAGCCGCCCAATGCTTGCCCATGTGGCGCCGCTAGCAGGTGGTAGTTCCCACGGGCAGCACCAGCGCCCCGGTGGCCCGCACCGGCTGCGCCCCGCGCCGCATCTCGAAGTCGATGCGACCCAGGTTGATACCCGACCAACCCACCTGGTTGATGAGCGTCACGTGGCCGTTGGGGCCGGTGATGGGCTCGGGAGCGGGCATGAACGTGTGCGTGTGCCCGCCCAAAATCAGGTCGATGCCCCCCACCTGGGCGGCGAGCTTGCGGTCGTCAATCTTCTCACTCTCATACTTGTAGCCGAGGTGCGACAGGCAGATAACCATGTCGCAGCGCTCGCGCTCGCGCAGTTGCTGCACCTGGGCCTTGGCTACGGTCACGGGGTCAAGGTACTGGGTGGTGCCAAAATTCTTATCGGCCACCAGACCCTTCAATTCGATGCCCAGGCCGAAGACGCCAATGCGTGCCCCGGCTTTCTCAAAAATTTTGTAGGGCGCGAAGCGCCCGGCCACCGGCGTGTTGCTAAAATCGTAATTGGCGATCAAAAAAGGGAAGCCGGCGTTGGGCAATTGCTTCTGCAAGCCTTCAAGGCCGTTGTCGAAATCGTGGTTGCCGAAGGTGGCGGCGTCGTACTTCATGCGGCTCATAAGCTTGTACTCAATTTCGCCCAGGAAGAAGTTGAAGTACGGCGTACCCTGCCAGATGTCACCCGAATCGAGCAGCAGCACGTGCGGCTCCTGCTTGCGAATGCTGTCGATGAGCGCCTCCCGGCGGGCCATGCCCCCCAGCCCGGCCCACTGCGGGGCATTATCGGGGAAGGGCTCAATGCGCGAGTGCATATCGTTGGTGTGCAGGATGACGAGCCGGGCCGGGGCACCAGCGGCGTTAGCTAGCAAGCTGGGACCGAGCAGGCTAAGGCCCGCCGTACCGAGCAGGGATTTTTGCAGAAAGTCGCGGCGGGAGGAAGACAAGGTAGTAGGCATAAGATTTTTCACGGCGGGCGCAGCGGGAGCAGGCGAGCAGCAAGCTGACGGGGTTGGGTAGCAAGCACCCAGCATTCCCTTCCTCAAATTTAAGCCCCCGGGCGAGAATGTAGGGTAAGCTTTAGCTTGCCCGGCGTCAGGTGGGCCGTGCCTCGCCTGGCGCCGGGCAAGCTAAAGCTTACCCTACATTCTCGGTAATAAAATTTGCTTAAAGGTTTTTGCATGTTGCGGAAACACGCTGTTACCTTTGGTTGCTTCTGCCGAGGTTTTGAGCCGCACTTACCTGCTTAGCTTTAGCCTCAGGAATTTTCAGCTCTTAGCCCCCCCACTGACTAATGCGGCAACCACTGGCCACCCTGCTGCTCGGCTGCGCCGGGGCGCTGCTGCCGGCGGCGAGCCGAGCGCAGCTCTATACCAAAACTAATTACGCGACGATTGCGGCGGGTAGCACCCCGGCCGCCGTGGTGCGGATGGCGGCGACGGTTACGCCCTCGGCGCGGCAGCTGCGCTGGCAGCAGCTGGAGCTGACGGGGTTTCTGCACTTCGGCATGAACACGTTTACCAATAAGGAGTGGGGCGACGGGACGGAGAGCCCAGCCTTGTTCAACCCCACGGCGCTCGACGCCGGGCAGTGGGTACGCACGTGCAAGGCGGGGGGCATCAAGCAGTTGATTATCACGGCCAAGCACCACGACGGCTTTTGCCTGTGGCCGTCGAAGTTTACCGAGCATTCGGTAAAAAACAGCCCTTGGAAGGGTGGGAAGGGCGACGTGGTGAAGGAGGTGGCCGAGGCCTGCCGGGCGCAGGGCATGGGCTTCGGGGTGTACCTCTCGCCCTGGGACCGCAACTCGCCGTACTTCGGCGACTCAGCCAAGTATAATAACTACTTTGTCAACCAATTAACCGAGCTACTCACCAATTACGGCCGGGTGGATGAGGTGTGGTTTGACGGAGCCAACGGCGAGGGGCCGACCGGCAAGAAGCAGGTCTACGACTTCAACCGCTGGTACGCGCTCATCCGCAAGCTCCAGCCCACGGCGGTTATCGCCGTGATGGGGCCGGATGTGCGCTGGGTCGGCACCGAGTCGGGCGAGGGCCGCACTACCGAGTGGAGCGTGGTGCCGCTCGAGGCCCAGCGGCAGGATAAGGTGGCGGCCAACTCGCAGCGAGACGTGGCTTTCGCTCCCAAAAACATGATGGGCGATGACCTGGGCAGCCGCGCCAAAATCAAGGATGCCACGGCGCTGGTGTGGTACCCGGCCGAGGTAGACGTATCCATCCGCCCGGGCTGGTTTTACCACCCGGCCGAGGACAGCCAGGTGAAAACGCCGGCGCAGCTACTGGACATTTATAATAGCTCGGTGGGCCGCAATGGGGTGCTGCTACTCAATATTCCGCCCGATAAAACCGGCCTGATCAAGCAGGAGGACGCGGCCAGCCTCCGGAGCTGGAAGGCGGCCCTGGATAAAACGTACGCGAACAACTTATTGAAGGGCAGCCGAGTCAGCGGCCCCAGTGCCCAGAAGGGCGCGGCGCTGCTGGATGCCAATTACGCCACCTACTGGACTACCCCCGGCCGCGATACCGCGGCTACGCTGAGCTTCTCGCTGCCTGCGCCGCAGGTTTTCGACGTGCTGCAATTGCAGGAGAACATCACGGTGGGCCAGCGAATCGAAAGCTTCGTGCTCGAATACCAAAGCGGGGCGGAATGGAAGACGGCGGCGACGGGCACTACCGTCGGCTACAAGCGCATTCTCAAGTTTGCGCCGGTGCGGGCGCAACACCTGCGATTGCGCATCCTGTCTTCGCGCCTCAACCCTACCCTTTCGGCCCTCGGGCTCTACAAGCAAGCCGCGGCCAAATAATCGTTAGTTTTAACAGACAGTCCTTTATCATGAAAAAAGCCACGCTCGCCCTGGCGCTGCTCGCGGCGGCCAGCGCCCTGCCCGCTCACGCCCAGCAACAAGGCATTCACCAGCAATCGACCGAGTACGAGGCTCCCACCGACCCGCTCGTGGTGCAGAAGCTGGACAAGTGGCGCGACCAGAAGTTCGGGCTCATTTTGCACTGGGGTCTGTACGCCGTGCCGGGCATCATCGAGTCGTGGAGCATCTGCTCGGAAGATTGGATTGAGCGCGACAGCACCATTGCCTACGAGGATTACAAGAAGCGCTACTGGGACTACAGCAAGCAGTTCAACCCGGTAAAATTCAACCCCGAGCAGTGGGCCAGCGTGGCGAAAAAGGCGGGGATGCGCTACCTGGTGTTCACGACCAAGCACCACGACGGCTTCAATATGTTCGACACCAAGCAGTCGGATTTTAAAATCAGCGGCGGGCCGTTTAAGGACAACCCGCGGGCTGACGTGGCCAAGTACGTATTCGACGCCTTTCGCAAGGAGGGCTTCATGATCGGGGCATATTTCTCGAAGCCCGACTGGCACTCGCAGGATTTTTGGTGGTCGAAATACGCTACACCCAACCGCAACGTCAACTACGACATCAAGAAGTACCCGTGGCGCTGGAAGAAGTATCAGGACTTCACGTACAACCAGATAAGTGAGCTGATGCACAACTACGGCAGCATGGACATTCTGTGGCTGGATGGCGGCTGGGTGCGACCCAAGGAAACCGTGAACGCCGAAGTGCGCTCCTGGGGGGCACCCATCCCGGAATTCAGCCAGGACGTGAACATGCCGCGCATCGCCACGATGGCCCGGCAGGCCCAGCCCGGCCTGTTGATGGTAGACCGCACCGTGCACGGCCCTTACGAAAACTACCAGACGCCCGAGCAGCGCGTGCCCGACAAGCCCCTCGCTAATCCCTGGGAAAGCTGCCTGACCCTAGCCAACAACTGGGGCTACGTGCCCAACGACGTGTATAAGTCGCCGGCTACGATTGTACATTCTTTAGTTGAAGTAGTAGCCAAGGGCGGCAGCCTGCTGCTGGGCGTCGGCCCCCGCCCCGACGGCACCCTGGACCAAGAAGCCGTAGCGCGCCTCACGGCCATCGGCAAGTGGCTGGACGTGAACGGCGCGGCGATTTACAACACCCGGGCGACGCCGCGCTTCAAGGACGGCAGCACCTACTTCACCCAGGGCAAGCAGGGCACCCGCTACGCCATCGCCTGCCTGCCCGAGAAGCAGGCTACGCCCACTACCCTATCCTGGACCGGCAACGTACCCAAAAAGGGCGCGAAAATGACCCTACTGCAAACCGGCAAGGAAGTGAAATGGACGGCAACCGGCGACAAGGTGACGCTTCAGCTGCCCGCCGCACTGGCGAAACAGGCCGGTACTTACCCGGCGCTGGCCTTTGCCTACGCGGCCGAGTAAGCAGCGAGCCGCTCCCTTAGTAAGCCCCTCATTTTAAACACTCTGATGCCTAACTACCTCGCGCTCGGCCTGGCCCTGCTCAGCGCAACCGCCGCCAGCGCCCAAGCTACCAAACCGCTTTACCAGGATCGCCGGGCTTCCACCGAAGCCCGGGTCAACGACCTGCTGGCCCGCATGACGACGGAGGAAAAAGTGGGCCAGCTCTCGACGCTGCTGGGCTGGGAGATGTACCAGAAAGACGGGCAAAAAGTAGGCATCAGCGCGGCGTATAAAAAGGCGGTGGACGAGCGCCACATCGGGGCACTGTGGGCCACCCTGCGCGCCGACCCCTGGACCCGCAAAACCCTGCTCACCGGCCTCAACCCGCGGCAGGCCGCCGAGGCGACCAACGCCTTGCAGAAGTACGTAGTGGAACACACCCGGCTGCACATTCCGCTACTGCTGGCCGAGGAGTGCCCGCACGGCCACATGGCCGTCGGCACCACGGTTTTTCCAACGTCCATCGGCCAGAGCAGCACCTGGGACCCGGCCCTGATTCGGCGCATGGCGGCTACCATCGCCCAGGAGGCGCGGGTGCAGGGGGCGCACATCGGCTACGGGCCGGTGCTGGACCTGGCCCGCGAGCCGCGCTGGTCGCGGGTGGAGGAAACCTACGGCGAAGACCCCGTGCTCAACGGCCAGATGGGCGTGGCAATGGTGCAGGGCTTCCAGGGAACTAGCCTGAAGAGCGGCGTCAACGTGGTGTCTACGCTCAAGCACTTCACGGCCTACGGCGTGCCCGAGGGGGGCCACAACGGGGGTAGCATTAGCACCGGCTACCGGGAGTTGTTTCAAAGCTTTTTGCCGCCGTTTCGGGCGGCGGTGAAAGCCGGGGCGCAGTCCGTCATGACGGCTTACAATTCCATCGACGGCGTACCGTGCTCGGCTAATTCTTTCTTGCTCACCGACGTGCTGCGCCAGCAATGGGGCTTTCAGGGCTTCACGGTGTCGGATTTGGGCAGTATTTCGGGCCTGGCGAACAGCCACCACGTCGCGGCTACCCCACCCGCGGCGGCGGCGCTGGCCATCAACGCTGGCCTCGACGACGACCTCAGCGGCTACGGCTACGACAAGGAACTGCTGGCCGCCGTGCAGCAAAAGCTAGTAACGCCCGAGGTACTGGACCGGGCCGTGGGCCGCGTGCTGCGGGTGAAGTTTGAGCTGGGGCTGTTTGAAAACCCCTACGTGGACCCCAGCCGAGTCGCCAAGCTGGTACGCAGCCCGGCCAACGTGCAGCTTGCCCGGCAGGTAGCCCAGGAATCGGTAGTCCTGCTCAAAAACGACAAAGACCTGCTGCCGCTGGCCAAGACCTTGCAGCGCATCGCCGTTATCGGCCCCAACGCCGATAATATGTACAACCAGCTCGGCGATTACACTGCTCCCCAGCCCGAAAGCAACGTGGTGACGGTGCTCGAAGGCATTCGGGCCAAGGTACCCGCCAGCACTCAGGTAACCTACGCAAAGGGCTGCGCCATTCGGGATACGGCCAGCGCCAACATTGCCGAGGCGGTGGCCGCCGCCCGACAGGCCCAGGTGGCCGTGGTGGTGCTCGGCGGCTCCAGCGCTCGCGACTTCAAAACGGAGTACCAGAGCACCGGCGCGGCCACCGTTACGGCGGCCGGGGGACAAGCCGTGAGCGACATGGAAAGCGGCGAGGGCTACGACCGCGCCACTCTCGACCTGCTGGGCAAGCAGCAGGCGCTGCTGCAAGCCGTAGTGGCCACGGGCACGCCCGTCGTGGTCGTCCTCATCAACGGTCGCCCGCTGAATCTCAACTGGATGGCCGCCCACGTACCACGCGTCGAGCACGGCGGGTACGTGGGCGGCCATCCAGTTGA
>CAJYVK010000034.1 GCA_913778455.1 uncultured Hymenobacter sp. | reverse complement strand
TGGAAACCTGTTTTGATTATATCTTCTATCGTCTTTCTAAATTTTATTACAAATGGGATGGAAGCAATGCTAATACTGCAATTATTGGCATTAGCCTTGCACAAAACTTGTACATTGCATTTGTAATATTATCAACCACTAGACCCTTCTTTACTAGGGAGCAAACAAGCCCTTATGCTAGGCTTATAGCCTATTGTGGAGTCGCATTATTTCTTCTTATAGTATGCATAAATAGCAAAAAGTATAAGAACAAGTACCCTGCACTAAGACGCAAGTGGGCTGATGAACCCAAGACAGATAGAAAACTAAAGGGCATATTAGTTATACTTTTTATTGTTACGCCCATACTAGGCACGCTTTATTTAGGTTCTTTACCGTAAGAAGCTTTACCCTGAAATATATTCTTTCAATCTAATTTCAAGCCAATTAATGTCTCTACAGCACCGGCTCACGATTAGAATAAGTGCTAGGCAAGACAGGAATCCGTAGCACTTGCTCCCATTTCTACAGCCCCGTGCCGGACCGCTTACAAGGTGTGGACCCCCTAAAATTGCCCAGCAGCATGTTCTACTGGCTAGCGGCCCAGTCTTCCCACTTGGCAAGTACGGCCGTAAAATCTTCGGGTAGCTCGGCTTCGAAATACAAGTGCTCACCCGTGGTAGGGTGTACGAAGCCCAGCGAGCGGGCGTGGAGCGCCTGGCGGGGCATCAGGGCAAAGCAATTCTCGACGAACGCCTTGTAGGTGCCGGTGGCCTGTCCGTGGCGGATACGGTCGCCGCCGTAGGTAGCGTCGCTGAACAGCGGGTGGCCGATGTGCTGCATGTGCGCCCGAATCTGGTGGGTGCGGCCGGTTTCGAGGCGGCACTCCAGCAGCGTGACGGGGCCGTAGCGCTGGCGCACGCGGTAGTGCGTGACGGCGTGCTTGCCCTGCTCGCCATCGGGGTACACGGCCTGCACCTTGCGGTCGCGCACGCTGCGGCCAATGTGGCCGCGCACCGTGCCCTCGTCTTCCTCGAACTTCCCCCAGGCCAGCGCCAGGTAGCTGCGCTCTATGGTGTGGTGAAAAAACTGCTGCGAGAGGTGCGTCATGGCCCACTCGGTTTTGCCGATAACCAGCAGGCCCGAAGTATCCTTGTCGATGCGGTGCACGAGGCCGGGGCGGATTTCGCCGTTGCGGCCCGTGGGGAGATTGGCGAGGTGAAAGGCCAGCCCGTTGACTAGCGTCCCTTCCCAGTTGCCGTAGGCAGGATGGACGACCATGCCCGCCGGCTTGTTCACGATGAGCAGCTCGGCGTCCTCGTAGCGGATGTCGAGCGCCATTTGCTGGGGCTCCACCTTGCCGGTGCGCGGCGGCTCGGGCAGCGTGATGGTGATGACATCGCCCGGCCGCACGCGATAGCTCGATTTGCTCACGCGCCCGTTTACCTGCACCGCCTCCACTTCGATGGCATCCTGAATTTTGGTCCGGGAGGCGTTGGCCAGCCGGTTCAGCAGAAACTTATCGAGGCGTAGGAGTTCCTGGCCTCGGTCGGCTACGATGCGGTGGTGCTCGTAGAGCTCGTCGCCCTCGCCCCCCTCATCATCGGGCTCGGGCACGGCGGAGCTTTTAGAGCTGGCTGGAACAGCGTCGGAGGCGGTGGGCAGCGCAGGAGAACCGGGGCGGTCAGGAGAAGGAAATTCCATAGCGAAAACGCTTTACAGAATAGGTAGCACGAAAAAAGCCGGAGCCACTGGCTCCGGCTTTTTGGCCTGCAAGAGGCACTACTTATTTAGACTTGGTTTTGGTCTTGCCAGCGGGAGCGGGCGGTACGATGGGGGCGGTCTTGGGAGTCTGCACCGTGGGCGCCGTCGAAGGGGCAGTGGGCGTAATACCCATTTTCTTCAAAATTACGTCCGACACGTCGCCGTCTTTCGGGCCGTGCAGCAGGATGGGGTTGCTGCCCGAGTCCGAGTTCAGGATGTAGGTGTAGCCTTGCTCGTCGGCCACGGCATCGATGTTTTTCTGGATCTTGTCGAGTACGGGGCGCAGCAGGGTCTGCTGCTTTTGCTGCATCGACTGCTGGGCCGTTTGCTGAAACTCCTGGATGCTCTGGCCCAGGCGGGTCAGCTCCTTCTCGGTGTCAGCCTTTACCACGGGGGTCATGCTAGCTGCACCTTTTTGGTAAGCCTCCAGCTTGGTCTGGTACTCGTTGGTCTTCGTTTTCAGCTGGGCCTCCAGCTGGGTACCGTAGGCTTTCAGGTCCGACTCAATCTGCTTGCTTTCGGGCATCTGGGCCAACACGTACTCTACGCTGGTAAAGCCAATTTTCAGGGGGGCCTGCGCGTGGGCGCTCGAAGCGAAGAACGAAGAGGCGACGAGCAGCGCAGCGGCGAAGGTCAGGTGAAGTTTTTTCACGCGGTTTACGAAGGAAGTCAAGGGTCTAAAAAAATTCGGTTGCAAAGGTAAGGATACTAGGGCCTTTCGCCCGATACAGCTTTGTTTGCCCGCGTGGGCTTGGCTTTGGTGCTTTTATCGGCAGCGGGCGTACCCACGGTAGGCGTCGGCGTGCCCGAGTCCGACTCGAAAGTCGGGTCGGCGCTGGCCGTCGGGGTTTTGGGCGGCTTCACCGTTTTTACCGGGCCTTTGTGGCCGGGCTGGTTGCGGGTGGGCGAGCCCAGCCCTAGTTCCTCTAACACAAATTCGGTATAATCGTGCGTCGGATTGGCATAAAGCATAGTCAGGTCGCCGTTGCGGTCAAACATAAAGTCCAGCTTACGGGCCTTCACCACCTTTTCCACCGCGTCGAATATCTTATCCTGGGCGGGCTTATTCAATTCGATGCGCTTTTTGAACAGCTGGCCTTCGTAGCCAAACTGCTTGGTTTCGTAGGCTTTGATATCCTGCTCCTTTTTCAGAATCTCATCCTGGCGCTTTTTTTTCATGGCCTCGGTAAGCACTACTTCCTCGGCCTGATAAGTGCGGTACAACTTATCAAGGTCCTTTTTCTGCGCTTCAATTTCCTTCTGCCAGGTATCGGTCAGCTTGGTCAGCTCGGCTTGCGCCTGGGCGTACTCGGGTAGCTTGCCCATAATAAACTCGGTGTCGATGTAGCCGAATTTCTGGCCCCAGGCCGGGGCGCAGGCTGCCAGCAGCAACACCGCCAGCACAAAACGAGCAACGTGGGTCATGCGAAAAAAGAAGCAAGCAGTCCGAAACCAGCTCCGGGACGCCTGTTACAACGACCGGGCCAAGTTCTTTAGTCTAAGCGTCAACCGTCTCAGTCGCTTCTAAACCACCGGGATGGTCCAAAACGTTCGGCCGGTAGCTACGCTAGCGAATCTGCTGGCCGATGATGAAGTGGAAATGGTTGAAATCCTGCGCAGTGGTGGTCCCGGCCGGCGGTACTACCGTGTCGAACGCCCGACCGTAGTCGAAGCCCAGCAGACCGAAGGCCGACATGAAGATGCGGGCACCGAAGCCAGCCGAGCGGTAGAGCTTGTACGGATTATACTGGCTGTACACGTCTACCGCGTTGCCCGCCTCGGCGAAGCCCAGCACGTACACTGTGGCGGCCGGGTTGAGGCTCACCGGGTAGCGCAGCTCGGCTACGTACTTATTGTAGGCAACCCCACCGCTCCGGCCCGACTGGGCCGTCGGAATGGCAAAGGCGCCGTTGGGATCGTCGTAGCCGCGCAGACCGATGTAGTCGGTACCCACCAGGAACGAGCCGCCGCCACCATAGCCCAGGCCCGCGCCGCCCATCTTAAAGCGCTCAAACGGTCCCGGCGTCCGGTCCTTGGTATAGGTGCCGATAAAGCCGAAGTGGGCCCGCGTGTTCAGCACCAGCTTGCCCACGATGGGCGTAAACCAGGAGGCGTCGAACATCCA
>CAJYVK010000033.1 GCA_913778455.1 uncultured Hymenobacter sp. | reverse complement strand
ACGCCAGATGAGCATGACAAACGGGTTGAGAATTAAATATTTTGTAAGTAGAACGCTTCAGCAGATTGAGCTAACAGAAGGATTACCAAAACGGAAGTATCGATTTCCACCTGGCGCATTCAGGTTCAATCACGCAAACGCCCCCCGGCGGCTAGTGCTTACCAGCCGCCGGGGGGCGTTTGCGCTGCTTGGCAAAGCAGGGCCGCGCCCGAAAAACGCAGGAGCAGGTATTGTATCAAACCTACAAGCGCGTAACTTGTCGGTTCGTTACTATTTTTTCCCGATGAATTCCTATTGTATAGGATTTGAATTTCCAGCTAAGGTGAAGGCGGTAGGGCTGGCCGCTCTGGCGCTGGCCGCCGGGTTGGCGGGCTGTAGCCGGCCGCCTGAGCATTCGGGCGAGCCGGCCATGTCGGCCGTGGCCATTACGCCGGCCGCGTCTGCTCCGGCAGGTGCCGACGCTACGGCGGCCGAGGTTACGGTTTCGACCAAAGCCGCGCCTGGCCGTGCCCCGGCCACTCAACCGGTAGCCAGCGTCCGGCCCGGGGTGGCCCCGGTGGCTCCGGTACCAACTGCCGCGCCCGCCGAGCGAGGGCGGGCGGCTATCCGGATTCAGGCGGGCCGGGTGCTCGACGAGAGCGGGCAACCGCTGGTGGGCGCCACCGTTATGCTGCGCGGGACTACTAAGGGGACCAGTACCGATATCACCGGCAGCTATATGCTGGAAGTACCCAAGGGCGAAAACACGTTCGTGGTGGGCTACGCCGGCTACGAAAGCGAGACGGCCAGCAGCCGCGACGGCCAGCCGCTGACCGTGACGCTGCTGCCAGTACCCAGCACCGGCCCGCCGCCGGTGCCGACTCGCAAGCGCCGATAGGGCAGTGCCCAAGCTGAGAACTGGCCACGCAATACTTTCGAAGGCGAGGTGCATCGCTGGGGGGGAAATGAGGTCTTTGCGTGCGCAGGGGCCTTTTTTGCGTGGCGTGGCCGCTGAGTAGCGGCCCACAAAATGCCCTTGCGGTTGCTTCTTGCCTCCCATTTTACCTCTTTTTATGCAGCAGTACCTACGAGCGCTCGCGCTGGCTGGCACCCTGGCCGGGCCGGCGCTGGCCCAGCAGCCAGCCCTTACTGCCCAGGATTACGCCCGGGCCGAGCGCTTCATGATTTACAACACCCAGCCGCTGGTCGACCATACCCTGGGCCAGCTCAACTGGTTGCCCGACGGCCGGTTCTGGTACCGGACGACCACGCCGCAGGGCAGCGAGTTTATCGTGGTTGACCCGGCCCGTAAGACGCGCACCGCCGCCTTCGACCAAGGTAAGCTAGCCGCCGCGCTCTCAACGGCTGGCGGCCGGCCGGTAGAAGCCAACCGGCTGCCGTTTCGCACCTTTACCTTCGCGCCCGATGGGCAGACCATCGCCTTCGGCGCGGGCGGTAAGCGCTGGAAATACGCCCTGGCCAGCGGTCAGCTGAGCCCCGACGACCCACCCGCCGCCAGCCCGGCCGCCGGTAAAAATTCGGCGGTTGAGGTAGCTTCGCCCGATGGCCGGCTGGCCGCCTACATTCAGGACTACAACCTGTGGGTGCGCGACACCAAGACCGGCCAGACCACTCAGCTCACGACCGACGGCGTAAAAGACTACGGCTACGCCACCGACAACGCGGGCTGGACGATGAGCGACGCGCCAGTGCTGCGCTGGTCGCCCGACTCGCGCAAAATCGCCACCTTCCGCCAGGATCAGCGCCGGGTGGGCGAGATGTACCTTGTCACCACCAACGTCGGCCATCCCACGCTCAAAGCCTGGAAGTATCCGCTGGCCGGTGACAAGGAAATTGCGATGATTGAGCGGGTTATCATCGAGGTGAGCCCGGCCAAGGTGGTGCGCCTGCAAGTGGCCCCCGATCCGCACCGGGGCTCGCTCTCCGACGATATCTCGAGCAGCGGCACCTTCGACGACGTGGATTGGAGCGCCGACGGCTCGCAGCTGGCCTTTGTTTCCACTTCGCGTGACCACAAGGAAGAAAAAATGCGCGTAGCTGATGCCGCTACCGGGGCCGTGCGCGAGGTATTTCAGGAAACCGTGCCCACGCAGTACGAGTCGGGCCAGCGAGCCATCAACTGGCGCTACCTGCCCAAAACCAAGGAAATTATCTGGTACTCGGAGCGCGACAACTGGGGCCACCTCTACCTCTACGACGCCACTACGGGCAAGGTGAAACACCAGATCACCAAAGGTAACTGGGTGGTGACGCAACTGCTGAAAGTGGATGAGCAGGCCCGGCAGCTTTATTTCCTGGCCGACGGCCGCGAGCCCGGCAACCCGTATTTCAGCCAGCTCTACCGCATCGGGCTCGACGGCAAGCACCTGACGCTGCTCACGCCCGAGGCCGGCAACCACCAGGTGACGTTCTCGCCCTCGGGCCGCTATTTCGTGGATAACTATTCGCAGCCCAACGTGCCGCCCGTGAGCGTGTTGCGCGGGCTTGACGGCAAACTCATCACGACGCTGGAAAAGGCGGATGTCTCGCGCCTCAGCGCCACCGGCTGGAAGGCACCCACGCCCATCACGGTGAAAGCCCAGGATGGGCAGACGGATCTGTACGGCCTGCTCTTTACCCCGACCAACCTCGACCCGGCCCGGAAATACCCGGTTATCGACTACATCTACCCCGGGCCGCAGGGCGGGGGCGTGGGTAGCTGGGCGTTTTCCACGGCCCGTAACGACAACCAGGCCCTGGCCGAGCTGGGCTTCGTGGTGGTAGTCATTGAAGGTAGCTGCAACCCGCTGCGCTCCAAGAGCTACCACGACGCCTGCTACGGCAACATGGCCGAGAATACTCTCGGCGACCAAGTGGCTGGTATCCGCCAGCTGGCCCAGCGCTACCCCTACTTCGACCTGGAGCGGGTAGGTATCTGGGGGCACTCGGGCGGGGGCTACGCCACGGCGGCGGCCATGTTCCGCTACCCCGATTTCTTTAAAGTCGGCATCTCGGAGTCGGGCAACCACGAAAACCGTAACTACGAAGACGACTGGGCCGAGCGCTACATCGGCTTGGTAAAAGCCAATCCTGATGGTACCACCAACTACGACAATCAGGCTAACGCGCTCTACGCCAAAAATCTGAAAGGCAAGTTGATGCTGGCCCACGGCTTAATGGACAATAACGTGCCGCCTTATAATACCTGGCTGGTGGTGGACGCCCTCACCAAGGCCAACAAGAGCTACGACCTGGTAGTGTTTCCGCAGGCTGCGCACGGCTTCGGCCAGTATTCGCCCTACATGACGCGCCGCCGCTGGGACTACTTCGTGCAGCACCTGGCCGGGGCTACTCCGCCCCACGATTACGAGATGACGCCCCGCCCCGACCCGCGGTTGGAGGTGCAGTAGGGGCGGACGAGGGCCTGCATGGGCTGAGTGACCCTGTTCCTGATACAGGTTGTTCGCAGCTGGCTAGCGATGTCAGGCAAGCTCATTATTCATTTGCCCTCCGGGGAAGATTTGGCTTTGTCCAAGTCTGGTTGTACAAGCGCCAGCCGGTAGGCTGGCGCTTTTTTTATGCTTGCTTTGGGGGCACCAAGAGGCTTTCTGATTAGATTACTAGTAATTAAAGGAGTAATACCTACTGCGAATTAGAAGCTATGGATCAGAAAATTACCTTAACAGTCCCCGCCTGTTTCCTTACCTATTTTAGCCAATGATGATCTCGGCACCTGATACGCCCTTCGGCGCGGCGTTGATCCACTTCTGGAAGGTATTTGCCCGCCGTCCGCTGCACCTGTCGCGCTTACAAGGTGCCTTCGCCACGTTAGCTGCCTTGGCAGTGCAGGAGGATCCTGATCGCTCCTGGCCCCTTATTCTAAACGCCGGGACTGATCAAGAAGTACCGTTCACTATCGAGGCGTTGCTCGCGCGTGAACGAGAGCGCCATGCCACTCGCCCGCAGGTGCCGACGGGTACCATTCAGGATTTGCTGACCCGTTGGACAGGGAGCACAATTAAGGAGGTAATCACCGATTGGAGTGGTGCTGGCTTTCAACTTCGCTTCGCCAAGAAAGTGCGGCTGGCACCGAAGAAGACCCGCACGGACTCTATGGGTAGTATGGGAGTAGCCTGCTCGTGGCATTTAGTGCAGGCGCACACCCGGGTGTGCTCGTCCGATGACGCGGCGGCGCATATCAATACTTGCTTAGACACTTTACAAGGCAAGAAGCTCTTGGCCCCTGAACTCACCGAAGACGGTTACTTGCGCCTAAGTTGGCAAGCAGGGTCTTGGCTCGGCATACAGCCGGATGGTTGGGTCAGAGACTATTTTCTCGACTTTGGCTGGGAAGGGGAGCATATACTGGCTTTCGACTATTTTGCTGGCACATTCCGCGCCTTCGAGTAAAGCCAGTCGGGTGAGCGAAGTAACCAGCGGCTAGGTAGCGAAAGCGGCTGGTAAAGATTGTTGTAAAATATTTATAGTCAAGTATTTAATGAGTATCAAACAACAATGCCCCTGGCTTCGAAGTAGAAGCCAGGGGCATTGCGTATGTAAAAAGAGCGAGCTCGCTACGCCCCACCCATCCTCCGCCCAAACAGAAAATACACCGGCAGGCCCAGCGCCACCAGCCCCAGGCCATAGCGCGAGTATTCGGCCGTGTCGGGCGCGATGAGCAGGATGATGCAGAAAGCCGAGGCCAGCAGCACGTAGATGCCCGGTAGCACCGGGTAGCCCCAGGCGCGGTAGGGGCGGGGGGCGTCGGGCCGGGTGCGGCGCAGTACGAAAATGCCGATTATCGTAATGAGGTAGAACAGGATAACCGAAAACATCACGTAGTTGAGCAACTGCCCGTAGCTGCCGCTCAGGCACAGCAGGCAGGCCCAGAGGCACTGTACCCACAGCGCCCGGCCGGGTACCCCGGCGCGGTTGAGCAGGGCCAGCGAGGGGAAGAACAGGCCGTCCTTGGCCATGGCGTAGTAAGCGCGGGCGCCGCTCAGGATGATGCCGTTATTGGCCCCAAAGGTGCTGAGCATGATGAGGATGGCTAGTACGTAGGCCCCGCCGGTGCCCATTACTGACTCGGCCACGGCGGTAGCCACGCGGTCGTCGGTGGCGTACTGAATACCCCGGCCAGCCAGCGTGGTAGCCTCGGGCGAGCCTTTGAGGGGCAGCACCAGCAGGTACACCACGTTGATGAGGATGTAGAGCGTGGTCACGATGGCCGTGCCGATGGCCATGCTGCGCACCAGCGTGCGCTCGGGGTTCTGAATTTCCTCGCCCGCGAAGCCGATGTTGTTCCACGAGTCGGACGAGAACAGCGAGCCGGTCATGGCCATGCCGATGCCGATAACCAGGCTGCCGAGGCCTAGGGGGACGGGGCTGCCCGCCACGCCCGGCGCGGGCGAGCGGGTGGCCGTC
>CAJYVK010000032.1 GCA_913778455.1 uncultured Hymenobacter sp. | reverse complement strand
GCAAGCCGGCGTGGTCATGCTCACCATCGACGACTATGATGTGCGGTTCTTGGCCCCGGTGCTACCGTTTATATTCACACTAGCCGCTTTATGCGGTGAGATAGTGAGTGGTGAAATGGTGAGTGATAAGGTGGTGAGATAGTGAGTGGTGAAATGGTGAGTGATGAGTTGGTGAGATAGTGAAGTGGTGAAGTGGTGAGCAGGAACCTTTCATTCACCACCTCACTAGCTCACCGCTCACTATTTCACCATCTCACCGAACCCTGCCCAGGCCTGGAGGCCGCCCGTGTGCACCGCCACTACGGTACTACCGGGCGGAAAGTGATTTTTCTCGATCAAGTCTAGTACACCGAATATTAGCTTGCCGGTGTAGATGGGGTCGAGCAGTACGTCGTAAGTAGCCTGGAAACGTTGAATGAACGTGCGCAAATCGGCCGGGAGCTTGGCGTAGCCGCCGAAGTGATAAGCGGTGTGCAGCTCGTAGTTGAGTAATACGGTATTTGCCGCGGCCAGCGTGAGCGCGTCTATGTCGGCCCGCAGAAAATCAGCACCTTTGAGGGCGGCTACGCCCACGGCGCGGGCGGGATAAGCGGCCTCGGCCAGACCCAGGGCGAGGCCAGCCAGCGTGCCGCCGGTACCGGCAGCCACGGCCACGGCGTCGAAGTCGGTATGCTGGCGCAGGTCGGCTATCAGCTCGGCTACGCCGCGCAGGGCCAGCGCATTGGTGCCACCCTCGGGTAGGAGGTAGGCGGGGCCGAACTGTTGCTGCAACTCGGCCAAAAATTCGGGCTCGGCCCGGCGGCGGTAGGTGGTGCGGTCGAGGTAGTGCAGGGCCATGCCGTTGGCGGCGCAGCGGGCCAGGGTAGAGTTGAGCGGACGATGTTCTTCCCCGCGTACTAGGCCGGTAGTGTCGAAGCCGTAGAGCCGGCCCGCCGCCGCCACCGCCGCCAAGTGGTTTGAGTACGCCCCCCCGAAGGTGAGCAGCCGCGAGTAGCCTTCGGCGCGGGCCTGCTGAAGATTGTATTTCAGCTTGCGGGCCTTATTGCCAGGCAACTCGGGATGCAGCAAGTCATCGCGCCAGAGCAGCAGGCGAACAGCCCGCGCCGCCGCCACCGGGTGCGCAATAGGTTGAAGCAGTTGAGACAATATAGTATGTAGGGTAAGCTTCGGCTGGCCCCCGTCATGTGGTTTATAAAAACAGCAAAAAGTCCCGCCCTGCCGCACAAGCGCAGCAGAGCGGGACTGCATCTCACCAGCCCACGCTACTCGGCCACCTCGCGCCGACGAAAGCCAAAGACCCCCGCCGCCACTACGGCCAGCAGTACGCCGATGCTGGAAATCAGCGATACGGTATTGCCTATCTTGTATTCCTTGGGCTCGAAAACGAATTTAATTTCGTGCGAGCCGGCGGGCACCTGCATGGCGCGCAGTACCCAGTCGGCCCGGAAATGCGGTACCGGCTGGCCGTCGAGGAAAGCCTGCCAGCCATCGGCGTAGTACACCTCAGAGAACACCACCGTGCCCGGCTGGGCGGCCGTATAGCGGTAGGTGAGGGCGTCGGGCGCGTAGCTGGTAAGGGCGATGGTCGCCGACGAGTCAGGATACGCGGCCGGCTTTACGCTGGGGAATTTCTTGGTATCGACCACCGCCGTTTGCTTGGCGTTGAGAGTAGTAAGGGCGGCCATTTCGGCATCGGGGCTATCCACGGCTTTCAGCTCGCGCACAAACCAGGCATTGCCCAGCGCGCCGGGGTTGCGCTGCACCTGCTCGGTTTCGCCTTGCTTCTGGGGCGGCAGGATGACGTAGCGGGTATTGAGCATGCTCAGTACGCCGGGATTGTTCTGCGAAATTTGGCGCTCAATAAGGTCTTGGTAGCGACGCAGCTTGGCCCCGTGATAGCCCCCGATGCTCTTGTGAAAGTACGAGGTGCGGGCCTCGTTGAAGGGATTGCTTAGGTTGAACACCCGGTAGCTGAGGTCTTTATCCTGGAGAATCTGGGCGTCGGCGGGGGAGGGCTGGAAGCTCTCGGCGATGGTTTCGGTCTGAAAATTCTTCTCGCCGAGGTAGCGCTTGTCCACCGTCCAAAGGTCGAGCAGTACCAGGGCGGCCACGGCCAGCGCCGCCACGCGGGCGTCGATTTTGCCTTTCAGGTAGAAATACAGCGCCGCCAGCGTGAGGCCCACGAAGAGCAGCCCGCGCCAGATGTCATTGTGCAGCAAGTCGGCGCGGTCGGCACGCAGGGCGCTCATCAGCTGAGGCGTGAAGCCGCTCTGAGTCAGGTTGGCATCCTGCGGCGAGGCGTAGTCGAAGCTCAGACTGGCTACCCAGGTCAGCAGCAGGAAGCCCGCCGTAACGGCCCCGGCGTACAGCAGCTGCTTGACGCGGAACAGGTTGTCGGGCGAATCGACGGCTACCGTAGGCGTGCCCGCAGCGGCGCGGGCAGCCTTGGCCAGGGCGGGGTGCAGGGGCTCGGCAGGCGCGGCAGCCGGTGCCCCGGCGGGCACCCCGGCCGTGCGTGGGCGCAGAATGCGGGCCAGGGCCAGCGCCGCCAGCAGCGGCATGGCGAGCTGGGCAATGACGAGGCCCATGCTCACGGCGCGGAAGCTGCGGTAGCCGGGCAGGTAGTCGAAAATCAAGTTGTTAATCGTCTCGAAGTTCTTGCCCCAGGCTAGTACAAACGACAGCAGCGTGCCAGCCAGCAGCCAGTAGCGGGTGCGCTTATCCACCACGAATAACCCGAGCACAAAGAGGAAGCATACCGTCACGCCCACGTACACCGGGCCAGCCACGTAGCTTTGGTCGCCCCAGTAAGTGGGCATGTTGGCGAGGTATTCTTCGGGCAGGCCCGCAGCGGCGATGTGCGAATCTTTACCCAGCGGCATGGCGCTGCTGCCGCCGTAGAAATTGGGTACCAGCAAGGTCATGGTTTCGCCGATGCCGTAGCTGTAGGCAAAGGCGTAGTCGCGGTCTTGCTGCTTGGCGCTGGGGGCGGCCGCCTGGCCGGGCTGGGCCGGTAGGGCCTTGAGTTCGGAGGGCGAGCGGTTGCTGTACTTGCTGTACTCGTAAGTGGTGTAGAGGCGGCCGAAGCTCACGCCCACGGCCAGCAGCGCCCCCACGCCTAGTAGCATTACCCGGCCCAAAAAGTCGGGCAGCCGGCCGGCCCGGATGGCGGCTACTAGTTCGATGATGCCGTAGATGACCACCAGCAGGCCCAGGTAGTAGGTGATTTGCGGGTGGTTGGCTCGCACGTTCATGGTGAGACCCAGCGTGAAGAGGGCCGCGCCCAGCCATTTATTCTGGCGCATGGCCAGCAGCAGGCCGCCCAGCACCAGCGGCGCGTAGGCCAGCGCCCACGACTTGGTGTTGTGCCCGGCCGCCAGGATGGCGAGGTTGTAGCTTGAAAAGCCCAGCGCCACCGCGCCGGCCACCGCTACGAGCGGGCGCACGCCCAGCGCCACCAGCAGCACGTAGCCGCAGAGCAAAGCCACGAACAGGTTGCTTACCACCCCGGGCAGGCCCAGGGCGATGAACTTCTGCACGTACACGAACAAGTCGCCGGGGAAGTGCACCGAAATCAGGTACGTGGGCATGCCGCTGAACATGGAGTTGGTCCACAGCGGCTCGTGGCCGTGCTCGGCGACCCACTGCTGGGTTTCGCGGGCCCCGCCCTGAAACTGGGTAATATCGTGCTGAGCCAGCGTCTGGTGGTCGAATACGATGGGCGCGAAATAGGCCACGGCCAGCACCACGAAAAACAACACGGCCAGCACGTGCGGCCAAGCCCGCTGCCAAAGCGGCGCGGGAGCGGGAGAATAGGAAGTGGAAACGGCCATCGGGCGCTTTAGCTACGAAGAGGCAAATGAAGCCCGAAGGTAGCGCCGGGGCGGGGAAGGCTCTGTGCTGGCTTGGCTTGTCGGCGCACTATCGGTTACTACTGGCGCGATGTTAGGCGAAGCCTTATCCCCCGCATTGGCCCCACACTGGCGCGAGTTTAGCGCAGCGTAACTCGTGCTAACCATGACGTGGAGGCTGCGCCTCCACTGCCGCAACGCGGCAAGCCTACGCTTACATGCTACACCATTCACTGCTGCCCAGACGCGAGCTTGCCGCGTTGCGGCAGTGGAGGCGCAGCCTCCACGTCATGATTGGCACGAGTTACGCTGCGCTAAACTCGCGCCAGTGTGGGGCTACTGGCGCGAGTTACGCTGCGCTAAACTCGCGCCAGTGCGGGGCCAGTGCGGGAGTATCGCCAAAGGATTGCCAATAAGCAGCCTGTTTATTTCAACAGCACAGTAGCCGTTACCGGGAAATGGTCCGACGGATAATGGCCGCGCATCGAGTCGGTAAGTACCGCGTAGTCGAGTACGGTGCTGCCGGGGCTCACGAAAATATAGTCGATGCGGTCGCGCAACGGGGCGGTAAGCTCGAAGCCGTTGAAGGTGCCCACCGGGCCGTAGGCGGGGCGCTGGGTGAGCAGGTACGCATCGCCGAACGCACCTTGCAGGGTCTTGACCTGCTCGGTATCGGGCGTTGAATTGAGGTCGCCCACGCAAATGACCGGCGTACCCTGGGATATTTCCTTGATTTTCTTCACCATGAGTTGGCCCGACTGGCGGCGGGCTTCCACGCCCTCGTGGTCGAAGTGCACGCTGAAAAAGAAGAACGTCTGCCCGCTTTGCACATCCTTGAATTTGGCCCAGGTGCAGAGGCGGTTGCAGCAGGTGGCATCCCAGCCCTTGGAGGGGCGGTCGGGCGTCTGGCTCAGCCAGAAATCGCCGGTTTGCAGCAGTTGCAGGCGGGCTTTCTTGTAAAAGATGGCCGAGTGCTCGCCCGCTTCCTTGCCGTCGTCGCGGCCCCGGCCCACGAAGGCGTAGGCCGGCATTGTAGCCATGTCGTTGAGCTGCCCGCGCAGGCCCTCCTGGATGCCAAACACGTCGAAATCGTAGTGCTGCACGAGGTTCTTTACCATTTCTTTACGATTGGGCCAGGCATCGGTTCCATCGTCGGGATTGTTGTAGCGCAGGTTGTAGCTGGCCACGCGCAGCGGCATGGGCGGCTTGCCGGCGGTGGCAGCGTGGCTACCCAGTAAGGTAATGAATAAGAGCAGAATGAAGGTGCGCATGGCTAGCTGAAAAGAAAATAGTAAACGGGTTGGCAACTCGATGCCGGGCCTAAAATAGCTCTCCCTACCAGCGTAAAGACGCTCCACCCGCTACCCGGCCGCTGCGCCCGAACTTTGCCCGCGCTATGCCCATCCACTTTTCCCAACTGCCCGCCCTGCTCGGGGGCACGCTGCTGCAAGCTCCCGCCACCGATACCGCCCTGGCCACCCTGCTGCTCGACAGCCGCCGCGTGGGCCTTACCGAAGGAGCCGTGTTCTTCGCCCTGCGCGGTCCGCGTCACGATGGCCACCAGCACCTGGCGGCGCTCTACGCCAAGGGCGTGCGGCTGTTTGTGGTAAGCCACCCGCCGGCCAGCCTGGCCCCGTTTGCGGAGGCGGGCTTCGTGCAGGTACGCGAGGTGCTGGCGGCCTTGCAGGCCCTGGCGGCGCGGCACCGTGCTGTGTTTGGCGGGCCAGTATGGGCCATTACGGGCTCTAATGGCAAGACGATCGTGAAAGAGTGGCTGGCCCAAGTACTGGCGCCCGACGAGGCCGTTTGCCGCTCGCCCAAGAGCTACAACTCGCAGGTGGGCGTGCCGCTGAGCGTGTGGGAGCTGGCCCCCGGTCGCCACACGCTGGGGATCTTCGAGGCCGGTATTTCGGAGCGCGGCGAGATGGCGCGGCTGGCGGCCGTTGTCCGGCCCACGCACGGCATATTCACCACGCTGGGCACAGCCCACGACGCGGGTTTTACCTCGGAGGCCGAAAAGCTGGCTGAAAAGCTGCGGCTCTTTGAGCAGCCGGGCTTTGAGCTGCTCGTGTACTGCGCCGACCAGCCAGCCGTGCACGCCGCCGTGCAGGCCCGCGGGCTGCCCGCCCTGGCCTGGACGCGCCGCGAGGTACCCGGCGCGGTGCTTCGCTTCCGCCTCAAGGCGACCACCGCTGGCACGACCAGCGTGCGCGTGCGGCTGGGCGAAGGGGCCGCCACGGCGCATTTTCCGGCCGAGCAGCCGGCCTGGCAGGCCACCCGCTTCACCCTGCCCTTCGCCGACGAGCCTTCGGTAGAAAATGCTTTGCACTGCCTGGCCGTGCTGCTCTGGCGGCAGCTCGACCCCGCCAAGGCGCTGACTCTGGCCGAGATGCAGCGTCGGCTGCAACGCCTGCACCCGGTCGCCATGCGCCTTGAAATGAAGGCCGGCCGCCACGGCTGCTACCTCCTCGACGATACCTACAACAACGACCTGGCTGGCCTCTCGCTGGCCCTCGATGCCCTGAGCCGGCAGGCCCGCCCGGGCGGCCGTACGCTCATCCTCAGCGATGTGCTCGAATCGGGCCTCGCCGGCCCCGAGCTCTACGCCCGCGTGCTGGCCCTGGTGCGGGCGCACGGCGTCACGCGGCTCATCGGGGTGGGGGAGGAGTTGGCTGCGCAATTAAAAATTATGAATTATGAATTAGAAATTGATGCGGCTACTCCGCAAAAAGAAGCAGCCGCACCAAAGAATCAATTCATAATTCATAATTCACAATTCATAATTCAAACCTTCCCCTCCACCGAAGCCCTGCTGGCTGAGTTGCGGCCGGCTGATTTTCAGAACGAGACTATTCTGATCAAGGGTGCCCGGCGCTTTGGCTTCGAGCGGGTGGTAGCGGCCTTGCAGCAGCCCCAGCACGGTACGGTGCTGGAGGTAAACCTCGATGCCCTGACGCACAACTTGCAGTACTATCGCCAGTTGCTGCTGCCCCGCACCCGGCTCATGGTGATGGTGAAAGCGTTTGCCTATGGTAGCGGCTCGTACGAGGTGGCCAGCCTGCTGGAGTTTCAGCGCGCTGACTACCTGGCCGTGGCCTACGCCGACGAGGGCCAGCAGCTGCGCGACAACGGCATCAGCCTGCCCATTATGGTGCTTAACCCCGGTCCCGATTCCTTTGCCCAATTGCGGCGCTACCGCCTGGAGCCCGAAATCTACTCGCTCGAGCGCCTGCACGATTACCTGCAAGCCGCCCGCGAAGCTGCCGCCGACAGCGCTGGGCCGCTGCCCTCCCTGCACCTCAAGCTCGATACCGGGATGCGTCGCTTAGGCTTTGCCGAGGAAGAATTGCCGGAGCTGCTGGCCCTGCTGGCCAGTCACCGCGCCGCCCTGCCCGTGGCTGGCATTATGACGCACCTGGCGGCGGCCGACGACCCGGCGCACGACGAATTTACTCGGCAGCAGCTGGCGGCGTTCCGGCGCATGGCCGCCGCTATCGAGGCAGTGCTGGGCTACCCAGCCCTCAAGCATGCGCTCAACTCGGCGGGCATTCGCCGCTTCCCGGAGGCGCAGCTCGACATGGTGCGCCTGGGCGTGGGCCTCTACGGCGTAGAGGCCGGCGCTGAGGACGCCGCCAACCTGCTACCCGTGAGCACGCTGAAAACGACCATTTCGCAGATAAAGACGCTGCCCGCTGGCTCTACCGTGGGCTACGGCCGCCGGGGCGCGGCTACCGACCACGAGCGCCGGGTGGCGACGCTGGCCATTGGCTACGCCGACGGCTACGACCGTCGCTTTTCCAACGGCGCGGGCCTGGTACTGCTGCACGGTCGCCGTGCCCCGGTGGTGGGCTCGGTATGCATGGACATGGTGATGGTAGACGTAACGGACGTACCCGAGGCCCGGCCCGGCGACGTGGCCGTGGTATTTGGTGAAGGGCTGAATACGAGTGAGCTGGCCCAGCGCATCAATACTATTCCCTACGAGCTGCTGACCAATGTGAGCGAGCGCGTGAAGCGGGTTTTCGTGAGCGAGTAAGCCGGGCAGTATGTCGCCACTGGGCTCGGCGCGTGCGATAGCAAATTCAACGTGGCTGCGCTGGCCGTCGTATGGGGGCCGGAGGCTCTCTTTTCCAACCTCCGCTTTCACTCATGCACAAGCCTTTTCTCGCCCTGCTGGCCGCGGCCACGCTCCTTACCGCAACCAGTTGCAACGACCTCAAAAAGTCGGACGATAAAAACACGCTCGGCGATGCGACGGCCGATACGGCCGTGGTGGCCCGCACTGGCAAAACGGTGGGCGACGTAGCCACCGGCGCCGCCAATGCCGTGGACAGCGCGGCCAGCAAAGCCGGGTCGGCCATCAGCAATGCCTTCGACATTACGAAAGCTAAATTATCCGACATCAAACTGCCCGAGGTGAGCGTTACCGGCGTGTCGGTACGCGGCAACGACGATTACCAGGTGTACGGACTGGAGGAAAAGGTGCTGTTCGATACCGATAAGGCCACCATCAAGCCCAGCGCGGCCGAGGCCCTGAAGCAAATCTCGGCTTCCATCAACAAGCGCTACGCGGGTAAGGATGTCCGCATCCTGGGCTTCGCCGACTCGCGCGGCGATAAAAGCTACAACCGTGAGCTAAGCCAGCAGCGGGCCGAGGCTGTCAAAAACTACCTCATTACCACCGATAAAATGCCCGCCGACCACCTCAGCACCGAGGCCTTCGGCGAAAGCCAGCCCGTGGCCAGCAACGCCACCCCCGCCGGCCGCCAGGAAAACCGCCGCGTCGAAATCGCCGTCCGCCTCCGCTGATCGCAGATTTAACGGATTAAACGGATTGCGCAGATACGCCCGCCTGCCTGCGGCGGCGGGCTGACTACTCGGGCGGGCTAGCAGTTGGCTCGACGGTAATTGGCAAGGGCTGCCGCAAGAGCCAGCAGCTAAAAATCAACAGAAAACAAAAAGGGCCACCCGCCAGGGTGGCCCTTTTTGTTAACGTCCGAATAGTCAGCCCGCCGCCGTAGGCAGGCGGGCGTATCTGCGCAATCCGTTTAATCCGTTAAATCTGCGGTCTATTTGTAAGCATCGACCTCCGCCCGCATCATGGCGTTAAAGCGCGAGCCGTTATTAGCCAGCGTCACCAGGTTCCAGCCCCGGCCGATGGCGTAGCTCCAGGTGCGGCTGTCCTTAAATTCAAACGTTGGACGCAGAATCTGCCCGTAGGGCGTGTAGTTGTCCATGAAGTTGGTGGTGTAGAACTTGTCACCGCTCACAATCCACTCCATCGCTACGTAAAAGCCCTCATCGGGAGCAATGAGGTTGTAGGGCGACAAATCGACCGTGAACCACTCGCCGCCGCGGGCCGCCGATACGATTACGCTCTCGGTGAGCATGTCCTCGTTGGGCGCGTTGTAGTTGCCGTTGGCCTTGTAGATACGCACCCGGAACGGCTCGCGCGGGAAGCCGTTCTCCCCGATGAAGAACGATACCGAGCGAATAATGCCGAGCTTCTTCGCCTTGTCGTTTTTGCACATAAAGGCGTACTGGCTGCCCGGCATTCCCTGAATCATGCCCGCGCCCGGCGAGTTGGAGTGAGCTCCCAGCGTAGCCGGCTTTACGCCCTTCGATTCTATCACTACCGGAGCCAGCTCGATGGGCTGCTTGGGTAGCTGAATGATGATTTCTTCCATGTTGGCACCGCGCTGCACAAAAAGCGCCGTGCGCTTGTAGCCCAGCGCCATGACGATAACCGAGTCTTCGGTAACCTTGGTCGGCATGGCTAGCTGAAAATAGCCATATTCGTTGGTGAGTGCCCCGGTTTGCTCGTCGCGCAAGTTGATAGAAGCAAAGGGAATAGGCTCCTGGGTTTTCTCGTCAACAACGCGGCCCGTGATGCGACCCTCCTGCTGAGCCCAACCCAGGGTTGGCAGCAGGCCACCCAGCAATAGAATGAATAGTAAACGCTTAATCATACGGAAAGAGTAAAATGAATAGAACGCGGCCCACAAATTTACTCGGGCCTGTCCGCATGTTGGGTAAGTTAAAAGGAAAATTTCTGGCAAATCTAGTGTGCAGCCTGCTACTATTTTCGCCTTTTCTCCGCGGGTGGGGGTAAATGGTATTTTTTCAATAATGGAATGTGCTGGTAACTGGAGCATATTACCTGAATTGAATCGCACCTGAGCTGGGTAAGAGCCGGGCCTATCCAGCCCGCCCCTAACTTCGCCGCCGCTTGGCAAGCGCAGGTAATTTTGCTCGTTGTCCTTTATCAAGTTCTTGGTATAAAGTTAAGATATGAAAAGTAAATGTTTGGCCTGGGCGATGGGGTGGCTGGTGGCACTGGCTGGCGGGGCGGCCCAGGCGCAAACGGTGGTTCCGCCCCGCGCCACGGCCGGCCCGCTCGAAGGCGTGTGGCGCGGGATACTACCCGTGCCCGGCGGAGAGTTAGAGTTGAAAGTGAGCGTCATAACGCTGGCTAACGGCGCTTATTATGCGGCGCTGGACGTGCCCATGCAAAAAGTGATGCGCTCGGCCGTAACGGTGCGACAGCCCGCCCGCACCGATTCGGTCATCTTTACCATACCGCAGACGAACAGCCGGTTTCTGGCCCGCCGCTCGGCCGATGGCCAGCAGTTGCAAGGCCTGTGGTGCCGCCCCGATCTGCGCACGCCCGTGCAGCTGCACCGTACGCCGCTGCCGGCCGTGGCCAAGCCCGCCGGGCAGCCCACGGCTCCTTACCGCGAGGAGGAAGTAGCTTTTTCTAATTTCGGTGCCCGGCTGCGGTTGGCTGGCACCCTCACGCTGCCACACGGCGCGGGGCCTTTCCCAGCGGCCGTGCTGGTGTCGGACCTGGGCCGGCAAGACCGCGATGGCTTGGTGCCCGACAGCACCAAGCAGCCCGATATGATGAGCTACCGGCTGCTGGGCTCGCTAGCCGATTACCTCACCCGCCACGGCGTGGCCGTGTTGCGCTGCGACGACCGGGGCGTGGGCAAGTCGGCGGGGGCTAACGAGGCCGCCACGCCAGCCCAGCGGGCCGCCGACGTGCAGGCTGCCCTCAATTACCTGCGCACCCGCCCCGAAATCGACCTGTTGCGCATAGGGCTCGTGGGGCACGGCGAGGGGGCCAACATTGCGCTGCTGGCTGCCGCGCAGCCGTTGCCGCCCGCCTTCGTCATCGGGCTCGGGGCCTACGGGCTGCCCGGCCACGAAATCCTGCTGCAACAGGCTACGTTGGCCTGGCAAGCGCAGAAAGTATCGCCCGCGCAGCTTGAAACCAACGTGCGCCGCCAGCGCACGCTTTATGACCTCATCCGCTATTCCACCAACCCGGCCCAGACGCAGGCGATGGTTACTAACCTGTTGCGCCAAGGCGAGCCCACGCTTTCGGCGGCGGGGGGGCAGCAGCAGGCGGCGGCGCTGCTCACGCCCTGGTACCGGTCGTTCCTGACGTTCGACCCGCTCGAAAACCTGGCGGCCGTGCAGTGCCCGGTACTGCTCATTACGGGGCTGGCCGACGAGCAGGCACCCGCCGCCCAGCACCTGGCCGCGCTGGAGCGCGAGCTGAAGGCCGGGGGCAACCGCGCCGTCACGGCCTTTCGCCCGGTGGGCGTCAACCACCTGCTGCAACCGCCGCCCGTGCAGTGGACCATGCTCAACGGCGAAATGAAACCTGTTTTTTCGCCCGCCGTGCAGGAGCAGATGCGGCAGTGGCTGACCACCCAGATAGGTAAATGATCGGCCCGTAGCCCGCTACGAAAAAGGCCCGGCTAGCAGCCGGGCCTTTGTATTTTTTGCAGAATAGAGGCGAGTCAGAATCTTACTTAATCATGTCTACTTCGGCCTTGATCATGGCGTTGTAGTGCTGGCCGGCGGCGGTGGCCATCGTCAGCAGCGTCCAGCCCTTGGCGATGGTGTAGCTCCAGGTGCGGCTCTCTTTAAACTCGAACGTGGGGCGCATAATCTGGCCGTAGGGCGTGTAGTTTTCATCCATGAAGTTGGTGTTGAAAAACTTGTCGCCGCTCACAATCCATTCCATTGCCACGAAGAAGCCTTCCTCGGGAGCGACTACGTTGTAAGGCGTTAGATCGACGGTGTACCACTGGCCGCCCTTGGGTGCCGATACTACCACGTTGTCCGTCAGGATGTCGGTATTGGGTGAGTTGTAGTTACCGTCGGGCTTATAGAGACGAACCCGGAACGGCTCGCGCGGAAAGCCGTTTTCCCCGATGTAGAACGACACCGAGCGGATGTTGCCCAACCGCCGGCTTTTATCATTCTTAACGAAGAAGGCGTACTGCCCGCCGGGCTGGCCTTGCAGCAGGCCGTCACCAGGGTTGTTGGAGTTGGCACCAAGCTCCAGGTTCTTTACCTTACCGCCCTTTACAGTTACGCCGCCCAGCGCAATCGCCCGGCGGTTTACTTCCAGTACCACGTTGGTCATCGGCTTGCCGCGCTCCACCGCGATGGCAAGGTGCTCGTAGCCCAGCGCCATTACAATGAGCGAGTCTTTCTCATTCTTCACCGGCCCAGGCAGTTGGAAAACCCCAAACTCATTGCTGAGCGCCCCGGTTTGGTCGTCTTTCAGGCTGAGTGAGGTAAATGGCAGCGGCTCTTTGGTCGCCTTGTCGATGATTTTGCCAGACAGTATCGCGGGGCCAGCGGCCGGCGTGGTCTGCGCCCGTAGCGCGCCGCTAGCCGCGCATACGAATAGTGCAAAATAAAATAAACGTTGAAACATTTGAGGGCGGTAAAGTTATTGGCTAGTGCAAAAATAAGCGAAATCGCGCATGGTTGACGCGCTTAAGTAGGACAAAACGTAGTGGTTATGGGTAGAAGCTAAAATTTCCCCGGATTGTGGCAATTGTGGTCGGCTCCAGGTAAAAAAAAGTACTTTGGCTGGCACCGGCAACGAATGAGCCGTATCTTTGTTTGAATTAAATCTAAATAATCTTAGCTCTTCACCCGTGGCTCTTTTCCGTCGCTCCGCCGCCGTGGCTGCCCCGCAGCCAGCCTCCGCTCGCCGCACCGCCAACGACTTGCGCCCCGGCGAAGCGGCCACGGTATGCTGCCTCAAAGACCCCCAGATGGCCCTCAAGCTGCTCGAAATGGGATGCATTCCCGGCACGCAGGTGCGGCTGGCGGGGCGGGCTCCGCTCGGCGACCCGCTCATGCTGGTGCTCGGTGACGAGGAGTATACCCTGTCGCTGCGGGTGAGCGAAGCCGCTACCATTCAGCTAAAAGACTAAATTTGAATTCTATGGCGGGTGCTATTCAGGAAGCGCGGCCGGCTGGGCCGCTACCCGGCACCGGGGGCGCGGCGCCCGTGGCCGAGCGCCTGCCGCGCCTGGCCCTCATCGGCAACCCCAATTCGGGCAAAACGTCGCTGTTCAACCAGCTCACGGGCCTCAACCAGAAAGTCGGCAACTTCCCCGGCGTAACGGTAGACCGCAAGACCGGTATCGCGGCCCTCGGGGGCCAGCGCCGGGCCGAAGTGGTAGACCTGCCGGGTACTTACTCGCTCTATCCCAAGAGCCTCGACGAGCGCGTCATCGCCGACCTGCTCTACAACCCCCTCTCGCCCGACTACCCCGACTTCGTGGTGGTGACCGTGGACGCCAGCAACCTGCGCCGCAGCCTGCTGCTGTTCTCGCAGCTCGCCGACCTGGGCCTGCCCGCCATCCTGGCCCTGAACATGACGGACGTGGCCGCCGAGCGCGGCATTCAGATTGACCTGCCCGCGCTGGAACGCGAGCTGGGCGTGCCCGTGGTGCCCATGAACGCCCGCAAGGGCGTGGGGCTGGCGGCGCTGCGCATCGTCATGGCCGACCGCCTGGCGGCCCGCCCGCCCGCCGGTCGCTTCTGGCAGCCCGCCGCCGAGCTGCGGCCGCTGCTGGCCGCCATTCGCACACGCTTCGACCTGCCCAACGACTACCTGGCCCTGCACTACGCTCACCAGTTTGAGCAGCTGCACTTCCTCAACGAGGCCGACCGCCACTACCTCACCGAACTTACTCAAGAGTACGCCTTCGACTCCACGGCCCAGCAGGCCAGCGAGACGGTGGCCCGCTACGCGCACATCAACGAGCTGCTGCTCGAAGTCGTGACCGTGACGCGCACCGAGCGCCGTGAGCCGGCCTCCAACCGCATCGACAAGGTGCTGACGCACCGAGTATTCGGCTACCTGATTTTTCTGGCCATTCTATTCTTGCTGTTCCAGGCCATTTTCGCTTGGGCGCAGTACCCGATGGATCTCATCGACCAGGGTATTTCGGCGTTGAGCGCGGCCATTCAGGAGCGGTTCAGCGGGCCGCTGGTGCGGCTGTTGACCGAAGGCGTGATTGCCGGGCTGGGGGGCGTGCTGATTTTCATTCCGCAGATTGCCCTGCTTTTCGCCTTCCTGGCGGTGCTGGAGGAAACGGGCTACATGGCCCGCGTGACCTTTCTCATGGACAAGCTGATGCGGCCCTTCGGGCTCAGCGGCAAGAGCGTGGTGCCACTCATTTCGGGGCTGGCCTGCGCGGTGCCAGCCATCATGGGGGCGCGCACCATCGAGAGCTGGAAAGACCGGATGCTGACCATTTTCGTGACGCCCCTCATGTCGTGCTCGGCGCGCATCCCGGTGTACACCGTGCTGGTGGCGCTGGTGGTGCCCGATGAAAGCTGGCTGGGTATCTTCAACCTGCGCGGGCTGGTGCTGATGGGGCTCTACCTATTGGGGCTGGGCTCGGCGCTGCTCTCGGCCCTGTTGCTGAAAACGGTGCTCAAGGCTCGCGAGCGTAGCTACTTCATCATGGAGTTTCCGGTGTACCGCTGGCCCCGCTGGAAAAACGTGGGCCTCACCATCGTGGAGAAGGTGAAGGCGTTCATCTTCCAGGCGGGCAAGGTGATCGTGGCCATTTCGGTGCTGCTGTGGGTACTGGCCAGCTATGGCCCCGGCCAGCGGCAGGCCCAGGCCGAAGCGCAGGTGCAGCAAACCGCCCAGGCCCAGCGCTGGCCCGCCGCCGAAACGGAGCGCCGCGTGGCGTCGGCCCGCCTCGAAAATTCCTACGCGGGTACCTTCGGCCACGTCATCGAGCCGGTTATCCGTCCGCTGGGCTTCGACTGGAAAATCGGTATCGCCCTGCTCACGTCCTTCGCCGCCCGCGAGGTATTCGTGGGCACCATGAGCACGATTTACAGCGTGGGCCAGGATGCTGACCTGGGCACTGTGCAGCAGAAGCTAGCCAATGAGAAAGATGCCAGCGGCCAGTCGTTTTTCACGCCGGCCCGGGCGCTGTCACTGCTCGTATTCTATGTCTTCGCCATGCAGTGCATGAGCACGCTGGCCGTCACCTACCGCGAAACCAAAAGCTGGCGCTGGCCCCTGGGCCAGCTCGTGTACATGACCGGCCTGGCCTACGCTGCCTCGCTGCTGGTATGGCAGGTCTTTGCGTAGGCTTGGTAGCGCGTAGCTGCTCGTCAACACAAGAGGCTACTATTTACTAGCCACCATCCACCCAATGAGTCCTTACGAAACCCTCCTGCGCCTCGCTTTCCGCTCGCCCGAAGACGTAGCGCACTACCTTACGCCGGCCACGTTGGGCGCGGCGGCCGGCTTTGAGCAAGCCAGCCGGGCCGACCAGTCGTTTCGCTTCGAGCAGTGGCGGCTGGGCGTGGCCACCAGCCTGCTGCGCCTGCTGGCCGACCTCGGCGACCACGACGCGGCCCGCCGCGCCGCCGACGTCCTGCACCGCGCCTTGAACACAGCTCGCTCGCCGCAGGACATCGACAAGCAGATTGGCAAGGAAAATAAGCTATTCGAGCAGATTTACACCGACCTCTACGTCAACGACGAAGGCGAGGCCCTGCTCGATCTCTTCGCCCGCACCCTCGACGCCGACGCGCCTGATCTACTGGCCCAGGTAGAAACCGAAGCCGTAGACCTGGCCCGGAGCCTGGACTTTGAGCGGGAAGAGGACGATGAGGAGTAGAAGATAAAAGACCTACGCACAAAAAAGTCTCCCTGGCAATTGCTGGGGAGACTTTTTTGTGCGTTAAAAAGGGCTTACTTAATTATAGCCGGCATTTTGCACCAGCAGCGAATTGACGTTAAGCTCCCGGAAGGGAATGGGAAACACCAGGCGGCTGGCATTCCACGCAATGGTAGCGCCGGTAATGGGGTCGGTAGTGTTTTCCTGATTACGCTTGAGGTCGCCGAGGCGGAAGCCTTCGAAAGCCAATTCGATGCGCCGCTCCTGCAAAATGTCGCTGAGGGTGACGGTAGTGAGCGCTGGCAGGCCAGCGCGGGTGCGCACGGCATTGACGTCGGCCAGCGGGGTGGCCCCAACCGGCGTGCCACCGGCGCGCAGGTTGGCCTCGGCGCGGGTGAGCAGCATCTCATCCAGGCGAATGAGCTTGATGTTGCCGTACTGCGCGTCATACTTCCGGGTAAAGGAGGGAGTGGAAGCCGTGGGTGCAAGTGTAGTATAGAGCGTGGCGCGGGTATCGCCGGTGGCAAATAAGCTCAGGAACTGCGGCTGAATATTGACGTCAGCCCGGCGGTTGCGTGCATAAAAGGTATTGAGCTGATTGGTACCACTCTGCGCGCTCATTTGAATGGTAAAAATATCCTCGGCTGTATTCGCTACCAGGCTGGGGGTCTGATTGGTAGTCCGCAAATAGCCGAAGTTGTCGCCGTAGTAGCCGTTCAGGTTGAATGAACCGGCGATGGCGCGGTTGGCGGCGGCAGCGGCATTGGTAAAATCGCCCTGTTGCAAGTACACCCGCGCTAGTACAGCAGCGCAGGCATAGCGCGTAGTTGAAAATGGATTGAACCCACTGCTGGTAGTTAGGCGGGCTTCGGCTGTCGTTAGGTCGGTGATAACCTGAGTGTACACGGCAGCCACGGTATTGCGAGCCACTGGAATGGCGTCGTCCCGGGTGATAGTGGGAGTAAGCACGACTGGCACACCTAAGTTGTTGGCTGGCGTGCCATCATTCCAATCGCGGCCAAACATGCGAACCAGGTCGAAATACAGCAGCCCCCGAATAAAGCGCGCCTCACCTTCCGCGCTTGCTTGCTGCCCGGCCGTGGGCAGCTTGCTGAGATTAGCTAGCACGTTGTTGGTGCGGTTGATAACGTCGTAAGCACTCAGCCAAGTAGCACTGACCTGACTGTTGGTAATGAGCAGTGTCTTGCGCTGCGCCTCCTGAGGTTGGGTAAAAGTGCCGACGAAGCTTTCATCGCCGTTGTCGGCCAGCAGGTCGGTCATAAACTGCAAATAGCCACCGTATAGGTTGGTGCTTTGCAAGCCCGTGTAACAGCCTACCAGAGCGGCCTGCACATCGCTGCCGTTGGTGAAAGCAACCGAGGAGTCGATAAACGTAGTGGGCTGCACATCAAGCTTGCTGTTGCAGCTGGGAAGCAAGCCAGTGGCCAGCAGTGCGGCGGCCAGCAGGCTAGGTACTATCTTTTTCATAATCAATACAAAGGCTAGGAAAGGGAGGGAAAAGGCCGGTGCAGCTTAAAAACCCAGGTTGATACCAACCGTGTAGGTGCGGGCCTGCGGGGCTGTATAGAAGCTGATGCCTTGGCTGATATTGTTAGTAGAGACGTTGGCACCACCCGTTGTAAAATCGGCGCTTACTTCTGGGTCCCAGCCAGTGTATTTGGTGAAAGTCAATAGATTATACCCTTGTATAAAAATGCGGGCTGACTGCACAAAGGCTCGTTTGGTCAGCGTGCTCGGTAGGTTATAACCTAGCACTACCGAGCGTAGGCGCCCGTAGTCGCCATTTTGAACAAAGCGCGACGACTGCCCCGTGCCGTTACCCCCAGCATAAATGGCCTTGGGTACGTTAGTAACATCACCAGGCTTCTGCCAGCGGTTGAGCTGGTCGCGCGTCTGGTTGTCAAACCCATTGTTGAAGCCCACGGAGAAATAGGCTCCGGCCCCGTCGTAAATCTGGTTGCCAAATACGCCTACGAGCGTGGCCGTCAGGTCGAAGCCTTTGTACGTGAGTGTATTGGTGATGCCACCCGTCCAGGTAGGGTTGGGATTGCCGATGGGTACGTTGGCGGCCAGGTTGATGTTGGTCGTCGTGTTGCGGTTGAGGGTCCCGTCGGTGTTGGGAGTGTTCAGGTAGTAGAGGGCATTGCCGTTGGCGGGGTCTACGCCCGCGTATTCGGGGCCGACAAACACGCCCAGCGGCTGCCCGGCCTGCGCCCGGCTCAGGTAGCTGCCCAGAATATCAGGGCCAGACAGGTCGAGTACCTTGTTGCGGTTGACGGCCGCGTTTACGCTAGTCGTCCAGGTAAAGGCTCCCACGAGGTTGCGGGTGGTCAGCGTCAGTTCAATGCCATGGTTGCGCAGGCTGCCCACGTTGGCGTTGTAGGTCGAGAAGCCTGAGGTGCCTGGTACGGGCTGAGCCAGCAGCAGGCCATTGGTGTTTTTGCGATAAATATCGACCTCGCCACTGATGCGGTTATCAAACAAGCCGTACTCTAAGCCGGCGTCGTACTGCACCGTCGATTCCCAGGTCAGGAAGTTATTGCCCAGCTGATAGGGGCGCTGGCCGGGCGTACCCACGTAGCCGGTATTGCGGCCCGTCCAGAGGCTGCGCGAAGCAAAGTTATCGAAGCCCGCGTTGCCGGTTTTACCCACGCTGGCCCGTATCTTGAGCAGGCTCAGCACGCGGTTATCTTTCAAAAAGCTTTCCTCTGATACAACCCAGCCAATGGAACCGGCCGGAAAAATGCCGTAGCGCCGCTCAATGCCAAACCGCGATGAGCCATCGAGGCGGGCGCTGGCCCCCAGCAGGTACTTGCCGGCAAAGGCGTACGAAGCCCGTCCGAAATACGAAACCAGCGCGTAGCCCGTAGTAAAAGATGTGCCGGCCGTAATCTGCGAAGCGTTGTCGATAGTGCGGTACGCGTCGGAAGCAAACTGGGTGCCGGTTACGCTGTTGCCCCTGATAGTGCTCGACTCGTAGCTCGTGCCAAGCGTAAAATCCAGCGCGTGGTTTTCGGCCAGCGTCTTCTTGTAGGCGAAGTAATTGTTAGTTACTAGCTTGGTATTGAGTGTAGTGGCATTGTAGCCAAAGCCGTTAGTATTGCCCGAGTTGCGCGCGGTAACGCGCCCTAGGTACTGCTCCTCGTTCTGGCTGATGATGTCGGTGCCCACTTCGGAGCGAAACAACAGGTCCTTGCCCAGCTGCGCCTGGGCGTATACGTTGCCTAGCAGGCGGTAGGCCGTCGTCGTGTAGTTGCCGCCCTCAATGCTGAGCAGCGGATTGTAGTAGAAAGGAAACGCATTGGTGCCGTTGTTGGGCAGGCCGGTAGCGGGGTCGAGGGCCCCGCTTGTCAGGCCCGAGCGCGGGTCGATAAGCGGAGTAATGGGAGCCAGCGCCACAATCTGCATTGGGGTGCTGAAGGCATTGTCGTTGGGCACGCGATTGTTGACCGAGCGCGTGGCCGTGGTGTTTAGGCCAAACGAGAGCCAGTCAGTAGCTTGGTGGTCGATATTAAAGCGGGAGGCAATGCGCTCGTACTCATTGCTGACGATGATGCCCTTCTGCTTGCTGTACTGCCCCGACAGGTAAAACCGCGTTTTGTCGGTGCCGCCGCTGGTGTTGAAGTCGTACTGCTGAAAGCCGGCCCGGCGCAGTACCTGGTCCTGCCAGTTGGTGTCGTAGGTAAGCGGGTCGCTCACGCCCCCGGCGTAGCCGCTGAGGCGCGTCGCAATATTAGCAGGCACGGCAGACACACCACCCCGATTGGTAAGCGCCTCGGTGATGAGCGTCACGTACTCCTGGCTGTTCAAAAACTCCCGCTTGTGCGTGGGCTCGCTGAAGCCCCCCTGCACGTTGAAATTGAAACGGGTGCCGCCCGCTTTACCCCGCTTGGTAGTGATGAGTACTACGCCGTTAGTGGCACGCGAGCCGTAAATGGCCGAGGCTGAGGCATCTTTCAAAATCGAAATGCTCTCAATGTCGTTGGGGTTGATGTCGGCAATGGGGTTGGTCGAGGCGCTGGTCGACGACAGGTTCTCGGCGGCTACTGGTACGCCATCTACCACGTACAGCGGCTGCGTAGTGCCGCTCACGCTCGATACCCCGCGCACCCGCACCCGGATGCCCTGGCCCAGCTTGCCGCTGCCAGTTTCGATAAATACCCCCGCCGCTTTGCCTTGGATAGATTGTTCCAGCGACTGAACGGGCTGGTTGCCTACCTCCTTGGTGCCCAGCTGCGCGACGGAGCCGGTGAGGTCAGCCTTGGTTTGGGTGCCGTAACCCACTACCACCGCCTCGGTTAGGTCGGTAGCGCTAGCGGCCAGTACCACATCTAACGTGCGGCGGCCGCCTACGGCAATAGTCTGAGTGGTATAACCCACCGAGCTGATAACAAGCGTGGCATTAGGCTGCACGGCCAGCGTGAAGTTGCCGTCGGCCCCGCTGCTCACGCCGTTGCTGGTGCCCCGCTCAACAATGGTGGCTCCCGGTACCGGGCTGCCGTCGGTGCCTAGCACCCGGCCGCTAATAGCCTGAGTCTGGGCCAGTACTGGTAGGCTTGCCACCACTAACAATGGTGTAAAAATGCTCCTCATAGAAGTGGTTGAGTAAGAAATTGTGAAGAGAAGTCATAAGTAGGAAAAGTTAGGTGGGAAAGGGTAGTGTTACAAAATAAAGGTTAAATTGTTAAGATTTATACTTAAAACGGCCCAATTGCCTAAAAAAACATAGGTAAGTGGGCTGTTTGTTGGTTTTTTTTTAGAAAAAGACCTTAGATCTGTATGGCGTATTAAGTGTTTGCGTAATTTGGGTAGTATGTGGAATAGTATAGTAGAGAAAGCGTCTTAGGAAGCGATGCTGAGGCTTCGGGGGTGAGCATAATTGCGCTTGTATCAACTGATACATTTTCTGGTATTCGTATTCGTTCGGACCTGGACCAATAAAAAAGGCCCGCGACAACAGTCGCGGGCCTTCTTTCATAGAAGACGGCAGGAGAAGTGAGAGGCTAGTAGCCCGGATTCTGCTGCAGATTGGGGTTATTATTGACTTCTTGGTACGGAATGGGCAGGACCTCGATAGGATCGTTGGCATTAATGGCCGGCGTATTATTGACCGGGTCGGCAGCTGCCACCGTGCCGTTGGTTCGCTTAAGGTCGTAGAGGCGGGTGCCTTCAAAGGCCAGCTCCAACTGTCGTTCCAGCAGTACAGCGCTGATGGTGGCCCCCGTCAGGGGCGCGGCTCCCGAGCGCTGCCGCACGAGGTTGAGGTCGGCATCGCCCGACTGCCCAGCCCGAATATCGCACTCTGCGCGTATTAAGTACATCTCGGCCAGGCGAATGAGTGGAATATTCTGCCCGTAGGTACGCCACTTGATGGTGCGCAGCTGGCCCGCCCGGTTGTTGCCATCGCTGAGATAGATGAGCTTTTTAGTTTGCAAGATGGGTAGGTAGTCAGTGCCTCGCACGTCGGAGCCAGTCGGCGGGCCGTAGAGCGCGGCAAATGAGCTATCTACCTCCACGTCGCTGCGGCCGTACAGAATGCCTTGGTCGCCGGTGGGGCTGTAGCCGGCGAAGAACGTAGCCAGGCCACTGTTGGCCGTACCCGCGTTGTTCTGGTCGTTTTGCTGCACCTCGAATAGACTCTCGGCGCTGTTGCGATTGGCGAATACGGCCGCCAGCGTGCCAGCCAGCGACGCGCCACTTTTCGTAATAACATCGTTGGCGGCGGCGCGGGCGGCGGCGTAGTTGCCCTGCTGTAAGTACACGCGGGCCAGCAAAGCCTCGGCCGAGTAAGAAGAAGCGCGGGTGACGTTAAGCGCGGGTAGGCTCTGCATCGCCGCCTGCAAGTCGGCGATTACCTGGGTGTACACCTGCTCCACGGTGGCGCGGGGCAGCTTTGTATCGGCCTGCGAAATAGTATTGTTAGCGCTCAGATTGAGGGGTACGCCGAGCTGCGAATTACCCCCACCCGGCTGGTACTGCTGCCCGTAGAGGCGCACCAGCTCGAAATACATAGCCGCCCTGATAAAGTGCATCTCGCCCCGAAACTGCTGGCGCTGGGCACTGTCGCTCACGACGCGCAGGTTGGCCAGCACCAGGTTGGTTTGGTTGATGTTGGCGTAGGCGGCCCGCCAGATTTCCAAGGCGTTGGAGATGCGCGAATTCTGAATGTGGTTGGCCAGCTGCGCGTAGTTTTGAAACGACCCGCGCCAGGTGATGTAGCCGTCGCCCGCCATGAGCTCGGGCACTAAGATGAGGTCGGTGCCGTACAGGCTCGAGTTGTCGAGCTGGGCGTAGCAGCCCACCACGGCAGCCCCGATTTTTTGCGGAGTATTAAAGGCGGTAGCGAGGTCAATACCCTGTTGCGGCTCGATGTCGAGCGCATCCTGGCACGCGGCCAGCCCCAGCCCCAGGCCCAGTACCAGGGCCGATTTAATAAGAATATTTTTCATATAAAGGAACAGCACAAGTGATTAAAAGCCCAGGTTGACGCCCGCTAGGAAAGTCTTGGGTAGCGGCGGCGTGTAGAAGTCGTGGCCGAGCGCCACAATGGTCGACCCCAGGCCGAAAGTGTTCACTTCCGGGTCGTAGCCGGTGTATTTAGTAAAAGTGGCCAGATTTTGGGCCGTGAGGTATACCCGCACCGATTGCAGGTAGCCGCGCTTCACGAGATTGGCGGGTAGGGTGTAGCCCAGCGTCACATTCTTCACGCGGAAGAACGAGCCATCCTGGATAAAGCGCGATGAATTGCCGATGCCGTTGCCCGAGCCGAAGCTAGCCTTGGGCACGTTGGTAATGTCGCCGGGTTTCTGCCAGCGGTTGAGCTGGTCTATTGTCTGGTTATCGAGGTAGTTGTTGAAGCCCGTCGATTGGTAGGTGCCCGCCGAATTATAAATGTCGTTGCCGTAGCTGAATTGCCCCAGGGCGCTCAGGTCGAAGCCCTTGAAGCTAGCCGTGGTGTTCACGCCGCCCGTAAACTTGGGGTTGGGGTTGCCCACCTTCTGGTCGGGAGCAGTGGAGTAATCGCTGCTCGTCGAGCCGTCGCTCTGGTAGTAGAGCGCATTCCCGGTCTGCGGGTCGACGCCGGCGTAGCGCTTGGTGTAAAACACGCCCAGCGGCTCGCCCTGCTGCACCCGGCTCACGATGCCGCCGCCCGGAATAATGGGCGTGGCAAGCGAGGTAATTAGGTTGCGGTTGAACGACATGTTGGCGCCCACGTTCCATTTGAAGTCGCCGTCCAGGATGCGGCCGTTCAGCGCGATTTCCAGGCCCCGGTTGCGCAGCGAGCCCACGTTCTGAGTGGCGTTGCTGAAGCCCGTGGCCAGCTGGAGCTGGCGGTTGAGCAGCAGCTTATCCGTGTTCTTCTGATACACGTCAACCTCACCGGTGATGCGATTTTGCAGGAAGCCAAATTCTACGCCCACGTCAACCTGCTTGGTATTTTCCCAGGTCAGGGTAGGGTCGCCGAGGGCACCGCCGATAAACGTACCCGATTGGTCGGCGTAGGGCAGGGCCGACACCAGGCTGCGCGAAGAGAAATTGCCGATCTCGGCGTTGCCGGTGATGCCGTAGCTGGCCCGCAGCTTCAGAAAATTAAGGACGGTATTATCTTTTAGAAAGCTTTCCTCCGAAAGGAGGTAGCCCAGCGAGGCCGCCCCGAAGGTGCCGTAGCGACGCTCGGCACCAAAGCGCGATGAGCCGTCGAGGCGGGCGCTGCCGCCCACCAAGTATTTGCCCTGGAAGGCGTAGTTGACGCGGGCAAAATAGGAGAGGATCGAGTAGCCGGTGCCCGACGAGCCCGAGGCCCCCGTTTTCACGGCCGCACTGTTGATGCGCGTAAAGTCACTGGTGGGGAAGCCCCGGCCCTCGGCGGCCGTCACGCGGGTATCGGAGCGCTGATACGACTCGCCCACCAATACTTCGAGGTGGTGGTCGGCGCCAAAGTCGCGGGCGTAGGTGGCCGTGTTGTTATTCGTGTAGTTGACGACCTGCGTCTGGGCACTGTAGGCGTAGCCCGTAGCGGCCCCGGTCTGGGTGCCCGCACTGCGCACCAGGTCCTCGTTCAGGTTTAGGAAGTCGCCGCCCACCTCGGTACGCAGCGTCAGGCCCTTCACGGGCTCGAAATTGAGGTAGGCCGAGCTGAACGAGCGGTACGTACCGGCGCGGTTGCTACCCAGCGCCTGGTCAATCAGCGCGTTGTAGTAGATAGTCTGCGCATTAAGTAGGCCCGTGGTGGGGTCGTACACGGGCTGGGTAGGAGCCAGGGCATTGAGCTGCAACGGGTTGGAGAAGTCGTTGTCGCCGGCTACGCGGTCATTGACGGTGCGGGCCAGCGAGGTATTGATACCTACCCGCAGGTTTTCCAGGATGCTGTGGTCGAGGTTCACGCGCAGGCTGCCCCGTCGGAAGCGGTTGCCCACGATAATGCCTTTTTGGTCGTTGAAGGTGCCGCTGAGGTAGAAGCGAGTTTTAGCATCGCCCCCGCTCACGCTGAAATCGTACTGCGCCACGTTGGCCCCCCCGCCGAAGAGCTTGTACTTGCCTTGGTTGCGGAAGGCCTGGTTGCTCCAGTTGGTGTCGAAGGGTGAATTATAGTCGAGCCCAAAATACCGGCTGAAGGCCCGCGGTAGGGTAGCCTGCGTAGCGTAGCCGCCATTCACGAGCGCCTCGCCCAGCAGGGTGTTGTACTGCGAGGCATTCAAAAACTGGCGCTCGCGGGTCGGGGCGCTGATGCCGTAGTAATAGCCCGCCGTTACCTTGGTTTGCCCCTGCTTACCCTTGCGCGTCGTGATGATAATCACGCCGTTGGAGGCCCGGGAGCCATAAATAGCCGAGGCCGAGGCATCTTTCAGAATGCTGATGCTCTCGATGTCGTTAGGGTTGAGGTCGGCCAGCGGGTTGAGTGGCTCGGTGCTGGCCTGCGACTGGTCTTGCGAGGTTACCGGAATGCCGTCAATCACGTACAGCGGCTGGTTGGAAGCCGATACCGACGAGGCCCCGCGCACTTGAATGCTGAGCCCCTGGCCCAGCTTGCCGCTGCCCTGGTTGATGACCACCCCCGGCGTGCGCCCCTGGATGGATTGCTCAAACGACTGCACCGGCTGGTTTTGCACTACGTTGCCCGTCAGCTGGGTTACCGAGCCCGTGATGTCGGCTTTCGTTTGCGACCCGTAGCCCACTACTACGGCTTCAGTCAAGGCGGTGGCGTTGGTGGCCAGCGTCACGCTGATGGTGCTGCGGCCTCCCACAGCTATCGTCTGGGTGGTATAGCCGATAGAGCTGATAACGAGCGTAGCCCCGGGCTTTACTGAAAGTGAAAAGTTGCCGTCGACGCCGCTGCTGGCCCCGTTGCTGGTGCCCTGCTCCACGACCGTCGCGCCCGGGATGGGGCTGCCGTCGGCCCCCACCACGCGGCCGCTGACCGCCTGTGTCTGAGCCAGCGCCGGAAAGGCCGCCACCACCAGAGCTGGAATGAAAAGATTTCTCATGGAAAAATTGGTAAAGAGGGAGTTAAGAGAAGGTTTGGTAGGGGAAAAAGAGTGAAGTGAAAAAAAGCTGATAAATTAAAGAGGATGAATCAATAAAATGCCATAAGATTCGGGTTTGTGAGTTAATTTATTTTGAAGAAACGATGGCGAAGTGTAGGTTTTATGAAACATTCTTCCTGTTATTGGTTGGTACACATGCTCGCCGTCTCGGGCGCGTTTACCGGCGATTAGTTCGCCCGCTACGCCCCGCCCGCTTCCTACCTTTGCGCCACGCATGAAGCCCACTATTCACTATCTTACCACGGCGGCCCAGGTGGCCGACGCGGCCGCCCATTTTGCTAGCCTGTCCCGCATCGGCATCGATTTGGAATTTGACGACAACCGGTACCGCTACGGCCGGCACCTCGCCCTGATTCAGGTATTTGATGGCCGGGAGGTATACCTCATCGACCCGCTGCCGTTGGAACCCGAAATGGCCGCCGGCCTGGAGCCCCTGTTTGCCGTGCTCCGCGACCCCGCCGTGGCGAAGGTATTTCACTCCTGCAAATCCGATATTCTGCTGCTCGACGAGCTCTTCGGCGTGCACTGCCGCAACATCGTCGATACCAGCGTGCAGTTTACCCTGCTGGCGCTGGAAGATAATAACATCTCCCTGGGGCGACTCATTCAGAGTGAGTTGGGCTTCGAAGTCGATAAGGGCGAGCAAAAATCTAACTGGCTTAAGCGCCCCCTTACCGAGGCCCAAAAAGAGTACGCCGCCAACGATGTGCTCTATCTCTTCGAGCTGACCGACCGCCTCACCGCTCGCCTCCAGGAGCAGGGCCGCGCCCAGTGGGCCGCCGAGGAAAACCAGGCCCTTGAGGCCGTGCGCTACGGCCGCGGCGAACTGCGCCCCCACTTGCGGCTGGCTGGCAAGTACCGCGTCGCCCCCCAGGATTTGCCCTTGTTCCGGGAGCTGTATGCCCTGCGCGACCGCATTGCCCGGCAGCTTGACCGCCCCAGCTACATGGTGCTCAGCAACGACCGCCTGGCCGAATTGGCGCACCAGCCCATTGCCTCGCACGGGGCCCTGCGCAACGCCAGCGGCCTGCACCCCGAGCTCAAGCGGGCGCCCTACGCCGACGAGTTGGTGGCCCTGGCCACGGCCGAGCTGGCCCCCGACGGCCCGCCGCCCGCCGACCAGCGCCGGCCGCAGCCGTTCCGCCGGCGCTTCGGCGGCCCCATCGCCGCGAAGGCCGAGGCCCGCGAGGCCCTGCTGATGAACCTCAAAAACCACCTGGCCACTGATTACAGCCCCGTGCTGGCCAATACCGTGCTTAGCAACCGCCTCATCGGCGACGTAGTGGAGCAGGGGAGCCTAGCGGCCCTGCGCCCCTGGCAGCGCCAGCTGCTGGGCGAAACGGCCAGCCAGCACGGCCTGGCCATTGCCGAGCTGGAAACGCCGCTAGAAGCGAAGTAGCGCGGACTCTGTAGTCCGCGTTGCGTACACTACAAAATCAGTGCTACCTCTGAAGCCGCTTAAGTAATTCATCAAGAATTCGTCATGCTGCGCTGGCCGAAGCATCTCATTCTGCTCATTTGGTCGCTAGTTACCAAAGGGGCGTGCAGGATACTTCGGTCAGCGCCGCGTAGCGGCCTCTGGTACGGGCTGTGTTGCCTGCTGGCCCTACCCGCCCGGGCCCAGGAAAGCCAAGTGCTGCGCGGCCGGGTACTTGATGCTGATACGCACCAGCCTATCCCCAACGCGCAAATAGGCGTTGGCAGCAACCGACTCGGCACGAGTACGAACACCGACGGTCGCTTCGTGCTCCGAGTGCCAGCGGCTTATCAGGATAGCCAGCTCGAAGTAGCGCTGCTGGGCTACCGGCCCTACCGTCGCCCGCTGCCGCCGCTGCCGGCCGCCGAGCTGCTGATTGAGTTGCACCTCAG
>CAJYVK010000031.1 GCA_913778455.1 uncultured Hymenobacter sp. | reverse complement strand
TGCAGGTGGTAGAGGGTGGCGGCTACGGCATCGGTGCCAGCCAGGGGGCGAGCGGCGCGCTCCGGGAAGAGCACGGCCAGCACGTGCTCGGCTAGCGTGCAGAACGCGGCGCCCGGCAGGGCGGTGGGCACGGCCGCGTGCGCCCGGGCCAATTGCTCGGCAAACGTTTCGAGGGCAGCGGCGGACACGGAAGTATCATGGGCTAAGGATGAAAAAGGCTGGCAAGTTAGCACTACTGGCTCAGCACAGGGTACCTAACCAGCCGCCAGGCCGAAGGTTTTCGGGCCACTGCGCACAACCCCTGCCCCAGCCCGGCCGTTAGGAGCTGGCAAGTACCCGGCAATCTGCCCGCTGGGCGCTGGCTTTCTTACCCTTTTCCGTACGGAGCGCGGCTCGCCCGCGCTTGCTATTTCTTTTTCCATGTCTACCCCTCTCGTCAACGCCAACTCTACCGCTCCTAGCACCGATGGCGCCAAGCACCTGGCCGCCGGCCACCACGTAGCCCTGCGCCTCTGGGAAAATGAGGAGCCCGGCGAGCCCAAACCGCTCAGCAACCGCCCCTACGAAACGGTGGGCTACGTACTCAAAGGCCGCGCCGAATTGCACCTCGAAGGCAAAGTGACTACCCTGGAGCCCGGTGCCTCCTACCTCGTGCCGCAGGGAGCTTCGCACACCTACAAGATTCTGGAGACGTTCACGGCGATTGAAGCCACGTCGCCGCCTCAGGTGTAATGCCTTGTTGGCCAACAGTCAACAGAGTTCGACTAGATAATTTGCCTTAGTCAACTTAGTTAAGACACTTACCAAACCATTCGTCAGGCTGCGCTTGCCGCAGCCTGACGAATGGTTTTTTAGGATCAGCCCGGTACAGCCCGGGTAAAAAAGTCCACCGCCCGCCGCTCCGAATAGAACGTACCGTTTGGCCCAGCTTCATTAAAGCCTACGTGGCCGCCTTCCGCAGGAGTTTCGAGGTAAAAAAACTGGCTGGCCCGCGCCGCTTCCCGCGGAAAGCAGCTGGGGGGCAAAAAGGGATCGTTCAGGGCATTGACCAGCAGAGTGGGAATGCGAATACCGGCTAGGTAGCGCCCCGAAGCTGAGTGTTCGTAGTACTCATCGGCCGAGGCAAAGCCGTGGAGCGGGGCCGTGTAGCGCTCATCGAACTGCGGAAAATCGCGCAGCTCATCCAGCGCCGACACGTCGAGTTGCCCCGGCAGGTGGGCCGCCTTCACCCGCATCTTGTGGCGCAGCGACGTTAGAAAACGCCGCAGGTAAATCTGATTTTGCCAGCGGCTGATGTGCATTGAGCTGGCCTTAAGGTCGGTAGGCACCGAGAATACCGCCGCCCGCTGCACCTGGCTGGGTACCCGCGCCGCGTTTTCGCCCAGGTATTTGAGCGTGACGTTGCCGCCCGCCGAGAAGCCCGTCAGGAACAGTTCGGGGTAGTGCTTGTCTTCGACTGCGCAACGAACCACTGCCGCCAAGTCGTCGGTGTCGCCGAGGTGATAGGCCCGCAGCAAGCGGTTGGTTTCGCCGCCGCAGCCCCGGTAGTTCCAGGCCAGGGCGTCGAAGCCTGCTTGGTTGAGCGCCCGCGCCATGCCGCGCACGTAGGGCCGGTTGCTGTCGCCCTCCAGCCCGTGCGAAATAATGCCCAGCCGCCGGGCCGGCACCGGGCCAGCCAGCGACCAGTCGAGGTCTACGAAGTCACCATCGGGTAGCTCCAGCCGCTCACGCCGATACTCCACGCCCGGTACCCGTCGTAGCGTACTAGCCGCGATGGTCTGCAAATGGCCATTGGCGAGCAAAACCGCCGGGCGATAACTGGAAGAAGTCAGCAGAGGCATAGGAGCGAGAATGCGAGCAGCCGTCAGTGGGGCAGTTCGCAAGAAATGAGGGAGCGTTTGACTACCTGCTTTACGGCCGCGCCAGCGCAATTTTTAGCAAAGATGCAGCCCGGCCAACCAGAGAAGTATTCGCCGCTACCACCTCAGCCCGTTAATTTTGTTGCGCCGGCGCTGGGAATTATTGTTTTTAGTGCTTACCTTTGCCCTCCCAAACGTGAAAACCACAGCCGACTGGCTGTTTCCAATAGAATTTTCTTTTTTGTCATGGCAAACCATAAGTCGGCTATTAAGCGCATCCGCAGCAACGAAGCGAAGCGCGTACTGAACCGCTACCAGCACAAGTCTACCCGCACGGCCATCAAGAAGCTGCGCGACACCACCGACAAATCGGCCGCTCAGGAGCTGCTGAAGAAGGTATCGTCGATGCTGGACCGCCTGGCCAAGAAGAACATCATCCACAAAAACAAAGCTGCTAACAACAAGAGCAAGCTGACAAAGCTCGTTAACGCGCTCTAGCGCGAGACGAGTTTAGCGGGACCGGACTCTGCCGCCCCACCGTTCGGTCCCGCGCTTTTATCGAAAGCCCCGTCAGTCTCTGGCGGGGCTTTTCCTTTGACCTAAGACCGCAGATTTAACGGATTAAACGGATTGCGCAGATACGCCCGCCAGCCTGCGGCGGCGGGCTGACTAGGTGGTTTTTGCTTGGTACCAGGGAAATACCTTCCCAACGTGTCAACTGGACGGCGCTTTGTTTGCTTATAGTTTATCGGCTTAGCGCAGCCTTTGGAGGCATAAGCCGAACACTTCCCGGCTAGCCAGTGATAAGTTAGATTACATAAGAACTACTCTAGAAGACCAGAAAAGCCTGCCCCATGCAATGAGGCAGGCTTTCTACATTAGCGGATAAAACTAGCATCTAGGTAGTCAGCCCACCGGAGGCAGGCGGGCGGATCCCCGAAATCCGTTTAATCCGTTAAATCTGCGGTCCTAGGCGACGCTTACTTTTACCATGTTAGCCCGGCCGCGCTCGCTGATAGGCATGGAGCCCGTCGTAATAAACACGTTACCCTCCTTCAAATGGCCGGTAGTCGTGAGAATATTGCGAATATCTGCGATGGTGCTATCGGTGCTGTTGAAGCGGTCGTAGTAGAAGCCGCGCACGCCCCACACCAGGCTCAGCACGGTAAGCAGCGCCCGGTTGTCGGTGAAGATGAAGATATCGGCCTTCGGACGATATTTAGCCAGTTGGAAGGCCGTGTAGCCCTTGCCCGTGAGGCCAGTGATAACGCGGGCCGCCGTATTTTTGGCCAAGTGGCACGAGGCCGACAAAATACTATCCTCCACGAACGTAGATGCGGTGGAATCCACGGGCCACCACTTGTGGAACAGTTGGGGGCGGCGGCTTTCCACGCTCAGGATGGTAGCAACCATCGAGCGGATTACCTCAGCGGGATATTGGCCCACGGCGGTCTCAGCCGAGAGCATGACGGCGTCGGCCCCGTCAATTACGGCGTTAGCTACGTCGCTGGTTTCAGCGCGGGTGGGGCGCGGGGCCGTAATCATGCTCTCCATCATCTGGGTGGCGACGATCACGGGCTTGCCGGCCTTATTGCACTTCTCAATAATCATCTTCTGGGCCATCGGCACCTCCTCCATCTTCACTTCTACGCCGAGGTCGCCCCGAGCCACCATCACCGCATCGGTGAGGGCAATGATTTCGTCGATGTTGCGCAGGCCGTCAGGCGTTTCGATTTTGGCCACCACGCGGGTGGTTTTGCCCGACTCCGCAATCAGGTTTTTAATGAAACGGATGTCGTCAGCCTTACGGGCGAAGCTCAGGGCCACCCAGTCGATGTCGTTGGCTAGGCCAAACTTCAGGTCTTCGATGTCCTTCTCGGTCATGCTGGGCGCCGAAACCTCCGAGTCGGGCAGGTTGATACCCTTGCGGGGCTTCACGAGGCCGCCGTACACCACTTCCACATCTACCTCCTTGTCGCGGTCGGTAGCGAGCACCTTCAGCTCGATTTTACCATCGTCGATGAGGATCTGGTCGCCAGGCTTCACGTCGCGGGCCAGCCCGAGGTAAATCGTGCTCAGGCGCGTGGCCGTGCTGATTTCCTTTTCGCCGCACACGAGCTTGATTTTGTCGCCGGGCTTGATTTCCACGCCCCCGCCTTCTACTTCGCCCAGGCGAATTTTCGGCCCCTGCAAGTCTTGCAGCAGGCCCACGTTGGTGCGCAGGTCCTTGTTGAGGCGACGCACCGTATTAATCACCGATAAGTGCTCTTCGTGAGCCCCGTGCGAAAAGTTGAGGCGAAACACATCGACGCCCTCACGGATGAGCATACCGAGGCGCTCATAGGTATTGGAAGCCGGGCCCACGGTGGCCACGATTTTAGTCTTGTTGAACGAAATGGGGGACGGTTGCATGCGGAAACAGCTTGGCAGCAGGTTAAAAAATCAGGTTTTCTTTGTATTTCAGCTCGTTGGGATTGAACTCGCTGGCGTAATTTACTTGTGGTAGGGCCGCTAGGCGGTCGAGTAGCTCGGTGCCGGCCCATTCGTCGGTGCCACCCTGCACTTGCAGCAGATAGTCATACTCTCGAATATCGGGAGCCAAAAACGGCTTAGCGAGCGTGGTAGGCAGGGCGGCCCGGTTGCGCAGCAGCCGCAGGGTAAACGCCTCTGTAGCATACAGGTAGTAGCTGAAAGCCAGCGCCCCTTGCTGCACCAGGTTCAGCACAAAATCGGGCTGGCGCACTAGGCGGATGCGTAGATTACGGTTGAGGCTCCAGGCCAGGGTGTGCTCGCGGGTGCCCGCCGCGAGGCCAAACAGCGCGAAGTCACAGTCGTACTCAGCCTCCAGGGTTAGGGTCTTCATGGGTCAGGGGCGGAATGCAAAGCTACACCTTTCGGCGGGCCGCGAACTGTCTCCGAGCAAGGGCAAGCCAAAATATTGTACGCCTCCCGAACGGGGGTTTCGCGGAGTAGTTGCCAATCGATGCGTTACTTTGCAGACAAGTTTCCCCTTAACCACGACTGCAATGTCTGAAATCGCCGAAAAAGTAAAAGCCATCATTATCGACAAGCTGGGCGTTGAAGCCTCGGAAGTAACTCCGGAAGCCAGCTTCACCAACGACCTGGGTGCCGATTCGCTCGACACCGTGGAGCTGATCATGGAATTCGAAAAAGAATTCAACGTTAGCATCCCCGATGACCAGGCTGAGAACATCCAGACTGTGGGCCAGGCTGTAAGCTACCTCGAAGAGCACGCCAAGTAGGACCGCAGATTTAACGGATTTAACGGATTTCGCGGATACGCCTGCTGCGCAGGCTGACTTTTTCTCGTGATTTCTTGGTAGTCCGTTGGTTTGCGCCGTTCAGAATTCCTTTAGACCGGCCGGCTCACTGCCGGCCGGTTTTGCGGTTTATGCCTGAGCTGCACTGCTTAGGTAAGCCTGCGTAGCAGGCGTATCCGCGAAATCCGTTAAATCCGTTAAATCTGCGATTTTATGTCGTCAATTCGCCGCGTTGTTGTTACCGGTATCGGGGCTATTACTCCGCTGGGCAGTACTGCGCCTGCCTACTGGGAAGGCCTTAAAAATGGGGTGAGCGGAGCTGCTCCCATTACCCGCTTCGATGCGACCAAGTTCAAAACGCGCTTTGCCTGCGAGGTAAAGAACTACAACGCGACCGACTACTTCGAGCGCAAGCAGGCTCCGAAGATGGACTTGTTTACGCAGTTCGCCGTTATCGCTTCCGATGAGGCCATTGCCGACGCCGGCCTACTCGAAGGCGTGGACAAAAACCGCGTGGGCGTTATCTGGGGCTCGGGCATCGGTGGGCTGAAGTCGCTGCAAGAAGAATGCTTTCAGTTTGAGCGCGGCGACGGCACGCCCCGCTACTCACCGTTCTTCATTCCGCGCATGATTGCCGACTCTTCGTCGGGCAACATCTCCATTAAAAACGGCTTCCGCGGCCCCAACTTCGTTACGACCTCGGCCTGCGCCTCGTCGAACGACGCCATCATTGCGGCCTTCAACAACATCCGCCTCGGCCTGGCCGATGCCATCGTGACGGGCGGCTCAGAAGCCGCTATCACTGAATCGGGCGTGGGGGGCTTCAATGCCCTCAAGGCCATGAGCGAGCGCAACGACGACCCGGCTTCGGCCTCGCGCCCCTACGACAAGGACCGCGACGGCTTCGTACTGGGCGAAGGCTCGGGCGCGCTGGTGCTCGAAGAGTACGAGCACGCCAAGGCCCGCGGGGCCAAAATCTACTGTGAGATTATCGGCGGCGGCATGTCGTCGGACGCCTACCACATTACCGCCCCCGACCCCAGCGGCTCAGGCGTGGTGCTGGTAATGCAGAATGCCCTGCGCGACGCGGGCATTCGTCCCGAAGAAGTAGACTATATCAACACCCACGGCACGAGCACGCCGCTCGGCGACGGGGCCGAGATCAAGGCCATCGAAACCGTGTTTGGCGAGCACGCGGCCAAGCTCAACATCTCTTCAACCAAGAGCATGACTGGCCATCTACTCGGCGGCGCGGGTGGCATCGAGGCGGTGGCATCGATACTGGCGATTCAGCACGGCATCGTGCCGCCGACCATCAACCTGCACACGCCCGACCCGGAAATCAACCAAAACCTGAATTTTACGCCCAACGTGGCGCAGCAGCGCACCGTGAACGTGGCCGTTAGCAACACTTTCGGCTTCGGCGGGCACAATACCACGGTAGTGTTCCGCAAGCTGACCGCAGATTAAACGGATTTAACGGATTTCGGGGATACGCCCGCTGCGCGGGCTGACTAGGTGGTTGCGTGAGCATTTCTGGTTGCTGGTTTGCTCACCCACGCTTTGCACTAGCTTAGTCAGCCCGCACAGCGGGCGTATCCCCGAAATTTGTTGTACCAGTTAGTCAGCCCGCCGCCGCAGGCCGGCGGGCGTATCCCCGAAATCCGTTAAATCCGTTTAATCTGCGATGCCTTTGCCTCTTTTTGGTCTGTTTCGGCGGTTGCTTGGCAGCGACAAGCAGTTTCGGCAGGCCGTAGCCACCGTTATTGGCCAAGACCCCCAAAATGCCCGGCTCTACCAACTAGCCTTCACGCACTCCTCGGTAGTGAAGCAAGACCCCGGCGCGGGCCGACACCAAAGCAACGAGCGACTGGAGTTTCTGGGCGATGCCGTGCTGGGTACCGTGGTGGCTGAGTACCTGTTCCGCAAATTCCCCTACGAGCAGGAAGGCTTCCTGACCGAGACGCGCTCGCGCATCGTGAACCGCGAAAGCCTCAACGCCATTGCCCTTAAAATGGGCCTCGACAAGCTGGTGCAGCTCGACGCCACCCAAAACCGCGTGGCCCGCTCGCGCTCGGTCAATGGCAACGCGCTGGAAGCCCTAGTGGGGGCCGTGTACCTGGACCTGGGTTACAAGGCCGCCCGTAAGTTTGTTCTCAAGGGCTTGATTAAGCCTTTTGTGGATGTCAACAAACTGACTACCACGGTTTCCAATCACAAGAGCAAGCTGATTGAGTGGGCGCAGCGCAACGGTAAGGAAGTCCGCTACGAGCTCAGCGGCGAGCCCCGGCCGGGCGGCGTGATGGAGTTTACGGCCACGGTATTTTTGAGCGGCGAGGTAGTAGCTACCGGCATGGGTCTTAATAAGAAACAAGCTGAGCAGCTCGCGGCTGAGCGGGCACTAACGGCACTGGGGGTGTGAGCAGTGAACTGGTGAATTGGCGAAATAGTGAGTTTAGCAGATGAAAACATAGTGCGCGAACGGACGGTAAACAATTCACCATTTCACTATCTCACCAATTCACCGCTATGCGCATTGCCGGAGCCGCCCTCAACCAGATTCCCTTCGACTGGGCTCATAATATTCAGAATATCAGCTCATCCATTGCCCAGGCCAAGGCTGAGGGCGTGGAATTGCTGTGCCTGCCCGAATTGTGTCTGACGGGCTACAACTGCGAAGACCTGTTTCTGAGTGACTGGCTACCGGCGGCGGCGTTGGCGCAGCTGCAAAAAATCCGGCCGCTTACCGAGGGCATTTGCGTGGTGGTGGGGCTGCCCGTGCGGCTGGCCCACCACACCTACAATACGGCCGCCGTGCTGCGCGACGGGCAGATTCTGGGCTTCGCAGCCAAGCAGTTTCTGGCCAACGACGGCGTGCACTACGAAACGCGCTTCTTCGTGCCGTGGGTAGCGGGCGAAACAACTACCGTGGAGCACGCGGGCGAAAGCTGGCCGCTGGGCGACCTCACGTTTGAGCACCGGGGCGTGCGCTTTGGCTTTGAGATTTGCGAGGACGCCTGGCGGCCCGACGACGTGCGGCCCGCCTGCCGGCTCGTGGGTAAGGTCGATTTGATTATCAACCCCTCGGCCAGCCACTTTGCGATGAGCAAGACCGATGTGCGCTACAAGCTGGTGCTCAATGCCTCGCGCAAATTTACCTGCACCTACCTCTACGCCAACCTGCTGGGCAATGAGGCGGGCCGCACCATCTACGACGGGGAGATTTTGATTGCCCGCAACGGCCACCTGCTCAAGCGCAACCAGCTCCTCAGCTTCAAGGAGGTAGATATGGAGTGGGCCGACGTGGACTTCAGCCAGCCGCTGGCGATGGCCGACACCATCGTGCCGCTGCCCGAGCCCGACGAGTACCGCGAGCTTAACCAGGCCATGAGCCTGGGGCTATTCGACTACCTGCGCAAGGCCCGCAGCCGGGGCTTCGTGCTGAGCCTCAGCGGCGGGGCCGACTCGTGCTTTTGCGCCGTGGGCGTGGCCGAGATGGTTCGCCTGGGCGTGGAGGAGCTGGGCGAGGAAGAATTCAAGCGCCGCAGCGGGGCGTTTGACGAGGCCAAGGCGGTGACGGTGCAGGCGGGCGCGGGCGGCGCGGCCGTGCAGCAGGCCGACGACGTAAACAACGCCGCCGCGCCCGAAAATCAGAAGCCAGCCACGCCCAACCAGCAGCTCGTCAACCATTTGCTCACCTGCGCCTACCAGGGCACCGTCAACTCGTCGGACGATACGCTGAACTCGGCCCGCGAGCTGGCCGACAGCATCGGTGCCCGCTTTTTCGACTGGACGATTGACGACGAGGTAGCCGGCTACGTGGGAAAAATCGAGCATGCGCTGGGCCGCGAGCTAACCTGGCAGACCGACGACCTGGCCCTGCAAAACATCCAGGCGCGGGTGCGTGCCCCCGGCATCTGGCTGCTGGCCAACGTGCAAAACTGCCTGCTCATCACGACCAGCAACCGCTCGGAGGCCAGCGTGGGCTACTGCACCATGGATGGCGACACGGCCGGCAGCATCTCACCCATCGCGGGCGTGGACAAGGACTTCGTCAAAAAATGGCTGCGCTGGGCCCCGACCGCTCTCGGCTACGAGGGCCTGCGCCACGTGAACGCCCTGCAACCCACCGCCGAACTGCGCCCCCTGGCCGACAAGCACACCGACGAGCGCGACCTCATGCCCTACGTGCTGCTCAATCGCATCGAGCGGCTGGCCTTCTACGACCGCCTTTCGCCGGCCGCCGTGCTGGCCCAGCTCGTGGCCGAAGAGCCCACCCACGAGTCCGAGCAGCTGCGCGCCTACGTCAAGCGCTTCTACCAGCTCTGGAGCCGCAACCAGTGGAAGCGCGAACGCTACGCGCCCAGCTTCCACCTCGATGGCTACAACGTAGACCCGCGCTCTTGGCTGCGCTTCCCGATTTTGAGCGGCGGCTTTGGCGAGGAGCTGGCCGGGTTGTAGAGGCATAAGGTTTGTACCGCGAGGCGTTTGTCGTTGCGAGCGCAACGACAAATAATTTTTATTTTTATCTATAATAATCAATCACTTACCACATCAACAAAATACTCCGCGCAAGTTTTCCG
>CAJYVK010000030.1 GCA_913778455.1 uncultured Hymenobacter sp. | reverse complement strand
GTTGCTAAGCCTTTCAACGAACCTGTCAAGATGCTTCGCAAGCTCAGCATGACCGACGTTGGGATTGGGAAACTTCCTAAACAGCTTCATTTTTCATTTCTCATTTCCCAAAACTGCTCTAATGCCCGGCCCGGCCCTGCTCGTCGGCGCTGCCACCTGTGCGGAGGCTGTGCGTTTTGCCGCCGCTCAGCTTGTAGGTAAAGCTGACAATGAGGCGACGGCTGTCGTAGCGGTTCACCCAGTCGGTATTGATGTTCTGGTAGCGCAGCGAGCTAAACCACCCGCTGGTGTAAAATACGTCGCTGAGGCGCAGGCTGAGCACGGCTTTCTCCTGCCACAGCTGCTTGCGCACGCTCACGCTTACGTTGCTGCTAGACCGCAGGGTAAACAGGCCGTTGACGCTCGGGCCGTTGTACTCGCCGCCCAGCAGCACCTGGTAGTGGCGGGGCAGGGTAAAGGTGTGATTGGAAGAAACGTACCCGCCCCACTGACGCAGGCGCACCGTTTGGTCGGCCACGGGCGTGCGCACCTCACCGTAGGTTAGCTGGAGCTGGTTATCCATGCCCCACCACGCGGTCAGGTCGGTGTGGCCGCCCGAGCCCAGGGTGAGCGTCCGGGCCTGGGCCAGGTTCATGGGTCGGGTGGTCGTCACTTTCGTTTGGTCGTTTTGATAAGCCACTTCATTCACCACGTCGTTTTCGAGCAAGTAGCTAATGCTGAGTACCTGGAAGCCGCCGTGCAGGTAGTTCAGCTCGAAGGAGCGGGCCAGCGAGGGCGCCAGAAACGGGTTGCCCTGCATCACGGTGTAGGCGTCGGTGTAGTTGAGAAACGGGTTGAGACTCTGGTAGGCCGGCCGGCTGATGCGGCGGCCCACCGAGGCGCTCAGTTGGTCGTGCTCGCCCAGGTGATAGCTGGCAAACAGCGTGGGAAACAGCTGAAAATAGTTGCGTTCGACGCGCTCCCTGGTAGTAGGCGACTCACCCACCGAGCGCGTGTGCTCGCCGCGCAGCCCGCCCTTCAGCTCCAGCTGCTTGCGCGTGGTGCTCAGGGTGAAGTAGCCCGCCGTGATGGCCTCGTCGTAGCGAAACTGGTTGGTGCGGGTGGGGTCGAGCTGCCACTCGCCCGGTACGCTGCCCAACTGCTCGAAGGCGATGTTGCTGCGCGTGGTAACCCAGCTGGCCTTGGCCCCGGCCTCGGCCCGCCAGTGCTGGAGGGGGTGCACGTAGTCGGCCTTGAGCGCCTGAATCGTTACCTGGCTGGCTTGCTGGCTGCGCTGCTGGCCCTGCAAGGCCCCGGGCGCCCGGGTGGGCGGGGGCGTCAGGAGCAGAAAATCCTGGTGGGCGTCGTCGGCGGTTTGCACCCAGTCGGCATCGGCCGTCAGTTCGCGGCCGAGGGTATCGAGGGCCAGGCGGTAATTCAGGTTCAGGGCCAGGTCGCGAGCGAAGCCGGTTTTGGGATTGCTCATGGCCAGGCGGCTGGTGGGGCGGCCGTCGGGGGCGGAGGCCACCGACTCGCTATTCACCTGCGTGTCGGAAGTGCCGTAGCTGCCGCGGGCCTGGCCGCCAATGGTCTGGCGCTTGGTCAGGGCTACGTCGGCCCCAACGGCGTAGCTCAAATCCCGGTCAACGGGATGCCAGTAATTTCGCTGGAAAAACGTAGTGTCCCGAATCAGGCGCGTGATCGACAAGTCGTTATACGTGTCGTAATACGCCAGGCCCGCGCGGCCGAAGCTGCGCACCCGGCCCACGTTGTACGCCAAGTTGGCCCCGGCGCTGGCCCGGTCGTAGCGCGTTTTGCCCGCCGTGCCGGTGAGGGTGCCCGTCAGGCCCGGGAGCACGCTGCGCTTGGTGCGGATGTTGACGACGCCCGCCGTGCCGGCCGCGTCGAGCGAGGCGGGCGGATTGGGCATGAGCTCTACCTGGCTTAGCTGCGCGGCGGGCAGGCTCTTGAGAAAGGTACTCAGCGCGTCGCCGCTCAGATAGGTTCGCTTGCCGTCAAGGAGCACGAGCACGCTGCCGCTGCCCCGGTAAATAAGGTGCTCGTCTTTGTCGAGCGTGAGGCCGGGTACTTTGCGGAGGGCTTCCAGGGCGTTATCGCCGGCCGTGTTGAGGCGGTCCATGTTGACCACGGTACGGTCGGCGTGCTGCTCCAGCACCGGGGGGCGGCCCTGCACCACCACTTCGCGCAGGGCTGTGGCGGTGGCGGCCAGCCGCAGCGGCGGCACCTGCACGGGCTGGCGGCCTACCGTCACCAGCACCCGGCCGGCCGCGTGGCCCAGCGCTTGGCCCTTGAGGCAGTAGCGACCAGCGGCCACGTTTTCGAAGCGAAAAGTGCCCTGCGCGGTGGTGGTCTGCGAGGCCGCCAGAGCTGAGTCGGGCAGGTGCAGCAGTACGGCGGTGGCGAAGGGTAGGGGCTGACCAGCGGCATCCGCTACGGTGCCCGCGACCGGGGCCTGGGCGCGGGCGGTGCCAGCCACGGCCAGCAGCAAGAGAAAGACGGGGACGCAGAAAAAGCGGGTAGCGGTGAGCATAAGGGCCACGTGAGTAATAAGTGCCCCAAAGGTTGATGGCCGCTTCGCCGGGCCGGAAAAATATTATCCCACGCCCCCCAAACGTGGGACGAACCCGGAGTTGGCGGCGGTTTTGCCGCCCGGGCGGGTTGCTCGGCACGTAGCTGCTTAATAGCTGTGGCTACCGTCGTGCCCTGGTAATAAGCTAATGGTAGAAGCAGGTTAAAAAGTACCAGATCCGGCCTTGGCGTCGTAAGCTTGCCGCGGTTATACTTTCGTCCCGGGCCTTGGTAGACCTACGCGAGCGAAGCCAGTGGCCGCCCCGGCCGAAGAGGCCGGGCTGCCAACTCACTACTTACAGCTATCGCGTGCGCCCTGCCGACGAGCGGTACGCAGCCGGCTGGCTTTCTCCTGCATAATGCATTTTTTCTCTTTATTCAAGTGGCTAGCTGGCAAGAAACGCCTTGCCCTGTTGGCTACCTGCTGCACGCTTCCGCTAGCCCTGCCTAGCTGTACGCAGAACCAAGCCGCGCACCCAATTCGAATACAAGGAGTGGTCGAGCACTTGCCCGACGGCAAAATCTACCTGACCGATGCTTATGAGTGGAAACGAGTCGTTGACTCGGCCATCGTGACCAACGGGCACTTCACTTTTGAGCTAGCGGCCGATACGGCGTTCATCCCGTTTTTGGCCAGTATCCACTATCCGGATAGCACCCAGAAAGACTGGCACTACGTTCGGCGTTTAGTTTATCTAAATACACCCGAAGCGAAGGGCGAGGCGGTGAGCGGTACCGATGCGTTTTTTCTGGGTCCAGAAGGGGCGCAGATTACCGGCCAGCTACCCGCCTTGCTCACCCTCGCTGCCGGCCCAGACAACGCGCTCTTTCAGCAATTGAGGAACAAAGACTTTGGTTACATTACCACGCGTGACCCTACCCATCGCCCCGGCAGGCTGCGCTATTTCAAGCGCCTAATTCAGCAGCATCCCGCCTCGTATTTTCTGCTCAAGGGCATTGTGCAGGATAAGGAAAGCTATTCAAAAGAAGAATTGGCCGACCTGTTTGCGCTGTTCGAGCCACCGTTGCAGGCTTCTCGCGTCGGGCGAGACCTGCGATTCTACGCTACGACGAGAAAGGAGACGAGTGCTCCGTACCACGACCTCGCCCTGGCGGACACTAACCAAGTGCGCCACAGTATCCTCGATGCGAAGGCTAAACTCAACCTGTTCGTTTTCTGGGCAAGCTGGTGTGGTCCCTGTCGCCGCGAGATTCCTGCGCTCAAGCAGCTCTACCGCGCCTTCCACGGGAAAGGGCTGCATATGACCAGTATTTCAATCGATGAGAACCAGGCCAGGTGGCGCACCGCACTGCGCGAGGAGCAGATGAGCTGGCCGCAGGTAATCATGGCGCAGGACCAGCGACTACAAGTCGAGCAGCAGGTAAGTCTACGGGCGATTCCAGTGCTTATCTTAACCGACAGCTCAGGCAACGAGCTAACGAAAATAACAGGCTACGGTGAAATGGCCGCCCTACAGCAGACAATCAGGGCGGGCTTGCACTGAGTGATGGGAAGTAAGCTGGTCACGCCAAATAAGAACGCCTGCCGCCACTGGCTGAGGCATTTCGTGATTGTCCTTCTTAAAATGACTCCTTGCTGAGGATAAGGGCTCAGTTTAGCATCAGTAGGTTTCTTGCTCTCTCTGCCAGTCTTGGAATGGCTCTGTCGGCTCTTGACCATCATACAGCAATCGGACTAGCTCATTAGCTCGGCGTAAGGCCCGGGTATAAGCCGTTGCCTCGTCAGACGCTGGCTTGGGTGGTGAAAATGATGCCGGTCTCCTGCTGGAACTGGGCTAGCCTACGCCGAGAGCGGGCCAATTGGTGCGGGGCCTCGCGTAACTTGCTAGCCGTGGCAGTTTGCGTCTATGTCTACCTCCTCCAATCGTCGGTTTTTGCTGGCTACTACCGTCTGGCTGGTTCTGTTTGCTTGCGCTTATCAGGCGGCTCTACGGTGGCTCGGCCACCCTGCGCAGCCGCCTGCTGCAGCCCCGACAGTCGAAACCACTCCCCCAGTGGCTACGTCCACTAAGGTAGCCCCCGCGGCTCGCAAGCCCCGCGCCACTGCGGAGGCAGAACGCATAGGATGGCAGGTGCGCACCCTGGTCCAGCGGCCGAGTCTCCATGTACACCGCTACGTGGGCACGATAGATGGCCGTCCCGCTACGGCCGAGTTACAGTGGTATTCGCCCGAGTCGGTTTGGGGGCGCTTCTACCTACACCGGCGCGAACCAGACTACGATCTGTCTGGGCACCAGACGCCCTCCGGTTCACTGGTGTTGAACGTGCTCCCTAACTCGCTTGACGCAGGCCTAGCGGGGGAATGGCAACTGCTTAGCCGGCCGGGGGGGCCGGTGCTGAACGCCCTGTGGCAGCAGGACCACCAGCACCGTCGCGTCGTGCTACGCGAAAGCTACGACGGCGCCGTGCGCTACGGCGTCCGCACCGTGTTGTACACCGATGGCGCACGTGGCAGCCTGTTGTACGACTTTCTCTTCTTGCCCGTCCCGGCAATGGTTGCTCGGCGGCTACGTCCCCAACTCAACCCCAGCCCGAAGGCTCGGCTGGAGCAGTTAGCGGCCGAGAGGGACTCTTTGGCTGCCACGCAAGCCCACGTGTGCGTGCGGCTCAACGACTATGGGCTGTTTAGCTACCAGAGGAATTACGACTGTACGTCAACTGACGCAGATGCTGTGTGCGGGGACGGCCTAAGCAGTTTTCTCTTCGACCTCGTGCGCGGCCAGCCGCTGACGGTTGAAAGCCAACTGCGCCCCGGCTACGAAAGGTCGTTGCGACCAATGCTGGTCCGCCATCTTCTGTCGAGCGGCCTGGTTGATATCTGCTTAAGCAAGTACCAATTGCTAACAACTAGGCCGGACGCGGGCATGTGTTTGACCTGGAATGGGCTGGAAGCGGCGTATGAGGGACCGGTAAAATGCGGCATTATATCTATTGCTGTTCCTTATCGCGAGCTGCGCCCCCTCGTGCGCCCAGGCACTCCGCTAGCCCGCATGCTAGCAGCACGGGGGCTGTAGGAGCTTCCTACTTTACTGGGGCGTACAAAAGAGAATTCGATTAGAAGCAGGGACAACAAACAGCTAGGGGAAGCTTCGGCACGGCCAATCGGTACATGCAGCGGCAAAAATGGCTCAGGGCGCAAATCCGCGCTTTTGGAAAAAGACTTGCTTTTACACTCTAATTAACGACTCTTTATGGCCCATCAATCAGCGCCTGAAGGACGTACGTGAGCTGCACTCCTTTCTTTGTTAAAAGCGATGTGATGCGTCCTCAAATAGCATAATGCACTACAGCTTTTAGTAGTCTACTAGTACAACGGATACCAAGTCTGGCAGTAGCTTAAGGTGTAACGGTTCTGGCACATAGGCGATGCAGCCAACCGTAGCGACCCCTCCTACATTTGCGCTTTCACTCTTTCCCTGTTTGCATCATGAGCAACATGATTCAATTCGTCGCCAACTACGACGATCTTTCCACGGACAAAGGCTTCCAGTTTAAATTTCACTGCGACCAGTGCCGCAACGGGTACATGTCGCGCTTTCAGCCCAATGCGCTGGGCATCGCGGGTAGCCTGCTGAGCGCGGCCAGCAATTTTTTGGGCGGCCTGAGCGGGGTTGAGAACGCGACGTACCAGATTCAGCGGGCCGTGGGCGGCAAGGCCCACGACGAGGCCCTCGAAAAAGCCGTGGCCGAGGGCAAGCAGAGCTTCAAGCAGTGCACCCACTGCGGCCACTGGGTGTGCCCCGACGTGTGCTGGAACGCCAGCGCCGGCCTCTGCGAAGCCTGCGCGCCCGACGAGCAGGAGTCGCTGCGGTCGCTCCAGGCCCAGGCCACCCGCGAGCAGATTCGCACCAAAACCCGGGCCACTGACTACACCCAGAACATCGACTTTTACAGCCGCGGCGCGCTGCTGCAATGCCCTAGCTGCCAGGGCAAGCTCGCCGCCGACCAAAAATTCTGCCCCAGCTGCGGCACCGCCAACCCCGCCGCCAAAACCCAGGAGCGCTTCTGCGCCAACTGCGGTACCGGCCTCAAGCCCGAGCAGAAGTTTTGCGCCGAGTGCGGGACGAAGGGTTAGGCCCCGGGCCGTGATTGATTAGTCGTCGGTGTCTGTTGCGGCCGGGGAGATGCGCGTGAAAGCGGCCGGCCAATAATCGTCACTTATCAAATTGTCGATCACCTGCCTGATTAATACCGGGTCGATTCTATCAATCAGTATCATATCAGTCGCCCAGAAATACTGGCCCCCTAGCCATTCGCCGGTTAAGCGATTCTTGTTGGTGAGGCTGGTAATATTTTGATAAGTAAAAAAGGTTGCAACGTACCGCTCGCCAGTCGAGAACGTTACAATAACATCGATATTGCAGTCAGCCGCTTCTTCGGGCGATATGGTAGCGTCAGGACCGGGCGAAATCCAAACGCTCGCGATTTCTGGCTTCATTTAATAAGTATATTAAGCCTTACACTCATGTCGTGTGGAAAGCCTTGATTCCATAACGTCTGTCATGCTGAGCTTGCCGAAGCATCTTGCTCGCTTTGTTTGAGCTTGCAGTGAAGAGAGCAAGATGCTTCGACAAGCTCAGCATGACAGAGTAGTTTATCACAAGCTACGCCGTAGGCTCGGGGCCGCGAAACATATCAGTACCCGTCACGGCTGGCAGCTTCACCGGCCGGCCTTCGCGGGCCGATTGGTAGATGGCTTCCATAATGCGTTGGTCTTGCAAACCTTCCTCGCCGGGGGTGTGGGGCTTTTTATTTTCCAGGATGCAGGCCGAAAAATGGTCCATCTCGGCGGCAAACTGATTTTTGGCGCCGATGGTAATGTGATTTTCCATCTTGGCTGGTCCCTCGGCGTGGGAGGTTTGCAGCTGCTGGCCCCGGTAGGCGTAGCCGTTGTTGAGGTGCAGCCAGCCACGCTCGGCGTTTACGCGGTAGAAGCGCGAGTCGTGGGTATTGTAGTGGGTGATGCTATCGACGACCACGCCGCCGGGAAAGCGCATCTGCCACGACATCATTTCCTCCACTTCCTTGAACAGCGGGTTGCCGGGCGAGCTGTAGGAGTAGCCAAAAACCTCGGTGGGCTCGGTGCCCAGCAGGAAGCGCGCCGTGTTGAGGCAGTACAGGCCGATGTCGGGCAGCGCCCCGCCGCCGGCCAG
>CAJYVK010000029.1 GCA_913778455.1 uncultured Hymenobacter sp. | reverse complement strand
CCTCGCTCACTCAACTCCCTATGCTGTCCCCGCCGGCACCAGCATCGGCCACATCCACTTGCAAGTCACCGACCTACCAAAAGCGCTGGCTTTCTACCAGGGCCTGCTGGGCTTCGAAGTGATGGTGGACATGGGCTCGGCGGCCTTTCTTTCCGCCGACGGCTATCACCACCACATCGGGCTCAACACCTGGCACAGCCGGGGCGGTAAGCCGGCCGTGCGCGAGGGTGTGGCGGGCCTCTACCACGCCGCCATCTTGTATAAGGACCGGGCCGGGCTGGCCGCCGTGGTGCGCCGCCTGCTGCAAGCCGGCTACCCGCTGAGCGGGGCGTCCGACCACGGCGTGAGCGAAGCCATCTACCTCAACGACCCCGACGGCAATGGCTTGGAGCTGTACTGGGACCGCCCCCGCGCCGAGTGGCCCACCACTCCCGATGGCAAGCTCACCATGTACACCCGCCCGCTCGATGTGCACGGGCTACTCGCGATGGTGAAATAGTGCGTTGATGAGCGGTGAAATGGTGAGCTGGCGAGTGGTGAAATAGCGGTGATAAAATAATGAGGGGTGAAATGGTTAGTTGAAGTAGGCTGTCACTTCGACACGTTCATTCACTCACCATCTCACTATTTCACCACTCACCGTTTCACCACCTCACGGCTGCACCTCTCGGGCGTATCTTTACGGCGGGTTTTTCATCCACCACTCTCTCCTCTACTTTATGATTATCGGCGTTCCGAAGGAAATTAAAAACAATGAAAACCGCGTGGGCCTCACGCCTGCCGGCGTAGCCGAGCTGCGCAAGCACGGCCACTCGCTCTTCGTGCAAGCCAGCGCGGGCGAAGGCTCGGGCTTTGCCGACAGCGAGTACGAAGCCGCCGGCGCGACGCTGCTGCCCACCATCGCCGACGTATACAAGCAGTCGGAGATGATTATCAAGGTAAAGGAGCCAATCGCGGAGGAATACCCGCTCATCAAGGAAAACCAACTGCTGTTCACGTACTTCCACTTTGCCAGCGGCGAGGAGTTGACCCACGCCATGATTGAGCGCAAGGCCATCTGCCTGGCCTACGAAACCGTGGAGCTGCCCTCGCGTGCCCTGCCCCTGCTCATTCCGATGAGCGAAGTGGCCGGCCGCATGGCTCCGCAGGAAGGTGCCAAGTACCTGGAGAAGCCGCTGAAAGGCCGCGGCATCCTGCTGGGCGGCGTACCCGGCGTGAAGCCCGCGCACGTGCTCGTGCTGGGCGGCGGCGTGGTAGGCACGCAGGCGGCTAAAATCGCCGCCGGCCTCGGGGCGCAGGTGACTATCATGGACATCAGCCTCAACCGCCTGCGCGAGCTCGACGACTTCATGCCGGCTAACGTGCAGACGGTGTACAGCAACGAGTACAACATCCGCGAGGCCATCAAAACGGCCGACCTCATCGTGGGTGCCGTGCTGATTCCGGGTGCCAAGGCTCCGCACCTCATCACCCGCGACATGCTCAAGACCATGCGCCCCGGCACCGTGCTCGTAGACGTGGCCGTGGACCAGGGTGGCTGCATTGAGACCTGCAAGCCCACGACCCACGAAAACCCGACCTTCATCATCGACGATGTCGTGCACTACTGCGTGGCTAACATGCCCGGCGCAGTGCCCTACACCAGCACCCTGGCCCTCACCAATGCCACCCTGCCCTACGCCGTGAAGCTCGCCAACCTCGGCTGGCAGGAAGCTTGCCGCCGCGACGCGGCCCTGCGCCTCGGCCTCAACGTGGTGCACGGTGAGGTAGTGTACAAAGGCGTTGCCGACGCCTGGAACCTGCCCCTGGTAGACGTAGAAACCGTGCTGGAAGGCGCGGCTGTGTAAGTGCACGTAGCGCGGACTCTGCGAATCCGCGCAGGATGTGGCTAGCTTACAGTATCGACTGCCCTTGGTGCGGACTCGCAGAGTCCGCGCTACATAGGCCCGCCGGACGCTCGTCCGGCGGGCCTTTTTTTATACCTCGCTGCTGGCACCCATGATCTTGCGGCGGTGGTTTATTCCCCACTCGCGCAGGGCGAAGATGACGGGATCGAGCGTGTCGGCGTAGGGCAGCACCTCGTAGGTAACGAGCACGGGCGGCCCTTCCTGCACGGTGCGTCGCACGAGCTGGTGCTGCTCCAAATCTTTCAACTCCTTGGCCAGCACCTTGGACGAAATGCCGGGAATGCTGCGCTCGATGTCGCGAAAGCGCTGGTGGCCAGTGGCCAGGGCGACTAGGATCATGAGTTTCCACTTGCCGCTCACGACGTCGAGAGCGTCGCGGAGCGAAGGCAGGGTGGTGAGGCAGTGCCCCATGCTGACGGGTGGCATAGTCGGGGTGGTTACGTGGAGGTGAGCGCTTACCTGGAGGTAGCTGCTCACTTTTGGTAAGCAAAGATACCGACCTTTGTCGGGTTATCGGGCCTGGCCTTTATCGCCGGACCGGTACTGCATTTTTATTAACTCGGGGCCTGATGCCCCCTGCCTGTTTACTTCATCATGAGCAAAATTCTCGTAACCGGCGCCACCGGTGGCCTCGGCAAGGCCGTAGTCGAAAATCTCCTGAAAACTGTTGCTCCCGGCGACCTGGCCGTGCTGGTGCGCGACCCCGCCAAAGCCGCCGACCTGCAAGCGCAGGGCGTGACCATAAAGCAGGGTGATTATAACGACCATGCCTCGCTGGTGGCTGCTTTTCAAGGCGTTGACAAGTTGTTTCTGGTATCGGGCAACGACATACCCAACCGCGTGCCGCAGCACACCAACGCCGTGAACGCCGCTAAGGAAGCCGGAGTGCAGCACGTGGTGTACACCAGCTTCCAGCGCAAAACTGAGGACGGCTCGTCGGCCGCCTGGCCCATCGCCGAGGCCCACTTGGCTACCGAAAAGCTACTCAAGGCATCGGGCCTGACTTACACCATCCTCAAAAACGCGCTTTATCTCGATGTGCTGCCGCTCTTCATGGGGCCGGTACTTGAAACCAGCACCATCTACCTGCCCGCCGGCGAGGGCCGGGTACCCTACGCCAGCCGCGCCGACATGGGCGCAGCCGGGGCGGCCGTACTCACCGGCTCCGGCCACGAAAATCAGTCGTACGAAATCAGCAATGACACGTCGTATTCGTTCCACGACATTGCCAGGATTCTGAGCGACTTGTCGGGCAAAACCATTCAGTACGTATCGCCCGATACGGAGGCCTTCAAGGCAGCCCTTACGGCCGCCGGCGTACCCGCTGAGGCCATCCAGATGACGGCCGGCTTCTGCGTGGCAATGGCACAGGGCGAATTCGACTTCCCGGCGACCGACCTAGCGAAGCTGCTCGGCCGCCAGCCCGAAACGGCGGCGCAGTTTCTGAAAGCGGCTTATACCCTTTAGTTAGCCAGCAGACAATCTGAGGTATCACCAAGCCTCCGCAGGTTACTGTGGAGGCTTGGTGATGCGTATGGCTGCAGCTTACGCCACTCGTAGTTTCTCCTACGAATGACGATGGCCATAAAAGCTGATTAGCTCTGCAAATGAAATACTTATTACCCCTCCTATTACTAACCAACCTTGCTTTCGGACAAAACGCGAACTACAGTACTGCGGCTCGCCCAGATACCTCCGAATGGAAATACAAGCGACTCAAAATCAAGGACGAGACTTTTTTTATAAACCTTGACCCCGGGCCACAGCATTATTTCAATCGCGGGCAGTTGAGAAGCCAGATTGGTAACTACAAGGGTGCGATTGCCGATTTAAGCCGGTGCATTGAGCTTTCCCCCGAGACAGCGGAAGTCTATTATGCTCGGGCGGCGGCCAAAGAGCTAGCGGGCGATTTTCCAGGGGCTATTGCCGACTTCACTACCCTCGTCACCCTCCGACCCAATTTCGAAGCAGGCTGGAATGACCGAGCGCAGACGTACATCAAGTTGCGCCAGTATAACGAAGCGGAGGCCGACTTATTAAAAGCGCTCAGCCTGCGACCCAACTGGGGCATTCCACTTTTCAACCTTGGGCTTGTTTACGAAGGCAAAAAGGACCCGCTCAAAGCTATAGAATACTATACCAAAAGTCTAGCCCGCAACGCAAACAATCCGTTTGCGCAAAATAATATCGGGTACATGTATTTCACCTTAAAGAAATACGACCAAGCTATTCAAGCCTACTCGCACGCTATTCAACTTTCTCCGGCTTATCTCAATGCGTTTACAAACCGGGCAGAAGCCAAAATGGCTAGTGGCGATCGGGCTGGGGCTTGTCAGGACATCAAAGCCGCGGCCGATTTAGGGGATGCTAAATCGCTCAAATACTTCAATGAGGTTTGCGCTAAAAAATAAAAGCGCAACTCTTTATGAGCGAAAAGCGCTACGCCGTTATGGCGTTCAAGTAAGTCGGTATTTCGGCCAGCCGCTCATTCGTTCCGCGCTCAAAATCAACCCGCCAACAGTAGTGCACCAAGCCGTTGGTTAATAACAGGAAGGGGGCACGCATGGTCTGGTTGTAAGTGGCCGCCTGCTGCGCCACGGCCGGCGTAATGGCCACCGTGGGGCGCTTGCACTCCACGAGCAGCAGCGGGCGACCGTCGGGGCCGAGCGCCACGAGGTCGGTGCGCTTCTGGCGCTGGTTGTAGCGGTGGCCACGCTCCAGGCTCAGCAGGCCGCGGGGGTAGCCCAACTGGCGCAGCAGGTAGTGCGCCACGTGCTGGCGGACCCACTCTTCGAGAGTCAGCACCACGTACTTGCGGCGCAGCTCATCCCAGATTTCGAGGGCATTTGCAGAATTTTGCCTAATTTTGTGGTCGAAAGGCGGCAGGTCCAACGCTTGCATCACCTCCAAAGGTATGGGTTTGGCAGTCGCATTTCGCCCGGGTTTCGTACCCTTCGCGCCGCCATACCCCACCGGGTAGGCGGCTTTTTTCATATGGTGAACTGGTGAGTGATGAGGTGATGAGTTTTGCTCAGCAATCTCAAAACTTACTACTCACCGACTCATCATTTCACAATTCCACCATTTCGCCACTGATATGAAAACCAAAGAAGACATCGTAAATAACTGGCTACCACGTTACACCGGCGTACCGCTGAGCGACTTTGGGCAGTACATCCTGCTCACCAACTTCAGCAACTACGTGTACATGTTCGCCGAGCAGTTTGGGGTAGAAGTGCGGGGCACCGACAAGCCCATGCAGTCGGCTACCTCGGGCGGCATTACCATCATCAACTTCGGCATGGGCTCGCCGATGGCCGCTACGGTCATGGATTTGTTATCAGCCATCAAGCCCAAAGCCGCCCTGTTCCTGGGCAAATGCGGCGGCCTGAAGAAAACCAAGCTGGGCGACCTCGTGCTACCCATCGCGGCCATTCGCGGCGACGGTACCAGCGACGACTACCTGCCCAAGGAAATCCCGGCGCTGCCGTCGTTCCGCCTGCAACGGGCGGTTTCGTCGATGATTAAGAAGCATGAATTGGACTACTACACCGGCACTGTGTACACCACCAACCGCCGCGTGTGGGAGCACGACCAGGATTTCAAAGACTACCTGCGCCGCGTACGCGCCCTGGCCGTGGACATGGAAACGGCGACCATTTTCGTGGTAGGCTTTATGAATGATATTCCGCACGGCGCACTGCTGCTCGTGAGCGACAACCCGATGACGCCCGAGGGGGTGAAAACGGCCGAGTCGGACTCGAAGGTGACGGCCGAGTTTGTGAAGCGGCACCTTACGATTGGCATTGAATCGCTGCTGGAATTGAAGAATTCGGGCGAGTCGGTGAAACACCTGAAATTCGAATAGACCGCAGATTTAACGGATTCAACGGATTTCGGGGATACGCCCGCTGGCCTGCGGCGGCGGGCTGATTAGCTGATTGGTGTTGGAGTTTCTTTTTGGGAGGCCGCCCTTTGGGCGGCTTTCTTTTTGGGTTATCTGCTATACGCAGCTGGCTTCCACTCGCCGAAGCATTTTTTTACTCGCTGCATGGCTTGGGCGCAGGGAGAATAGTTTCCTTGGTCTTGGCTAATGGCTGTTTAAACTCCTGTGGGTTTGGGGTGGATGCCATGGCTGGTTCGTTCTCGGTGAATAGGTTAGCTTTGTTGGCTTGGTTCGTTCCGGAACTTTGCGTACTGTTTTGTACTATGCGACTTACTTATAAACTTGGGAGTGCTTTAACTGTGGGAGTTGCGTTGGCGATGGCTAGCTGCGGACCCCAGCGGGAGCGCGTCGATTTGCTCGTAACCAACGCCACGGTGTACACGGTAGACTCAGCTTTTAGCAAAGTGGAGGCCTTTGCGGTGCGCGATGGGCACTTCGTAGATGTGGGTAAAACGGCCGATTTACAGGGCCGCTACCAGGCCGCGCAGACGGTGGACGCGGGTGGCCAATTTATATACCCTGGCTTTTATGATGCGCATTGCCACTTCTACCGCTACGCGCTGGGGTTGCGCTCGGCCAACCTCGTGGGAGCCAGCTCGTGGGCCGAAACGGTGGGCCGCCTTGCCGAGCACCATCGGCAGCAGCCGGGCGCGACCTGGCTCACCGGCCGGGGCTGGGACCAGAACGACTGGCCCGGCCGGCACTTCCCCACCAAGGATACGCTCGACGCGCTGTTTCCGGATGTGCCGGTATTTCTGATCCGCATCGACGGGCACGCGGCGCTGGTCAACCAAAAGGCACTCGACCTGGCGGGCGTCACGGCTGGCACGCCCATCAGCGGCGGCGTGATCGGGCGCGACGCGCAGGGCCGCCTCACCGGCCTGCTCGTGGACAACGCCGTAAAGCTGGTGGCCGCCAACATACCCGAGCCCAGCCCCGCCGAGGCCGAGGCTGCCCTGTTGCAAGGCCAGCAAAATTGCCTGGCCGTGGGCCTCACCAGCCTCGCCGACGCCGGCCTCAACCGCGAGGATATCGAGCGCATGGCCGCCATGCAGCAGGCTGGCAAGCTGCACCTGCGCCTCTACACTATGCTCAACCCCACGCCCGAAAACAAGGCGTACTACCTGCCTAAAGGCCCGTACTTCAGCGACAATCTCACCATCTGCTCCTTCAAGGTGTACGCCGATGGGGCGCTGGGCTCGCGGGGGGCCTCGCTGCTGGCTCCCTACACCGACCGGCCGCACGAGTCGGGCTTTCTACTGCAAAACCCGGGCTACTACCGGGCACTAGCCCAGGAATTGGCGGCTACCAAGTTTCAAATGAACACCCACGCCATCGGCGATTCCAGCAACCGGCTGCTGCTCGACATCTACGGCGCGGCCCTCAAGGGCCAGCCCGACCGTCGCTGGCGCATCGAGCACGCGCAGGTAGTGAGCCCGACCGATATGCCCAAGTTTGGTCAGTACCACATCGTGCCCTCGGTGCAGCCCACCCACGCCACTTCCGATATGTACTGGGCCGGTGAGCGGCTGGGAGCCAAGCGCCTACCCACCGCCTATGCCTACCAGGAGCTGCTGAAGCAGTACGGTCAGGTGGCGCTGGGGTCCGATTTTCCGGTCGAAGACATCAACCCGCTCTACGGCTACCACGCCGCCGTAGCCCGGCAAGATGCTAAAAACTACCCCGCGGGCGGCTTCCAGATGAACAATGCCCTCACCCGCGAGCAGGCCCTGCGCGGCATGACCACCTGGGCTGCCCACGCCGCCTTCGAGGACCGGCGCAAAGGCCAGATAAAGCCCGGAATGTTGGCCGACTTCGTGGTGCTCAAAACTGATCTGCTCACCGCACCCAACGAGCAATTGCGCAACGCGCCGGTGCAGCAGACGTGGATAGGCGGTCGGCGAGTATTTATCAAAAAATAACAAAAACGTCCGTCACCCGGAGCATACTGCGTCTTTAATACGCAGTATGCTCCGGGTGACGGACGTTGCTTATTCAGCAAGTCTATTGCTCGTCGGCGCTGGGACCGTAGAGACCGGGCACCGGTACGTCGAGCAAGCGCAGATACACGGTGAGCTGGCCGCGGTGGTGGATGCTATGGTTGAGGCCCATAATGCGCATGGCCGTGCCTTTAGGCCGATCAAAGATTACGTGTTCGCCCCGGTGCAGCCGAAAATTCTGGGTTAGCTTTTCGTCGTCGCTGGCTTGCAGCTCGCGGCGCAGCAGGTCGCTATATTCTTCGAAGCGAGCCAACAGCTCTTCGTGGCTCGTAGGCGTGGGGCCGGGCTTGGGCGCGTTGGGATCGAGAAAGTCGCGGCTATCGTGCGTGAGAAATAGAGTTTTGAAAGCCAGCAGGTTGACAACGTGAGTGGCTAGCTGCCACAGCGTCATACTCTTGGGATGGGGCCGGTAATCAGCCTGCTCGAAGGGCACGCGCTCCAGCACGCGGCGGGTCTGAGCCAGTTCGTGAGTAAGCTCAGCTAAGAAATTCTGCTGTAGCGAAGCAGTGTACATAATTACTGAAAATAAGGTGGAGCGCTAAGGTAGCAAGCTGGCCCCACCGTTTACGGCCGGCTCATTTCGGCGGCCGCCGAGGCGGGCGGCGGGGGCAGCACCCCCGCGCCTTCGTCGCGGAGCTTCTTGCCGCGCAAGGTCAGTAGAAAACCCAGGCCCACGATAAAGAACAGGATGAGCGACAAAATACTGTTGCGCATGGAGCCGGTTAGCTGGCCAATCAGCCCAAACGAGAGCGTACCGATGACGATGCCCAGCTTCTCGACGACATCGAAGAAGCTGAAGAAGGCGGCCGTGTTGGGCGTATTTTCGGGGATGATCTTGGAATACGTGCTGCGCGACAAGCTCTGCACCGCCCCCATCGTGAGGCCAATCACGGCCGCTAGCGCGAAGAAGCTCCAGCCCTTTTGCACGTAATAGCCAGCGATGCAGATGAGCATCCAGATAAACACCGCCCAACTCAGTGCCCGCGTATTGCCGATGCGCTCCGAGAGCTTGGCAAACAGCCACGCGCCCAGTATACCCACGATTTGCAGCAATAAAATGGTAACAATAAGAGAGGTGCTATCCAGCTGCAATACCTTGTCGCCGAAAATAGTCGCCACGTACATTACCGTCTGCACGCCCATATTGTAGGTGAAGTAGGCCAGCAGGAAGCGCTTGAGATTGGGCAGTTGCTTGAGCTGATCCCACACCTTGCCCAACTCACGAAAGCCATTGAGCAACCAGCCATCTTGGGAAACGGGCGCATCGGCGGGGCGGCCGGTATCGGGCGGCAGCGTGAAGAAGGGAATCTGGGCGAAACCTATCCACCACAGCCCCGTGAGCAAAAAACTGAGCCGCGTGGCGGTACCGGTAGTCATGCCAAATAGCGCCACGCCCTCCGGCCCACCCGCAATGTGCGGCCCCATGATTATGCCCAGGCAGATGACCAGCAACAGCACCGAGCCGATGTAGCCCATCGAAAAGCCCCGCGCTGAGAGCGAGTCAAACTTCTCCTCGGAGGATATTTCGGGTAGGTAAGAATTATAAAACACGATGCTACCGCTAAAGCCCACCGTAGCCGCGATGAAGATAAACGTACTCATTGTCAGCGTATCCTTCGTAAACAACGCCAGCCCGGCACAGCTAGCGGCCCCGATGTAGCAGAAGATTTGCAGGAACAGCTTCTTGCGCCCCGAGTAGTCGGCCAGCGAGGTCAGAAACGGGCTGATGAGCGCAATGATGAGAAATGACGCCGAGATAGCGTAGGTCAGCAACGAGGAACCCGGCACCTGGAAGCCCAGAAAATCAACCATGTCGGTGGGGTTGATTTCCTTGGTAATACCACCCCAATAAATCGGAAAAATCGAGCTGGTAATAACGAGCGGGTAAACCGAGTTGGCCCAGTCGTAGAACGTCCAGCCGGTGGTAATGCGCTTATTGTCTTTTTCGACGGGCGCGGCGGTAGCAGTAGGCTGCATAGAATGAGTCGTGAAGAAAGAATGGCCCCGAAGGTAGCGGCCGGCTGGCTAGACGGTAGGCAGGTGCGGAAAGTTGGCCCGCACCATACCGGCAAACTCGGCGGTATCAAGCGCGGCTTCCAGCCAAATGCGGCGGGCATCCGCCACCAGCATCCGCCCTTCATCCAACGACAGCCGCGCTTCCTGCAAAAACTGGGTGGCCATCGCATTGAGTGGCAGCGATAGGTCGAGCCCACCGATAATACGCGCGTGCATCAGTCGCTTGAGGTGCTCAATGCGGCGGCTTATTAGCTCGGGCCGATCGAGACCGAATGCCTCAATGCAGGCTTGCCCCCGGCGACTGGCTCGCCTGGGCATAATGGCATCCTGTCGAAACGTGAGGTAGCGCGCCGGATCTTCAGTAGACGGGTCGGGCAGCAGCGGCTGCTCCTGGGCCAGCGAGTCAGTGTGACATTTGGCACGTCCGGCAGGGTTGCGTAGCGGAAAATAATTACCCTTAAATTCCTGATTGCAGAGGTGGCAGGCGAAATAGAGATTATCCCAGGAGTAGGCTAGCCAATAGTAGCCGGGTTTGTGGAGCAGCCCGCCACGCACTTGCTGGTAGCCACCTTTGGGTCGAAAATGCTCTACATCACCGTAGCTCACGCTGGTAGGACGCGACTCACAGTAGCAGCACTTCCGGTGCTGGTCGCTCAAAAGGCGAGCCTTCACTTGCGAGTCGTTGTAGATGCCGTCCCGCGATTCCAACAGCTTATTACCCGGTACCTGGCACGCGGCGGGGTCAGCGGCCTGCGTGGCTTGCAGCTTGCTTAAGTGCCGAGTGCCCCGCGTGGTCAACGGTGCGGGCGCAGGCTGGCTTTTCGTTATTCGAATCATCGGCGGGCTACCTTAATAAACCTTCGGGGCCGAGGTTGCGGGCCAACCGGGCTAGCAGGTCTTCGGCCTGACGCTCGGGGCCGGTACTGCCCACGGGCTGCGCGGCGATTATTTGTTCCAGTTGCGCCAGCTCGGCCTTTTCGGCTTTTGTGAGGCGCTTTTTGAGTAGCAGTTCGTTGCGGCGGGCAAGGTCGGCCTCCGTCTGCGGCGATAAGGGCGGGGTATCGTCGAACAGCTCGCTATTGAGAATCTGCTCTACTCGCCAGCGGCGTACGTCGGGCAGATCGTGGCCCTGGTATACAATGGTCTGGTCGCCTTCGCGCTTCAGCAGCACCACGTTGGCTTCAGCATCGCTGGCCGCCTGCACTACCAGCGGGCTGTGCGCGGTGGCGATGAATTGGGTATTCTTGAAAATCTCGCTCAGTGACTTCAGCAGCTTGCGCTGCCAGCTGGGATGCAGGTGCAGGTCGATTTCATCAATGAGCACGATGGCGGGCTCTTCGAGCGGATTTTTACTGTCGGGGTAGCGCACGAATAGCTTGTCGGCCAAGTCGGTGAGCCATACCACCAGCGTTTGGTAGCCGAGACTCATGTCGCGCAGGCGTACCCAGCCGTAGGGCGTTTTGAAGCGCACGCCCTGGCGGGGGCTACCGCGGCCGGGTAGCCCCGGCGGTATCACTTCTAAGTCGGTCACTTCTCCCTCCTCCATTATTTTGAGGAGGGCCTCTTTTATTAACTCAAAGTTTTGAGTAGTAAGCGGGTCTTTGTCTCTGGCTATGCGATAATCGGCAAAGAGAAACCACTCTTCGGGATTTAGTAGGTCGGCTCGGTCGTCGAAGAGGCTGGCACAGGTGTCAGCAGTTTCGGGGGCTTCGCTGAGAGTGGAGTTGCCGGTGGTGCGACCGGCACCATATCCATAGCACCTAAATCCTTCAAAGTCTATACTAATGCCCGCAATAGAACTATTGCGACGAGTCAAATAAATCCTAGAATCACCAGCTATAACATCCCCATTTAACTCACACAATCTTATTCCTCCTTGCACACGAGTTCTTATTTGTGTTGCTCCTTTGTCATAATCCCTAACAGGCCACCATTTGCTTTCCCAATCGAAGTCAAAATACGAGCCATACGCCTCATAACCATTATTGAATGTGACCTTATTCGTAGAAGCGGCCAAACTCTTCAACACCGTAGTCTTCCCCACCCCATTATCCCCCAAAATAATCGTCCACTGCGTTGGCCGGCCATCCGCCCGCGCGAAGGAAATCGTTTGCTTCTTCCCAAAGCTGCGCACGTTTTCCAGGCTAAGGGAGAGGAAGTAGGCCGGGGGCGGCGTGGTGGGTTTGTCAGCCATTGCGCGGAAAGGGAAAATCGAAACACCTCAAAAATAACATTCCTGCCAAGAGCTAGCTGCAACCGTAGCAGCGGTGGCGGCTTAGGCATAATCAGGGTAGCGCTCTCTTCTTTCAAAACACACGTTCGTCATGCTGAGCTTGCGAAGCATCTTGCTCGCACCGCTAGGGCTACGACGCTCAACGAACCGAGCAAGATGCTTCGCAAGCTCAGCATGACGGACGAGGGAAGACGACGGACATGATAATAGGATGGACGCGAGTGAACTTGGCCCCACATTATGCAACATTGTTTCAAAATAAGAAATAAGGCTTAACTTTGGATAGGAGCCCCGGCAAAACAGTCGGCCCTCCCCTATTCCTATGTTCGACGTACTCATTATCGGCGGCAGCTACGCCGGCCTGAGCGCGGCGCTGGCCCTGGGCCGCGCCCGGCGCTCAGTGCTGGTGCTCGATAGCCGCCGCCCACGCAACCGCTTCACGCCCCACGCCCACAACCTGTTACTGCACGACGGCGACGCGCCCGCCGACCTCGCCGCCCGCGCCCGCCAGCAGGTAGCCGCCTACCCTACCGTGCAACTGCTCGAAGCCCAGGCCACCGCCGCCGCCAAGCTTCCCGATGGCTCGTTTGAGGTGACTACCGAGACGCACGGCACTTTCGCGGCCAGCCGGCTGCTGCTGGCTACTGGCCTGCGCGACGAATTGCCGCCCGTGCCCGGCTTTGCCGAGTGTTGGGGCAAATCGGTGATTCACTGCCCCTTTTGCCACGGCTACGAGGTGGCTGACCTTCCCACGGGCATCTGGAACAACGGCCCCGAAGTCGAGCACCAAGTAAAGATGCTACTCAATTGGTCGCACCAACTCACCATTTTCACCAACGGCCCGGCCACCTTCGGCCCCGAGGTGCACGAGCTGCTGGATGCCCACCGCATCGGTCTGGTACAAACGCCCGTGGCCGAGCTGCTGCATACCGATGGCCAACTCACCGCCCTGCGCCTAGCCGATGGCCGCACCTGGCCGCTGCCCATACTCTACGCCCGCCTGCCGTGGCAGCAGGCCAGCGAGCTACCCGCGCAGCTAGGTTGCGAGATCACGGAGCAGGTACTCGTTCGCACCGACGCCAGCTACCGCACCACCGTGCCGGGCGTGTACGCGGCCGGCGATTGCAGCGTGGCTCTGCCGCAGCTGGCGCTGGCCATCGCGGCGGGCAACCTGGCGGGCGCGACCCTGAGCCGCGAGCTAATCATGGGCAGCTAGCAAAGCAAAAAGCGCCCGGTGGCTGGCCCGCTTCCGTGGAGAGGCCAGCCACCAGGCGACTTTGTAAAATCAGCACCTCACGCTACCCTAGGGCCGCATACTGGGCTTCGGTATCAACATCAATGGTGCCGCCGGGAAAATCTACGGTAGGCAGGTGGGTATATTGCTGAAGTAGCTCGCGGGCGCCGCTGGCCCCACGCAGCGCCAGCAGCTGCGGAAAAATCTCGCGGCTGAAGAGCGCCGGCACGCCTTGCGTACCCGCGTAGGCCGAGGCTACCACCGGCTGGCCGGTGGCCTGAAACTGCACGATGAGCTGACCGATAATTTCCTCGCTCAGCAGGGGCTGGTCGCACAGCATCACCACTACGGCATCGACTTTGGGAGCTTCGGCGGCGGTTTCGAGCTCGGCGAGGCCGGCGGCGATGCTGCCACCCATGCCATCGGCCCAGGCGTCGTTGCGCACCACGTGGAAGGGTAATCCGTCAATTTCAGGCAGTAGCTCGTCGTGCAGGGCACCCGTTACGAGTACGAGCGGGCGGCAGGGGCTGGCAGCGGCTACCTCGGCGGCCCGGCGTAACAGCGTCTGGCCTTGGTAATGAAGCAATTGCTTGGGACGGACCAGCCGCGACGACGAGCCAGCAGCCAGCAACAGCAGGCCCACGGTAGCAATGGGATCGTTGTGCACTTTGGGGAGTTAGGAGTTAAAAGTTATGAGTTGGTGCAATGACAATTTTTAGGTAGCTGCGCAGGAAATTTCCCGCACGCATTCTTTGCGCATCCCCCGGCGTTCGTCATGCTGAGCTTGCGAAGCATGACGAACGCCGGGGGATGCGTAGGACTTTCTGAACAGCTTCAATAGCCAGAAATTTGTAGCTAGGCTTAGATGGCGCAATGGCTTATCCGTTGCGTAGCCTATCACACCCCCAACTCATAATTTCTAACTCATAACTCCTTTAGCTATTGAGCCCGGCCATCAGTACTTTATCGGGCGTGAGGGGCAGGTCGCGCAGGCGCTTGCCGGTGGCGTGGTACACGGCGTTGGCCACGGCGGCGGCCACGCCGACCATCGCGATTTCGCCAATGCCTTTCACACCCATCGCGTTAATGTGGGGGTCGTGCTCTTCCACAAATTCCACGGTCATGTCGGGGATGTCGGCGTTGACGGGCACGTGGTAGCCGGCGAGATCGGCATTGGTATAGCGCGAGAAGTTCTGGTCGCGGATGGTTTCCTCCATCAAGGCCGAGCCGATGCCGAAGATGGCCCCGCCGATGATTTGGCTACGGGCGGTTTGAGCGTTCAAAATGCGGCCCGCGCCGATGACGCTCACCCACTTGCTCACCCGGATGGTACCTAAATCCATATCGACCCGCACCTCGCAGAAGTGCGCCCCGAACGAATGCATGGAGTGGTGGCCGGCCTGATCTTTCTGGGTGGGGTCGGCATTTTTGGCAGCGGCGGTGTCTTCGTAGCCCGAGCCATACTTGCCCTGGGCCATGCCCTCGATGTCGGTCATTTCGCCGCGCTTCATCAGCTCGCCGAACGCTTCTCCTTTCTTGGGGTCTTTCTTCAGGAATAGGCGGCCTTTCTCCACGGCCACGTCTTCGGGCTTGGCGCGGTAGAGCGGTGACTTACGGTCAATTACGGCGGCTTTAATCAGCTTCTGCCACACATCCTGGCAGGCCAGATACACACTCGACGATACCGTACCCGCCGCCACCGAGCCACCCGAATTAGGGGCCGTGGGCAGTAGGGTATCGCCCAACTCGAAGCGCACTTTTTCAATGGGTAAACCTAGCGAATCGGCGGCGACCTGCGTCATCACGGTGTAGGTGCCGGTGCCGAGGTCGGTAGCACCAGCCTGCACCACGGCGTGGCCATCGGCGTAGAGGCGAGCCCGGGCCGTACCCGACGAATTATGCACCGGGTAGCTGGCCGAAGCCATGCCCATGCCCACGAGGTAGCGGCCATCGCGGGTGGCACCCGGCTTGGGGTTGCGCTTGTTCCAGCCGAAGAGCTCGGCCCCGCGGGCATAGCACTGCTTCAGACTCTTACTGCTCCAGGGCTGGCCGGTGCCGTAGTCGTGGTCGGCGTAGTTGCGCAGCCTGATTTCGATGGGGTCCACGCCCACGCGGTAGGCCAGGTCGTCCATCGAGCACTCGATGGCAAACGAGCCGGGGGCCTCGCCGGGAGCACGCATGAAGGTACTGGTCATGACATTGGCCCGCGCCAGCTCGTAGCTGCTCTCAAAGGTTGGGCTGGCGTAGAGCAAGTCCACAATCTTAGAGTTAGGCTCGGCGTAGTTGTCCCAGGGCGAAGTCGTGGACTTCTTGGTGTGCACGAGCGAGGTCAGCTTGCCGTCGGCGGTAGCTCCCAACTGCATCACCTGTTCCTGGTCTTCGCGGTGCCCCATGCTCGTAAACATCTGCTCGCGGGTGAGCATCAGCTTCACCGGGCGGCCCACAGCCTTGGCCGCCTGCACCGTGAGGATGGTGTGCGGCCAGGTTGCGCCCTTGCACCCGAAGCCTCCACCGAGGTACTTGGTAATCACCCGGATCTGCTCGCGGGGCATACCAGTCATGGCGGCCACGGCCGACTGCGTGCGCGTCACGCCCTGAGTCGATTCGTAGATGGTGAGGCGATCAGGCGCTTCCCAGTGGGCCGTGGTTGAGCCCGGCTCCATGGGGTTGTGGTTGTACACCGGGTGATTATAGGTAGCCGTAAGCTGGATGGGCGCACTAGCAAAAGCGGCCTGCGGCTCGCCGCGCCGGGTGTGGCCCTTCTGCTTGCCATCCTGCACCTTTTCGGGGTCGAATAGCTCCGCTTTGGGCTGCTTGAAATTGGCCAGCGGCTCGCTTTTTTGGTAGCTCACCTGCACCAGGGTGGCGGCGTGGGTGGCGTGCTCCAGGGTATCGGCTACCACAAGGGCCACCGGCTGGGCGGCGTAGAAAATCTCGTCGCCGGTGAGGGGCAGAAAACCCATCGGGGCGCCGATGTCCTTTTTACCCTGCGGATCGTTGGGCGTTTTGGCGAGCTTGGGCAGGTTTTGGTGAGTGAGCACGGCGAGTACGCCCGGCTCACGGGCCGCCGCCGAGGTGTCGATGCGCGTAATCTTCCCCTTCGCAATGGGGCTGGTCGTAAATACGCCGTAGGTGAGGCCGGGCAGCGCAAACTCGGCGGCGTATTTAGCCTTGCCTGTTACTTTTTCGCGGCCTTCCACGCGCACGAGCGGCTTACCTACGTAGCCGCCGGGCTGGTCGAAGAATTGGGGCTCTGTGTCCATTTAACAGTTATCATTTAACATTTAACACTCTTTTCAGGCAGCCACCAGGGTGCGACAATTAGCAGACTCATTCGCGCAGACTACTTACCCGCTCAGTGATAATTAGCCTGTTAAATGATACTTGTTAATTGTTAAATGACTTCCACCAGGGCGCGAACCAGCGTGCGCTGGGCCAGCTCCACTTTGAATTTGTTGTGCTCGCGGGGTTGCGCGTCGCGCACGGCCAGAGCGGCGGCGGCGCGGAAGTTGTCTTCGGTCGGGGCCTTGCCCACGAGGGCTTTTTCCACGGCGGGCACGCGCCAGGGCACGGTGCCTACCCCCCCCAGCGCCACCCGCGCCGAGCGAATGGTGCCGCCCTGTACGTCGAGTCCCACGGCCGCGCTCACCAGCGCGTAGGCGTAGCTGGCCCGGTCGCGCACCTTGAGGTAGTGCGACTTACGGGCGTGCGCGGCGGCGGGCACCGTGATGGCCGTAATTAATTCGCCGGGCAGCAAGTGATTTTCGAGGTGCGGCGTGGAGCCGGGCAGCTTATAAAAATCGGCCAGCGGCACGGTGCGGGTTGCGCCCTTGGGATTTTCGAGGGTGAGTTTGGCTTCGAGGGCCACGAGGGCCACGGCGAGGTCGGAGGCGTTGGTGGCGATGCAGCTGGGGCTGGTGCCGAAGATGGCCAGGTTGCGGTTGTCGCCCTGCTGGGCGGGGCAGCCCGAGCCGGGCACCCGCTTATTGCACGGGAAAGCCGTGTCGCGGTAGTAGCCGCAGCGCGTTTTCTGCAATAGGTTGCCGCCCATGCTGGCCATGTTGCGCAACTGCGGCGAGGCCGAGGCCAGCAGCGCCTGCGAGATAACCGGGTAGTTCTGCACCACCTGCGGGTGCTCACCCACATCGCTCATGCGCTCCAGCGCCCCGATGCGCAGACCTTCGGCCGCGTTGGTAATGCCCAGCAGCGCGAGCTTATTAATATCAATCAGCAGGGTGTGCTGCTCGATGTTCGACTTCATAATGTCGAGCAGCGTGGTGCCGCCGCCGATGAAGGCGGCCTGCTTATCGGCTTCCTTGGCCGTGGTGGCTTCCTTAGTCGAAGCGGCCTGAGTGTAGGCGAAGTTATTCATACAGTAGCGCGGACTCTGCGAGTCCGCGAATGAAAATCGTGGTGTAGTAACCCGTATTCTGCATGCGCGGCCTCGCAGAGTCCGCGCTACATCACGCTTTGCTCGCCACTTCGCGCACAGCGGCCAGGATGTTGGGGTAGGCGCCGCAGCGGCAGATGTTGCCGCTCATCCATTCGCGGCACTGGTCGTCGGAAGTAGCGTGGCCTTCCTTTACGCAGGCGACGCCGCTCATAATCTGGCCGGGGGTGCAGTAGCCGCACTGGAAGCCATCGTGCTTGAGAAAGGCTTCCTGCATGGGGTGCAGCTCCTCGCCCTTGGCCAGTCCTTCGATGGTGGTGATTTGCTTGCCCTGGCTCATCACGGCCAGGGTGAGGCAGGAGTTGACGCGCTTACCATCGACGTGCACCGTGCAGGCACCGCACTGGCCGTGGTCGCAGCCTTTTTTGGTACCCGTGAGATCAAGGTTTTCGCGCAGGGCGTCGAGCAGGGTGGTGCGGGGCTCGATACGCAGGTTTTTGGCCTGCCCGTTGATGGTGAGGCTGACGTTGGTCTGCCCCGAAAGAATGGGACTGGCGGGAGCCATTTTATCGGCAATAGCCTCGGCCCGGCCGGCGATGGGCGGGGCCAGGGCAACGCCTAGCAGGCCGCCAGTTTGCTTGAGAAAGGAACGGCGCGAAGGGCCTTGCGGCGCGGACTGGGGAGCGCCAGGGGTGGAGTCGTCGGAATGCATACGGGCAGCGCGTGGTGAGGCGACTACTCTGTACGCAGAAGACTGGGGAGCCGTTATCTGCGCATGACCAATCTGGGCAACCGGCTGCTTTAGCCTGGCCCACTACCCCGATTAATCTCCTACGTAGATCAGCCTAATCCGCTAAGCATCTAATTTGTAAGCACAACCACTATTTTTTTCTCATAAAAAAAGCTCCGCTGACTTGTCAACGGAGCTTTAGTGGAGCCAAGCCGCAGCGCGGACTTGCTAATCGGCGAGTGCAGAAATGCGGTACTTGTGGGCTAAAAATCTGCGCTACGGCTTAGCGAGTAGCCCACTTGGAGTCGTAGCGGGCACCGCCGAATAAATAAAGCATCAGCGCCCGCGAATAGCGAAACACCAGCGGCGTGGAGACGAGCGTGACGACCGCTACGGTAGTCACGTACACCCACAGCTCGGGGTCATTAGCCAGGTAGTAGAGCACCACGCCACACACCAGGAAGATGGCTACGGCAAAGCCGAAGCTCACGTACATGGCCCCGAAGTAGAAGCCCGGCTCGGGCTCGTACGTCTGCCCGCACACGGGGCACTCGGCCGGCATGTCAGTAAACTTGGTAAGATTGGTAGCGGGGTAATTAAAGAGATGTCCCTTGTGGCAGCGCGGGCAGCGCAGAGCCAGCAGGGCCAGCGTGGAGGATTCGATGTGCGAGTCGGAGGTGGACATAGGCGGCGGGGTGCTAGATGGCGCGGCAAAAGTACCAGCAACCCGTACCCACCAACAGAGCCGCACGCGGGCAAACACCGCACAAATCAACGCTGCCGCCGGAAGGCCTCGGGGGTTACTCCTACGTGCTTTTTGAAGGCCCGGCTGAAATACGAGGCATCGTCGTAGCCCAGCGCCTGGGCTAGCTGGGCAATAGAACCGGCCGAATGGTGGAGCTGGCGCTGGGCTTCGGCCATCACCCTGGCCAGAATGAGGTCGCGGGCCGGGTGCCCCACCACGCGCTGGCAAATGGCGGTGAGGTGATTGGGCGTAATATGCAATTGCTCAGCATAGAAAGCCACCGTTTTCTGGGTGCGGAAGTACTGATTGAGCAGGCGGCTGAATTCGCGCACCTGCTGGCGGCCCAGCGCGGTACCCGCAGCGGGCAGTTCGGGGTAGTGCCGGGCGGCCAGCTCCAGAATTAAGAAGAGGTAGGCCGCCACTACCTCGTCGTCGGGGCTGGCGGGTGGGCCAGCCTCGGCCCGCAACTGGGCTAGCAGGGGTGCCAGGGCATTATCGGCAGGTGCCAGGTAACATACTGGCAGGTGGCCAGGGTCGAAAAACGGGTAGCCCTGCAAGCGGCTGGCCGGGTATCGCCGCTGATAAAACCCGGCCTCGAAAAACACGATGTAGCCGGCCGCGTCGGCGCTCAGCTCCCAGCCGTGCACCTGCCCCGGCGCCAGGAAAAACAGCGCTCCCGGCCGCAATTCATACAACTGCAAATCAATAGTATGCGAACCGCTGCCCTGCGTGATGTACAGTAACAAGTAGAAGTCGTGCGCGTGCGGCGCGCTCACGCCCGGAAACCGGGCGGCGTGAGTTTCGAGGCGCTGCGCGTAGTAAGGCCGGCGCGGGCTGGGCTCGGTGGCTTCGGGTGCCGGAAAGGCAGCTAGCGGCAGGACGGGCAGGGTGGCGGGTTTCATACGAAGCGCAAGAAACGCAGCACCTGGGCTAGCCCATAAAAAAAGCGCTGGCCGATACCGGCCAGCGCTTTTTTATCAGGTTATACCAACTCCTCCCCTACTGCGGGTTGGGCTTGTTTTCGCGCTTTTCGATTTGCGGCTCTTTGGCTGCCTGCATGGGGTTGCGGGGCTGCTGGGCGTTGTTGCCGCCCTGGCCGGCCTGGAACAGGTCGAAGCGCGAGGCCACGGGCTGGCGCGGGTAGGCGTTGTTGCTGAGGTCGGTGTCGGCGGTTTGTTGCAGGGGATCGATGACGAACGACACCACGTTTTTGGGCGACACAATGAGCTTGGTAACCTGCTCATTGTTTTTGCGCCAGATTTCGGCCGGGATGGTCTGGGTTTCGGTGCTGCCGTCGTCGTAGGTCATTTGCAGCACCACGGGCATTACGAGGCCGCCCACGTTGCGCAGGCTCAGCTCGTAGAGGTTCAGATTGCCGTTGAGGCGCTGCTGCTGCTCGGGGCTGAGGGAGCTGATGTACTGGTTGTACCGCTGCTGGTCGGCGCTGGTGATGGCCAGCGGGTCGTAGCTGTTGTAGAAATCCTTGAGCTCGGGCTTCTCATCCACGAGGGTAGTTTTGATGTCGGTAGCGTTGCGCTGGGCCGAGAGGCTGGCGGGCTGGGCCTTGCGCTCGTTTTGGAGGCGCGTGCTTTCCACCTGCGGGTTGCGGGTGTTGGGGCGGTAGTACTTCACGCCTTCGAGCGAGAGGTCGCAACGGTCGGTGCCGTAGAACCAGCCGCGCCAGAACCAGTCGAGGTCCACAGCCGAGGCGTCTTCCATGGTGCGGAAGAAATCGGCCGGCTGCGGGTGCTTGTAGGCCCAGCGGGTGGCGTAGGTTTTGAAGGCGTGGTCGAAGAGCTCGCGGCCCATCACCGTTTCGCGCAGGATGTTGAGGGCCGTAGCGGGCTTGCCGTAGGCGTTGTTGCCGAATTGCAGTACCGACTCCGAGTTGGTCATAATCGGGGTTTGCAGGCTCTTATCGGTGCGCATGTAGTTCACGATGTCGCGCGGCTCGCCACGGCGGCTGGGGTAGTTGCGCTCCCATTCCTGCTCGGTGAGGTACTGGCAGAAAGTGTTGAGCCCCTCGTCCATCCAAGTCCACTGGCGCTCGTCGGAGTTCACAATCATCGGGAAGAAGTTGTGCCCTACCTCGTGGATAATCACCGAAATCATCCCGTATTTCCGGTCGGCCGAGTACGTGCCGTCCTTCTCGGGCCGGCCGCCGTTGAAGCAGATCATCGGGTACTCCATACCACCCACCGGCCCGTGCACCGAAATGGCCACCGGGTAGGCGTAGGGAATGGTAAACTTCGAATAGGTCTTGATGGTGTGGGCTACTACTTCCGTGGAGTATTGGCCCCACAGCGGGTTACCCTCCTTGGGGTAGTAGCTCATGCACAGCACGGGCTTGCCGCTCTGGGTGATTTGCATCGCATCCCAAATAAACTTACGCGAGCTGGCCCAGGCGAAGTCGCGCACGTTTTTGGCGGCGAAAGTCCAGGTTTTGGTACCGCTGGCCCGCTTGCCCTCGGCCTGGATGGCCTCGTCCTGGGTCACGATGAGTACCGGCTTCTTGGCATTCTTGGCCGAAGCCAGGCGCTGGCGCTGAGCGGCCGTAAGCACTTGATCGGGGTTTTGGAGCGTACCGGTAGCCCCCACCACGTGGTCGGCGGGCGCGGTAATGCTCACGCGGTAGTCGCCGAAGGGCAGCGTAAACTCGCCGTTGCCTAGGAACTGCTTGTTCTGCCAGCCGGTGGCGTCGGAGTAGACGGCCATGCGGGGGTAGAACTGGGCGATTTCGTAGAGGTAGTTCTTATCCTCGGGGAAGTACTCGTAGCCGCTGCGCTCGTTGATTTTGAGCTGGTCGCTGATGTTGTAGCTCCACTTCACGCCAAACGAAATCGCCTGCTTGGGCCGCAAGGGCGTGGGCAGGTCGATGCGCATCATGGTGTGGTTGATGGTGTATTTCAGTGGCTTGCCGCTGGCGTCGGTCACGGCCGCGATTTTGTAGCCGCCGTCGAAGTCAGCCACCGCCAGCTGGCTGTCGAGCTCCTGAAACGAGAGGCGGCCGTTGCTTACCTGGCCCACGTTGGTAGCCGCCGTGATGGAGTTTTTGGCCAGGATGTTCTGGTCGAGCTGCACCCACAGGTAGGTGAGTACGTCGGGCGAGAGGTTGGTGTAGGTGATGGTCTCGGAGCCCGTGATGGCCTGCTTGGCATCGTCGAGCGTCACCTTGATGTTGTAGTCGGCGCGCTGCTGCCAGTACTGCGGGCCGGGGGCCCCGCTGGCGGTGCGGTACTCGTTGGGCGTGGGCAGCTCGGTGCCGAGCTGGGCAAATTTGTCGGTGCCGGAGTTGGTGTTCTGAGCCCGGCCAATTGCCGGGGCCAGCAACAGCCCCAGCCCGGCGGCCAGTAGCGAAATGCGCATAAGCAGAAAATTAAAGAAAGTCAGTAGCTAAAGGCGGCGAAGATACGCGCCGGGTTGCGGCGATTACTTCGCCATTTGCAGTAAAAGCAGCGTGGCTACGCCCAGCGCCGCGCCGCTCACGGTGAGCACCCAGTCGCGCCGGGCCACGCCCACGATGCGCAGCAGCACGAAGCCCAGCAGCAGGATAATGCTCACCACCAGCAGCTGACCCAGCTCCACGCCCAGGTTGAAGGACAATAACTCAGTCACCGGGCGGCTTTTGGCTCCCAGTAACTCGCGCAGGTAGCTCGAAAAGCCCAGGCCGTGAATGAGGCCGAAGGCGGCGGCCAAGGCGTTGGGCGCGGCCCAGAGCACGGGCGGCTCGCGGCGCGACGAGTGCCGGGCCAGCGCCGGCCCCGCCTGCTTCATGTTGACCAGCGCCGTGAGGATGATGGTGACCGGAATTAAAGCCTCAATGAGCGGGGCATTCACCCCCACGAGGCCCAGCGTAGCCAGCGCCAGCGTAATGGAGTGCCCCACCGTAAAACTCGTCACCAGGGCCACCACGCGCCGCCAATCGGCCAGCACGTAAGGCGCGCACAGTGCCAGCAAAAACGTGAGGTGGTCGGCAGCCTGCCAGCTGCAAATATGCAGGAACCCCAGCTGAAGGTAAGTAGTAAAGACGGACATAGCCCGCAAAATAACGGCGCGCGCCGCTTACGAGGGAAGGGAGCAGGAACCTTAATCCTACTCCCAGCCCTCACCTGCGGGAAAAGGGATACTTTAATTAAGCTAATAGTTTTCAGCTAGTAGCCAGCAAATTTCTAAACAGAAGCTACTAACTTCTCTCGCGCGGGGGCGGGGCTTTCCCCTACTGGCGCACCAGCCGCTGCACCACGGGCGGACCGCTAGGTGTGCGGGCCTGCACGGTGTACACGCCGGGCGCCAGGGCCGAGAGGTCGAGCACCTGGCTGGCGGCCCCGGCTGGCACCGTGGCCTGGGCCACGCGCTGCCCCAGGGCGTTGTGAATACTGAGCTGGGCGGGCTCGCGGTAGTTGCGCAGGCTGAGCGTCAGCCGGCCGTCGGGTGTGGGGTTGGGATACAGCTGCATGGCCGATTCCAGGGCGCTGGCCGTGGCCGTAACCACCTGGGCCGCACCTTTCAGCACAACGTTTTTGAGCATGGCGTAGCGCGGAGTGCCGGTACTGCCGCAGGCCCAGTACAGGCGCAAAGTCAGGGTTTGGCCAGCGGCCAGCGTGACGCCCGCGCTCCCGTTGAGCGCGAGCCGGTAGGTCGTGGCCGGGCCGTTGGGTTGGTTGGGTAAGGTGATGGGTGCCCCAAACGCCCCGTAGGCCGCGTTGGTCAGGCCCGGCCCCTTCCCCCCGCTCACGTCGCTGGAATCGGTTGCAAAACCCGATTTGGAGTACACCACGGCCAGCTTGGTGTTGGAGCTGGTGTTGTAGAAGGCCGATGCGAGCAGCAGCGAATCGAGGCGTACTGCGCCGGTGGCGGTGGCCGTCACGGCAAACTGCTCGTAGTAGTTGCGCTTGAGCGTACCGCCCACGGCAGTCCAGGTGCCATCGCCGTTGCTGGTAGCTCCCAGCGCCTGCCCGTAGGCGGTGGAGTACGCCGGGATGGTGCTCAGCGTCGTGCCGTTGGAGAGGTACAGCGCCTTGAGCGCGGGGGCCGCCGCCACGAGGCGGGCCGAGCGCACGGCCGCGCTGTCCTGATTATTCCGAATGAGCGGCCACCAGGCCAGCGGGTCCGACTGCGGGGCGGCCGTGGCGAGGCGGTTGCCACTCACGGCTACGCTCACGGTAGCGGCGCCAGCGCTCGCGTGGGTGATGCTGCCGCTAAGTGCGCCGGTAGCCGCCGCGTTGAGCCGCACGCTGACCGTCGTGCTGGCCAGCGTATTATTGGTGGGCGTTAGGGTAATGGGCGCGGCGCTGCCACTCCAGGTAGTGCCGCCGTTGGTCGAGAGCTCGAAGCCAGCCGGGGGCGTGAGTACCAGATTGGCGGTCAGGTTAACGCCCGTCACGGTGTAGGTCTGCACGGCCGAGGTGCCGGTAGTGTACTGGGTAAAGGCAGCCAGCGAGCTGCTCGACGTCGTAATGGTGGGTACCCGCGATACCACGATGCTGGGCGTAGTGTGGGTAGCCAGGCCAGCCTTGGCCGCCACCACGCGGTAGTAGTAGCTCGTGCCAGCGGCCGGCAGCGCATCGGTCGCCGAGAAATTATACAGGGAGTCGGTGGCGGCCGTCTGCGAGCTGATGGTCGTAAACGTGCTGTTATCGGCCGAGCGCTGCAAGTCGTACTTGATGCCCGGCAGTGCCCAACTGATGTTCCACTGAATGGTCGTCTGGCTGGCTCCTTTGGTAGCGCGCAGGTTGGCCACGGCGATGTCGGGCGCGCGGTAGGTACCAAACTCCGCCCCCAGCGCAGTCGGGTTCCAGGCGGCGGCTACCGGTGCGCCGGTGGCGCTGGCCGTGCCGGTACCGAGGCCGAATAGCTTGGCGATACTGTAGTCCAGCGTATCGGCGGGCGCGAATTGCTTGGCCCAGCTCACGCGCTGCGCGGTGCTCACCGCGTGCCCGTCGAAGTAGGTGCTGCGAAATTCGGCATTGGTGATTTTGGTCACGTCGGTACCGGCGTCCCAGGTAGCCCAGCCAGCGGGCTGGATTTCGTTGATGCCCAGCTTAGCGCGGGAGAAAACCACTTTATTATTAGCCAGCGTGCCGGCGGCGGTGCTGAAGCCGGTGGAGTTTTGCCAGGGCCGACCCAGGTAATAGAGCGTGGTGCCGTCGTTAGACGGAATCCGGGCCTGGCGAAACAGGTAGCCGTAGGCCTGGGTAGCAGGCGTATTGGCGGCCGTGATGTAGGAAGTTGCCGCGTTTACGACCCGCGTCTTGGCGTAGATCACGCAGTTGTCGAAGATGGCAATGGCGTTGCCGAAGATAAAATCTACGTTGCCATCGATGTAGCAGTCGCGGAAGTAGTGCCGCGATACCGCGCCGCCGCTCTCGTAAGTGAGCAGCGTATCCTGGTTGCCCAGGAAGCGGCAGTTTTTAAACGCGGCGCGGTCGGCGTAGAGGCTCACGGCCACGGCCTGCGAGCCGTCGCCGTAGGAGTTGACGAACGTCATGTTCAGCGCCGAAAAGTCGGTGGCGTTCACCACGATACTACCCGAGCCGCCGGTGCCTAGCGTACCGCCCTTGCCGTCGGGCGTGGTGTTGTCGTCGTGCCAGGTCAAAATGGTATTGGCCACGCTCTGCCCTACAAATTGCAAAAAGGGCTTGTTGCTGGGCACGATGACCTTCTCACTATAAATCCCATCCTTGACGTAAATGGTGAACACGGCCGTGCGGCTGGCGGGCGCGGCGGTCACGGCCGCCTGAATGCTGGTGTAGTCGCCGCTACCGTCCTTGGCCACGGTCAGGTCGTAGGCCAGCAGCCGGGCACTGGCCGCCAGCAATAAGAGAAAAGTGAGGCAGGCGCGAAGGCGCGCTACCGGGCCAAGGGCCGGTCGGGTACTGCTTGTGGACATACCGAAGGAGAGTAAGAGTGGGAATGCGCCCAATATCACTTCACTTCTTCCTCATTTGCAGCTTTCTAGCTTGGATTTATTTGCGCAATCGATGCCGGCAACGTTGCCGATATCGATTGCATAAATAAAGCTGATTACCCCACCGCGCCGCGCCGCGCATCGGCTAATATTCGCGGCCGAAACGCGCTGGCTGGCCCCCGCGCCGGCTCCTTCTCCCACCCTGCCCTACTTCCATGACTGCTTTCTACGCCCGCCCAGCCTGCTTGGGACTGGCCCTGCTGGGCCTCGCCGCCCGCCCCGCCTTTGCCCAGCTGCCCGCCTTTCCGGGTGCCGAGGGCGCAGGCAAGTACACCACCGGCGGCCGCGGCAGCACCGCCGCCCCGACTACGGTAGTTGAGGTTACTAACCTCAACGACGCTGGGGCGGGCAGCCTGCGCCAGGCTTTGAGCGGTACCTATCCCAGCCGCACGGTGGTGTTTCGGGTGTGCGGCACCATTCATTTGGTTACCCAGCTCAGCATCCCGGCCAATACTACGCTGGCGGGCCAAACGGCCCCCGGCGACGGCATTTGCGTGGCCGACAAGCAGACTAACGTCAAGGGCAACAACGTGATTGTCCGCTTTATGCGCTTCCGGCTGGGCGACCAGTACCAGAACCTCGGCATGGTCAACGGCAGCGGCGACGAGGACGCTTTCGACTCCATCGGCGGTTACACCGGACTGATCATCGACCACTGCACCTTCAGTTGGGGCGGCGACGAATCGCTGACTTGCTACAAGGGTGACAATACCACTTTGCAATGGAACATCATCAGCGAAGGGCTCAACTACTCGTACCACTTCGAAACCGGCGACACCGATTTTGAGAAGCATGGCTACGGCGGCATCTGGGGCGGGCGGCACGCCTCGTTTCACCACAACCTGCTGGCCCACTTGCAGGGCCGCAACCCGCGCTTCGACGGCTCGCGCAATTTGAATCCCGTCAGCGCCGGGCAGGAGAATGCGGAGTTCGTCAACAACGTCCTCTACGACTGGGGCGCCTACACCGTGAACGGCGGCGAGGGCGGCAATTACAACCTGGTTAATAATTACTACAAAGCGGGTCCCAGCACCGGCACCGGCAGCAGCGCGGGCGTGGCCGTCAAGAATATGATTGCCAATCCCTACAAGCAAAGCAGCCCGGCGCTGCCCTACGGCCAGTACTACATCGCGGGCAACTACGTCACCAACTCGGCCTTCGTCAGCGGTCACAACTGGCGCGGCGTGGCCATGAGCGGCGGCACGCTGAGCGATACTGCGCAGTCGAAAGTTCTCCAGCCCTTCGCCATCGGGGCCGATATGCTGCCCACCCAGGCGGCCCCGGCGGCCTACGCGGCCGTGCTGGCCGGCGCGGGCTGCGTGCTGCCCACCCGCGACCCCATCGACCAGCGCATTGTGCAAGAGGTGCAAAACGGCGCCGGCACCATCATCGACGTGCAGGGCGGCTATCCCCACGGCACGCCCTACAGCACGTCGCAAGTGGCCTGGCAGGTACTGACTTGCAACACCACCGCCCCCACCGACACCGACCACGACGGGATGCCCGACGCCTACGAGACCACCCAGGGCCTCAACCCTACCGACCCCGCCGACCGCGCCGCGCTGGCGGCCAACGGCTATTCCTACCTTGAAAATTATCTCAATAGCCTCGTAGTCAACACCGTGCTGGCTACAGCCAAAGCGGCCGCGCCCGCGCCGCTGCTGCAGGTGTTCCCCAACCCTACCCAGGTGGGGCTGGCCCTTACCGTGGCCCACCCGCTGCAAGCCGGAACTGCGGGTCGGCTCAGCATCTACAGCTTTGAGGGGCGCTTGGTAGCTGCCGTAGCCGCCGCGCCCGGCAGTACCGCCACCGCGCTGGATGTGCAGCGGTTGGCGGCGGGCAATTACCTACTGGTGTACGAGGCCGCGCCGGGCACCCCGCACTTATCCACCAAGTTTGTAAAGACCGAATAGTGACGGTGGGCCAGCCATCGTCATTGCAGTAGCCTGCTCAAAATGCCCCGAATCCTACGCAAGGATTTGGGGCGTTTTGCTTTTTATTGAAAAATGGCGTGGGTAGCCGAGCCATTCGCTATCGTTTGTCATGCTTAGCTGGCGTCCGCTCGCCGCAATACCTCGGGCGCTTCTGCCAACGAAGGAGGTAATACCACGCCCGAGGTGCTTCGACAAGCGGACGCCAGCTAAGCATGACGAATGGTAATGGTAGCTTCCAGGCACTTGTAAAGATTACTTGAGTAGGTGGCCAGACTAGGCGCAAGCCCGGCGCGGCTTACCGTTGCGCGGCAGTAGAGACGCACCCTCCACGTCAAGGATAGTCACGATTTACGCCGCGCTAGCCCCGCCCCAGACTGAGCGTGTGCTGTATCTTGCGCCGCTTTTACCCAAACTTGCATGAATAAATTATACTTTCTGTTTCTCATCCTCTTAACCACCTTCAACGCTCGAGCACAAACTCAGCCGGTAGTAGCTCCCATCAGCCCGCTAGTAACGGTTCCAGATTCTATTCCTAAAACGTTTGGCCGCTGGTATCTCCCCCTTTATCAACCAACTGCTGGCGTGGCCGATACGGCGGGGGCCCTCGTATCGCTATTCGCAACAAAGCGTCGGAACACGTGGTGGTATCTCCCCATTACTGCACTGGGAGCAGCATTGCTGGTACCGGGGCAACAAACCGTCAACGGAACCAAGACTAAAAGTATACCGCCCGATACGTGGCAGTATGCCACTGGAATTCCGCTTATGGCTGGGGGTGTCGGCGCAATCATTGCACGACTAAGCACCTTCAGTCGCGCTCGACTAAGCATCATTCAGCATGAGTACGAGCGCGGCAAGCCAATTCCGGCTAGCCTGCGTCACAAACTGAAGCCAAGGTATTTTGCACAGGCTGCCATCATGCGGACGTATATAGTCCAATCCATCCAAATGGAAAAGCTTCGCGCCCAGCAAAAAGCACTGCGCAAATAGTAAGCGTGCATTACCTCAACAGCAAAAAAGCCCCGCCAGCACATGCCAGCGGGGCTTTTTTACTTCTAACGCATCCAACTTAAACGGTAGGCAATTCTACGTTCTCGAAGTGAACTTGTCCATCTTCGAGAACGGCTTCCACCACGGCGTCTTTGTTGACTTTGCCGGCGAGGATTTCCTTGCTCAGTTCGTTCAAGATTACACGCTGCAACACCCGCTTGAGCGGACGGGCCCCAAACTGCGGGTCGAAGCCCTCGCGGCCCAGATAGTCGAGCACCTCGTTGGTGGCTTCGAGCTGGATGCCGGCCTCAGACAGGCGCTGCTGGATTTGCTTGAACTGGATATCCACGATCTTGCGGATTTCCCGGCGCTGGAGCGGCTGGAACATCACAATCTCGTCAATGCGGTTCAGGAACTCGGGGCGCATGTGCTCCTTGAGGCGGTCTACCACCTCGTCGCGGGTGCGGTCCACGATGTCCTCGATTTCCAAGGGGTTGTGCTCATCCAGGTTTTTGAAATTGCGCTGGATGATGTCGGCCCCGGTGTTCGAAGTCATGATGATGATGGTGTTCTTGAAGTTCGCCACCCGGCCCTTGTTGTCGGTGAGGCGACCGTCGTCGAGCACTTGCAACAGGATGTTGAACACGTCGGGGTGCGCTTTCTCAATCTCGTCGAGCAGCACGACCGAGTAGGGCTTGCGGCGCACGGCCTCGGTGAGCTGGCCGCCCTCGTCGTAGCCCACGTAGCCGGGAGGTGCCCCGATGAGCCGCGACACGGCGTGCCGCTCCTGAAACTCGCTCATGTCGATGCGCACCATCGCGTTCTCGTCGTTGAACAGATACTCAGCCAAAGCCTTGGCCAGCTCGGTTTTACCCACGCCGGTAGTACCCAGGAAGATAAACGAGCCGATGGGCCGTTTGGGGTCCTGCAAGCCAGCCCGCGAGCGGCGCACGGCGTCGGAAATGGCCCGGATGGCCTCGCTCTGGCCAGCCACGCGCTTACCCAGCTCGGTTTCGAGGGCCAGCAGCTTATCGCGGTCGGCTTGCAGCATTTTGCTCACCGGGATGCCGGTCCACTTGGCTACTACCTCGGCGATGTCCTCGCTGGTCACTACTTCTTGCAGCATGCCGCCGTCGGCCTTCGTGGCGTTGGCTTCGTCCTGCAACTGCTTGAGCTTCTGCTCGGCCTCTTGAATTTTACCGTAGCGCAGCTCGGCCACCCGGCCGTAGTCGCCCTGGCGCTCGGCCTGCTCGGCTTCGTTCTTGAAGCGCTCGATATTCTCCTTCTCGGTCTGGATACCGGTCAGTACCGACTTCTCGCCTTCCCACTTAGCCTTGAGGGCGTCGCGGCGCTCGCCCAGCTCGGCCAGCTCCTTACTCAGCACGGCCTCACGGTCCTTGTTGTCTTCCCGGCGAATGGCCTCGCGCTCAATTTCGAGCTGCATGATGCGGCGCTGCACCTCGTCCAACTCCACGGGCATGGAGTTGAGCTCGATGCGCAGCTTAGCGGCAGCCTCGTCCATGAGGTCGATGGCCTTGTCGGGCAGGAAGCGGTCGGTGATGTAGCGGTTGCTCAGTTCCACGGCCGCAATCACTGCGTCGTCGGTGATGCGCACGCCGTGGTGCAGCTCGTATTTCTCCTTGATGCCGCGCAGGATGCTGATGGCGTCGGGCACGCTCGGCTCATCCACCATTACCGCCTGGAAGCGGCGCTCCAGGGCCTTGTCCTTCTCAATGTACTTCTGGTACTCTTTGAGCGTGGTAGCCCCGATGGCGTGCAGCTCGCCCCGCGCCAAGGCAGGCTTGAGCAGGTTGGCCGCGTCCATCGCGCCCTCGCCGCCCCCGCCGGCCCCAATCAGGGTGTGGATCTCGTCGATGAACAAAATAATCTGCCCGTCCGAGTCAGTCACTTCCTTGATTACGGCCTTGAGGCGCTCCTCAAATTCGCCCTTGTACTTGGCCCCGGCTACGAGCAGGCCCAGGTCGAGGCTCATCAGGGTTTTGTCTTTCAGGTTTTCGGGCACATCGCCGGCCACGATGCGCTGGGCCAGGCCCTCGGCGATGGCGGTTTTACCCACGCCCGGCTCACCGAGCAGCACGGGGTTGTTCTTGGTGCGACGCGACAAAATCTGGAGCACGCGGCGGATTTCCTCGTCGCGCCCGATCACGGGGTCCATCTTGCCGGTTTTCACCTGCTCGTTAAGGTTGCGAGCGTAGCGGTTGAGGCTCTGGTACTGGTCTTCGGCGGTCTGGCTAGTTACCTTGCGCCCGCCGCGCAGCTCTTGGATGGCGGCCTTGAGGTCTTTTTCGGTAAAGCCGCTGTCTTTGAGCAGGCTGGCCACGCTGTCCTTGCCGCCCAGGATACCCAGCAGCAAGTGCTCGACCGATACAAATTCGTCGCCCATGTCCTTCATCTGGGCGTTGGCGCGCTGCACGGCCCCAGCCGCATCGTTGCTGAGGTAGGGCGAGCCGCCACTCACTTTGGGGTAGGCGCTCACAATTGCGTCGAGCCGCTGGCTCACGTTGTTCATGTTAGCGCCCACTTTTTTACCCAGGAAGGCCAGGGTATTCTCGTCGTTTTGAAGCAGAGCCTTCAGCAGGTGGCCAGTCTCAATGGCCTGCTGCTGGTTGCCCCCGGCAATCTCGGTGGCCTTTTGCACGGCCTCCTGTGCCTTGATGGTGAAGTTCTTAAAGTCCATTGAATTACTAAGCTTTGGTAGGTGCTTCGGGTGAGGAAGTTTTCTACGATGGACTTAGCAAACGGGGTGCAGAAGTTAAAAATCAGACTTTTTGACTGAAAAACACAAATTAGCACAAGAACAAAGCGCCAATATGGCGCAACTTGCTTTCCATTACCTTACTTCATATAATCTACTCAGAGAGGTTATGTCCTCAAACTGGCGCGAGCTTGTAGCTCGTGCCTTCTATTAGGCGGAGGTTGCACCTCCGCTGACGCGTAGCGGCATGCTACGCTAGCAGCTTTCTTTTTGCAGCAATTCTGACGTCGGGAGGCACAGCCTCCCAAAAAAAGAGTCACGAGTTACGCTGCGCTAAACTCGCGCCAGTATAAGTAGAAATTTACTATCTATCTTACTCATACTTCCGAAACTACGCGCCTTTAGCTTATATCCTTTCCCCAACCGACGTGCATACCGCTTGTCATGCTCATCTGGCTTCCGCTTGCCGAAGCAGCTCTATCGCTTCGTTGCTTACGTTAGAAAAAAGCGGTATCATTTCCACCTCGACTACCCATGAAACCAAACACCCTCGCCACCTTCTACGCCGCGCTAGCCCCCGGCCCCGAGTCTGCCGGGGGCGTGCTGCCGCCACCAGATATGGGTCAGGGCGTGGGGCATTTCAACGTGTTCTCGCTGGCAGATTTGCGCGGAGCCCCGCCGATGACGTTCAACCGGCGCGACTACTATAAAATCACGCTCTGCCGCGGGCGCAGCCGGGTGGAGTTTGCCGACCAGGCCGCGCACGTCGGCGACCACACCTTGTTTCTGGTGACGCCGCGCGTGCCTTATCGCTGGCTGCCGCTCACCGAGGACTTTACGGGTTATAGCTGCCTGTTCGACGACGCCTTTCTGCTGCCCGCCCGCCCCGGGGTGCGGCTGGCGGAGCTACCGATTTTTCAGCCCGGAGCCTACCCGGTGTGGGACGTAGCTGCGGCCGACTGCCCGGCGCTCGAGGCGATTTTTGAGAAGATGCTGCGCGAGCTCGGCTCGGGCTACGCCTATAAGCACGATTTGCTACGCACCTACCTCTGGGAGCTGATTCACTTGGTGCAGAAGCTTCAGCCGGCTCCGGCCCCGCTGGCCACGCACAGCGCCGCCGAGCGGGTCGCCACGCAATTCACGGAATTGCTGGAGCGGCAGTTTCCGCGCCTCAGTCCGCAGCCGCCGCTGCGCCTGCGCACCGCCGCCGACTACGCCGACCAGCTGGCCGTGCACGTCAATCACCTCAACCGCGTGCTGAAGGAGACGACGGGGCTTACTACCACTACCCTCATTGGCCGTCGCCTAGCCCAAGAAGCCAAGCTTTTACTCCGGCAAACTATGTGGAGCGTATCCGAGATTGCCGATAGTTTGGGCTTTGCCGACGTGGCGCATTTCTGCACCTTTTTCAAGCGCCACGCCGGGCAGACGCCGGGGGACTTCCGGCGGCTGGCGGTGGCGGGGGTCTGATTAAAAAGAGTAAGCCGCCTTCTGCCATCTGTCATTGCGAGCAACGCGAAGCAATCGCACCCGAATAGCTCACTTCGGTGTGCTTGCCTCGCGCCGTTCGCAGTGACAGCCGTCTTTCGCATATGATTTAGCCCACCTGTTTGAAATCTAAAATAGATAGCTTGACTGGCGAAGTTTAGCGCCTATTGGCTGCCCGGACCTTTGTGGGGTACTTACTCCTCTCCTACCCAAAGGAGCTTAACCCACAGAAAATATGACAACTACGAAAATAGCCTTGGTCACCGGCGGTAACAAAGGCATCGGCTTCGAAATAGTGCGGGGACTGCTGCGGGCGGGCTGCCGGGTGTACCTCGGCGCCCGCGAGGCCACTAGAGGCCAGCAGGCCGTGGCGAAGCTGGCCGCCGAAGGCGACGTGCGCCTACTCGAAATAGACCTGGCCAGCCAGGCGACGCTAGCCGCAGCCGCGGCGCACCTGCAACGCGAGGAAGGCCGCCTCGACATCCTGGTCAACAACGCGGGTATCAACGTGCCCGGCGACGGCTCGCCCAGCACGGCCGACGTAAGCAGCGTGGCCCAGGCAATGCACACCAATTTTTTGGGTGCGCTGGCCGTTACCCAGGCCTTCTTGCCGCTGGTAAAGCAGGCGGTGGCGGGGCGCATCGTCAACGTATCGAGCCCGCTGGGCTCGCTGACCCTCGTGGGGCAGCACGACTGGGGCCTGTTGGGCTACTCGGCCTCGAAGGCGGCGCTGAACATGCTCACCGTGCAACTCGCCTACGAGCTGCGCGACACGGCCATTAAAGTGAATTCGGCCAACCCCAACTACACAGCCACCGACCTCAACGGCTTTGCGGGTACCGATACGCCCGCGCAGGGCGCAGCGGAGGCTATCCGGCTGGCCCTTCTACCGGCCGATGGCCCGAGCGGGGCAACGTTCTCGGCCAGCGGCCCCCTGCCGTGGTAAAGGTTGGCTTGTAGCACTAGCGTACCTACTGAACGATCATGCGCACTCCTCACAAGCCCCCTCAACTCGTCAAAAACAATATGCCCGCACCCCGGCGAAAAAGCGTGGGGCATGAGCGTACGACGATAGAAGGAGCAGCAGCTAGCCTGAAAGGAATAACTACCCTTGGCTCCTTCCCTATTTATCGGTTTTATCCTCTTTGGAGCGCACTTTATTTAGCTTACGGACCTCCTTGCGATCCTCGCGGCTCAAGCCGGGTATTTTATCGTTGCGACGACGGGCGCGGGGGCTGCCGCCGTCGCCCCGGTCGAGGGTATTGAGCGGCTGGGCCCCCGGCACGGTTCCGGGGGTGACGGGGGCCCCGGCCGGGGTAATGGCCCCGGTTGGAGCCACAGCACCCGAGGGCAATACGGTTTGGGCGCGGCTGGCCGCGCTGAGCAGGCAGGCGACGGCTATGAGTAATAGCTTCATAGTAGGTACGGGCGAAATGACACGGGCTGTTACGCACGGCGCTTTACTTCGGATACTATCGGCCAGCTTATCACCTCACGCTCGCAGCCCCAAGCCCTTGCCCAGCGCTATCGGCTCTTGCTGCCATTGGGCATAGCCTAACAAGGTCCGCACTGCTGTCAACCTCCCCGCCCTACCCTAGGCGCGGGCTAGGCCAGCCGCGCGGCGAAACAGTCCGCCCGCCACGACCCACAGCCCCGCAAAAGCCGCATTGGCCGCTAGTACGTTGGACAGGTTTACCGCGGGCTCGGCAACCGCAGCCGAAGGGGGCCACGCTAGCAGCGCCACCAGCGTAACCGCCACGTAGGTCAGCGCCGCCCCAAACATGGCCCGCGCCATCCCCCGCGGCCGGAAGCGGGCCGCTACGGCCCCGCCGAGGGCTACGGCCAGCACCCCACCATACAGCAGGTTGGCCGGATTATTCTCGCTGCCGACCAGCCCCACGGCTAGGTTGACCCACACTAGTAGCAACCCGGCGGCCACCGCTACCCCTACGCCCAGTCGGTAGGGCGTGCTATCACCCAGCCGGGCCAACAGCACGAAAGTGGACCCCGCGCCGAATAACAAGACGCCCGCCGCTATAAAATCGAACGCGCTCCAGGCCATGCCCACTACGAAAAGCTTAGCGGCCAGTGGGAAAAGCAACAGCAGGGCCGTACCGAGGGCCACGCGCATCATACTTTGCGGAATAGTCATGGTGATGAGAGTTTTAGGAAGGGAAAGAAAAAGCAGGTCGTACTCAGCCCGCCACGCAGTTTGAGCCTGCCGGCGGACTTGGCAGCGTGCAAACCGCAGCATGAGCAAATAAAACAAAAGAACTTTGCAATTCAAAGTTTATGCGCAAAAATCATACGGCTAGTGAGTAAGCGAGTAAGAAATTATCCTCGCGCCGTCTGTTGGCCATGCGGCTAAAAGCAGACAAGCCTTTGCCACTGTGTGGCAAAGGCTTGCTGCGCAGGGCGGCTACACGAGGCGGGCTGATACCCGCCCCACACGGCTGCTTAAGCGACTTACATTTTGGTCTTCATTTTCATCGACCCGTCGTTGGTCTTGGTTTTCTTGCCTTTGCGCATGGCACGCTTGTCGTCTTTCGACATATTATCCATGCGGCCCGAGGTAGTCGACATTTGATCGGTGGTACCGGCGCTGGGCATGTTAGAAGGGTTACCGGTTTGGGCGCCGGGGGTGGTGCCAGGGGCTACGGTTTGGGCGAAGGCGGCACCGGAAGTGATAGCCAGAGCGGCGGCGAAGAGGAGGGCTTTCATGACGGAGGAAAGTGGAAAAGGAGAAAGACGGCAGCAATTGCGCTGTGCCCTATTGATACGTGCAAACTGGCCGGGCGGTTAAGCTGCGCTACGAGACCCCAATGGCTGGGCTGGCTTAGCGCCACTCGGCAGTTTCTGGAAATCCCAGCTCTTTTATAAACCTGGTGAGCTTTGCCCCACCTGCCTGGCTAAAGCCCTCGGCTGGATACGTCGCACCTTTACTTATTGTAATTCGGCGTGCTTCGGTCGCGGGAATGGTAGGCGACGCGTACAAATGATTGCAGGGCAGGGAAATATTGATGGAGGCTTTAATCTTGGTGCCTCGAAAAAAGACAAATCCAAAATGAGGTAAAAAACAAAAGGCTGGCGCTTCTCCATACGTCGTGGGTGCCCCTAGCAAGTCAGTTATTTCGTTGACTTGTCGTTGCGACAGGCACTGCTGACGCAGGATAGTTGACGCGAGTTGTTCTTGCTGCACTATGAGGGTTATGCTCTCGCCATCGACCCCATCGTACAAGTACGCAATCACTTTATCGTAGGCGAGATTTCGGAAGGGTGCCCGAGCCTTGGCGTTGGGTTTAATGGCTGGGCACTCAGCTACGTAGTGCTTAAGGGAATCTTGACTTAGGTAAGCTATGGTGGCTGGTTTAGCAGTGCGCACGGCCGAGTCAGCTACCGGTATCTTTTTAGAATTCTTTTCAGCACAAGAGGCTCCTGCAATACTTATTGCCAATAAAGTGACGAAGTAACAGGTACGCATAGGATCTACTTAAAAGAAACGCTACTAGTAAAGCACTAAGTGCGAGCAGGTGGCGTAAAGAAACGGGTTGCAAGCCCTGAGGTGCAACTGCGGACAAGCAAGCTGCACGCAGGGCCGACGCCCGTGGCTAGGCATTGCGCTCAGCCCAACGGTAGGCCAGCCCCACGATACCCCGCAGCCATTGCTGCTGCCTAAGGGCTCGGCCTGACCGGCTTGGACTTATCGTTGACGCCCCTTTTCCAGCCTTACTAATCAGCTTGCGGCAACTAGTCTTTGGTTGTGTGACTAGCACCACTTTCCAGCACCTGCTGCACCGTCGTCCAGCGTAGGCCGGGGTAGCGGTCGTTGTCGAGGGGCGTGAGCTTGGGCAGGCCGGTGAGCATGTTGTGCAGGTACTGCATGCCCTGCCAGGGCGGAAACACCTCGCGCGGAGCGGGGGCCAGCCGGCGCGTGATTTTTATGAGAACTTTCAGCAGCCAGAGCCCGCCGGCCCGCAGCCGCCGAAAGCGCCGGCCGGTGGCCGCGCTGGCCGCCGCCTGAATATCGCGGATGGTGGCCACCTCGCCCGCCACGCGCAGGTAACGGGGCGTGGTGGGGTCGAGCGCCGCGACGGCGGTAAAAACGGCCGTATCGGCAATGGTGGTGAAATCCAACGGCTGATCGGCCGAGCCCCAGTAAAGCACGCGCCGAATGGGAAAAAGCACGACGGGGGCCTGCCCGGTCAGCAAGTCGGTAAACATACCGTTGAGAATGGACGTGGCTTGGATGGAAGCCTGGTCGAGCCGCCGACCAAATTCACGGCGCAGGTCGAGGTTGCGATTGGAGCCCTCGGGCAGCTTGGTGAAATCGATGGAAAAATCGGACGGGATGAAGCGCGGCACGCCGGCCGCTACGGCCGCGTCGAGCAGGCGCGTTTGGGCATCCAGGATTACCTCCCGCAGCCCCGAAAGGGCCGAGACGACGCAGGCGGCCCCGACGCAGGCGTGGGTGAGGGCCGCAACGTCATTAAAATCAACTTCAACGATAAAAGCTCCCCGCGCACGTAGCTCCTCTATTGCAGCCAGGGAGCGGCCGGGCCGCACGAGCGCCCGCACTTGCGCCCCCCGGGCCAACAAGGCCAGCGCGATGCGGCGGCCGAGGTCGCCGGTAGCCCCGGCCAAGACGATGGTAGCGGGTTCGGCAGCTGACGGAGTCGGCGAAGCGAAAGAATTTACCAAAGCAGCGCGGCGGCCCGCGGGTATGAAGCGGGCCAGCCAGCGGCTATACGGGCCAGCGGGCACGCACGGCGACGACCGGCCGGCTCGTCCGCCCCGAGCTTTACTTCGCCACGGGCGACTAAGCCAGCAGCCGGGCTTGGTGCGCGGCGTTTATCAGGGCGGGGGCGTTTTTGAGGGTGGCCAGAACCACTTCCTTGGCGGCCTGCCTGAGCTCGTCCTTGCTGATGTCCTTGGTTTCTTCAAGAACTAAGTCAGCCAGGGCCTGGAAGGCGTGCGTAAGCGCTTGGCGGCGCGGGCGCTCGGCGTGCAGCTCTTCGTACACGGCCAGCCAGTGCTGCTTGATTTTTTTACGGCGGGTCCGGAATACCGACTCCTGATTCAGCTGCGGCTGAATGGTTTCCAGCAGCGCAATGAGCGGCAGTAGCTTGGTGGCAGTGGTAGCCACGGCCCCGGTGAGACGCTCGCGGCGGCGAGAAGCCGCGCTGTCGGGGGCAACGGGCGCGGGCTGGTCGGCAGGAGAAGTAGGCAGCATACGAGGCGGCAGCTAGTACGCCCCAAGATAAGGCCCGGAGCAGCTTGCCAGCAACCGGCTCCCCCTCGGCTAGGGCCGCAGCATGTACTGGTGCGGAATACCGTCTTCGAGGTAAGGCTCGCCCTGCGGCACGAAGCCGAAGCTTTCGTAAAACGCCTGCAAGTAGCACTGCGCCCCAATCTTGATGGGTTGGGCCCCGAATAACGCTTCGCACTCGGCAATGGCCTGGGTGAGCAGCGCCCGGCCCAGCCCCCCCCGGCGGTGGCGCGGCGAACTAACCACGCGGCCGATACTCACCTGCACGTAGCTGCTGCCGGGGGCAAAAAGCCGGGCGTAGGCCGCCAGCTCGCCGGCGGCCGTGTAGCCCAGCAGGTGGTACGCGGCCTGGTCGTGCCCGTCAATGTCTTGAAATACGCAGGTTTGCTCTACTACAAATACCTCGCTGCGCAGTTGCAGCAGGGCGTAGAGCTCGGCAAGCGAGAGGGCATCGAAGGGCTTGGTGGTCCAGTGCAGCGTCATGAGGCGCGAAGCTAGGGGCTAATCGGCCAGCCATTGCGCGGCCCAGTACTGGCCGGGGCCGAAAAACAGCTGCACTACCTCGTCGGTAAGCCGGGCGCCGTTGGCACTGTTAGTGAAGAATAGCACGCTCTCGCGCCGACCGGGCAGGGTCATGAAAAAGCCTTTGAAATCGCCGTTGTCGCCCCAGTGCCACTGGGCCAGGCCCTGGCTGGTGGTAGCCAAGCCCACGCCGCAGGCCCAGGCGATGGCCGGGTCGGCGGCGTGGGCAGGCTGGCCGCAGCGGTCGGCGGCGTTGGCCGGCGTAGTGAGCAGCCGGGCGGTAGCCGGCTTGAGGCCCTGGCCCGTCATGAGCGCCTGAAGAAAGCGGCTGTAGTCGGCAGCGGTAGTGAGCAGCGAATACGCCCCGTAGGGCGCGGCAAACCGCTGCACCTGCGTGGGCTGGCCCTGGCCATCGTGCCCCGTGCAGGCGGTGGCCCCAAACCGGGGTTGCCAAGTGAAGCTGCTGTTACTCATCTTAAGCGGCCGAAAAACCTCTTCCCGGGCCAGCACCTCAAACGACTTGCCAGTCAGGTGTTCCAGTACTTTTTGCAGAAACACGTAGCCCTCGCCCGAGTAATTCCAGCAGCTATCGGGCGCGTACTTGAGGCGGAGGGTAGAAGTCGGCCAGGTGGCACCCAAGGGATTTTCAGCCCAGTTGGGCAGGCCGGTGGTGTGGGCCAGGACCATGCGGGCCGTGATGCGGTCGGCCCGGGGCGCGGCTTGCAGCCGCGGGTAGGGATAGTAAGCCAGCAGGGGCTTATCGAGGTCGAGCACGCCGCGGTCGAGCAGGCGCAGGGTGGTGTAAGCCAGCACTACCTTACCCAGCGAGGCCGCCTGAAACGTGGACGAGGCCGCGACGGTCTGCGGGGTGCCGGCCCGGCGCACCCCCAGGTTATAAGTACCGATGTGGGTACCCTTGGTGTAGACGACCTGCATGCCGGGCACGCTGTACTTGCGCATCAGGGCCAGCAGTTCAGTTTTTTGGCCCCGGCTACTAAAGGCGGTCAGGACTAGCAGCCAGGTAAGCAGGTGCTTCATGCAGAGTGTGAAGGGTGGAATCAAGGACGGGAGCGAAGGTATTAGCGGGCTGACAAATCAACTAAAAACGGTCTAAGCAAAACTTTTGCATGGCTTCCGGCAGTAGATGGTTTTTAGGTCCTCGGCCTCACCAAAGCATTGAGCTACAGCCAGGGTATAGCGCCGAGAACGGCGCCTTTTGGCGGGCTGCTGCGTACTACCGGGGCGAGTATCACTCCGTTACCTTCCCATGCTGTGGGCCGTTGCTGGGCGGGCCGTACGCTGCTGGGCTGGGGGTTGTTCAGCGTAGTGGAGGGGCTCATCGATTACCCGCTGCTGGGGCTGCTGCTGGCTGGTGGGACGCTGGTACGCGCTGGGCGTGGGTGACATTGTTTCAGGGACTACGCCTCTCCCGGCTGCCCTTGAGTTCTTTTCGGTTGCGGATAGGCATTCTGCGTACATGCGCTGAGCTTTCCTTTCCCCGCTCCTCCCCCATGCCCACCTTCACCATCGAGCGACTTTCCTTTCGGCACCTCGCGGCGCTGCCCAACGCTTGGCAAAATACTGACTATCTGGCTTTACTCACCCAGCTCGACTACGACAACCCGGAGGCCATCGCCCCGGCCGAACTGCGGGAGATGTGCCAGCTCGCCCTCACCGACCTGGAGCCCGCCGCGGCCGCTGAAATCGTGCTGGCCTACCTCGCGGGCGAGCAGCTTACCGAAGGGCAGGTTAGCCAGCTCGCCCACCAGATGCAAACCGAAAAGCTGTGGGAGGAAAACCCCAAGCTGGAGCTGCACCCGCAATTTTTCAACGCCACGCAACTGCTCTACGACGCTTACAACGGCAAATTTCCGCACCCGCAGGCCGTGGAGTTCACCGTTAAAATCACCGCCGCCGCGCCAGCCGACCTGGCCCTGCTCGACCACGCGCCAGCCGCGACGCTCCTGCGCCTGCTGGCTCCCGGCTTGTCGGACCGCGCCCTGCTGCACCGCTTGTTTGGCGACCAGCTAGCGGGGGGCGAATTTCCTGAGGCTGCCGCCATTCTCTGGCAGTTTACCCCCAGCGAGCAAACCGCGACGAGCGTGGTGTACGACATCATCAGCTCCGATTACTGGCTCGAAGACTTCAAGTTTGCCGATACATACGAAGCCACGCTGCCGGCTGCGTAGCCCACCCATAGCGCGGACTTTGCAAGTCCGCAGCACAAAAGGCTTTAATTCAGTCCAACCTTTCCCTTCATCGACTCAAATAGCTGGGGCGAATCGAAGCCGATGCCGCGCTTGAACACGATTTCCATCTGGCGCAACTGGCGAATGTCCTGCTCGGGGTCGCCGTTGACCAGCACTAAATCGGCCTGCTTACCGACCTCGATGGAGCCGATCTCGCGGTCGCGGCCCAGGTATTTGGCCCCGTTGAGGGTGCAAATTTGCAGGGCTTGCACGGGCGTGAAACCGCCTTCGACCAGCAGCTCAATTTCGCGGCGATTGGCGTAGCCGGCGATGGTGCGGCCCGCGCCGGTGGGGTCGGTGCCGGCCACCAGCAGGCCGCCCGCATCGAAAAACTGCTTTTCCCAGCCCTGCTCCTTTTTAAAGAGCGCCACGCTGGCTGAGTCCTTGCCCTGGCTGGCCTGCCAGGTTTTGGTTTCGCGCTCCTGCAACTGCGGAATGAGCGCCTCCATCCCCCCGCCCAGCACCACCTCGCGGCCCGTATAGGGCTCGAAGACGGGCAGGGTCGAAGTCAGCGCCACCTTCTTGCTAATCAAAAACTTAATGAGCTCCATTACGGCGGGACTGTTGGCGGGCTGGCGCAGCAGGGCCTGGCGGGCGGCGGGATAGTCGCAGGCATCGGCCACCTTACCCGTCACAAAATCGGAGCTGGCCATGAAGCCGTGCTCCAGGTTGTCGATGCCTATTTCGGCGGCCTCGCGGTAGGTAAGGGCGCAGAGGTGGCCCGTCACCTTGAGGTGGCGGGCGTGGGCCTCGCGCACCACCGCCGCAAGGTCGGCGCGGGTGGCGTGCATGTACATTTTAAACGACGTACAGCCCTTATCGGCCCAGAAGCGGGTGCTGGCAGCCGCGTCGTCGGGGCCTTTGATGGTGTTCAGGGCCGGAATATCCAGGCCGGGCTCCTCCATGTAGGGCGCGGTCACGTCCATGTCGGGACCAATAAACTTGCCCTCCCCAATAAGGCGCTGGATGGCCAAATCGGTCTGCGGCTCGATGCTGCCCGCCGTGCGAATGGTAGTGGCTCCGCCCGCCAGGTAGAGGCGCGGAAACGAGTACGGCATCTGGGCGATGTTGAACAGGCCACCCGCCGGCATGGTGTAATAAAGGTGCTCGTGCAGCATTACCAGGCCCGGAATCAGCGTCTTACCCGCGCAGCTAATGACCTCGGCCCCGGCGGGCACCTTCACTTTTTTCAGCGGCCCCACCTGCTCGATGCGGCCGTCACGCAGCAGCACGGTTTGGTGGAGCAGCGCGGGTCGGCCGGTCCCGTCGATTACCTTGGCATCGGTGAGCGCCACGACGGGCGCACTCACTCTGATAAACTCCTTGACTTGCGGCGTAAAAGCCGGCGGTGAGAATGGCGCACCAGGCTGCGACTGGGCCCACGCAATGCTCGGGCTACCGAGCAGCAGGCGGAGGAGCATCTTTTTCATAGCACTGAGTTGGGTGGTCGGTATGGGCTAGCTAAGGTCGGGCCGCGTCAACAATTACCACGCCCCCACCGGCTGAGGCTAGGTAGGAAGCCGACGAACTATTGCCCGTGCGCCAGCCTTTTAGCACCTATGACGACCTACCACATTGGCTGCTCGGGCTACCACTACCGGCCGTGGCGGGGCCTTTTTTACCCCGAAAAGCTACCCGTGCGGCGCTGGTTTGAGTTTTACAGTCAGCAGTTTAAGACGTTGGAGCTCAACGTCACTTTCTACCGCTTTCCGCAACTCGCGCTGATGGAAAACTGGTACGCGCAGAGTCCGGCCGACTTCCAGTTTGCGGTGAAGGCGCCGCAGCTCATTACCCATTACAAGCAGTTTCACGGAGTCGGCCACCTGCTGGGCGATTTTTACACTACCGTCGGCCAGGGGCTGCGCGAAAAACTCGGGCCGGTTTTATTTCAGTTGCCGCCGCGCCTGGCCTACGAGGCCGACCGGCTGGCCCGCATTCTCGACTGCCTCGACCCTTCTTTTATCAATGCGCTGGAATTCAGACACCCCAGCTGGTGGCAGCCCGAAGTCTACGCCGCCCTGCGCGAGCGGCGCGTGATTTTTTGCGGCCAGAGCCACCCGCTGCTGCCCGATGCCGTGGTAGCTACCGCGCCCACGCTCTACTACCGCTTTCACGGCGTACCCGACCTCTACGCCTCGCCTTACCCTACCGAGTTTTTGCGCCGTAAGGCCGCCGAGCTAGCCGGGGCACCCGGGGTAGCACAGGTCTACGCATATTTCAACAATGACATTGGGGCCGCCTCCATCGGCAACGCCCGGGAATTGCGCACGCTGCTAGCCTAGCCCTTTACAAGCCTGATACCAAGACGGTAAGCGCCTCCTTCACCGTGGGCACCTGGGTGCAGATGCGCGGGTCCATGATGTTGCCGCCAAAGCCGTTGGGCTCGTCGGAGGCCGTTTGGGCCAGCGCGGCCAATTGAGGCTTCAGCTCGGCGGGGCGGTAGGTAGTCAGGGTTTTGATCGCAATAACCTTGGCTAAGTCGCGGGTACTTTTACTGGATAAAATCTTAATGAGCAGTTGTTTATCTTCGGGCGTGGGCGTCGCGGTGAGCGCCCGCGCCGCCGATACCTGGGCGTGGAAGTTGGTCGTATCGCGCAAAAACGGCAGCACCGCATCGTAGTGATTGGCCAGCCCCAGGTGATAAATGGTTTCGAGCGCGGCGTGTTGCAGAAAGAACGTCGACCGGCCGGTCGCATCCAGGTGCGCGGGCGGGAGGGCCAGCGCGGTGGCGATAAGGGCGTTGATGGGCGTCACGTCGTACTCCTGCCCGTGGTAGTGCTGAAAAATGGCCTTCATAGTCGCCTCGTACACGGCCAGCGGCACTAGGGCCTGGTGATAGCTGTGGCGGTAGGTCGCCGCTACTTGCCCCGCCTTTACCCGGGCAAAACCCGTGGTCGGCGTAGCAATGGCATATCCCCCCGAAGGCTGCTTTTGCAGGAAGAAATAGCACGAATCCGTCTTGCCCAGCTCGAAATCAGGCTTGGTATTGAGCGAATCGTTGCACAGGCGCAGAGCGTAGAAATTATTTATTTGCACCGTATCCGTGAGCGGCTCGCCTCCCAGCGTACGCAGAATAACTGCCGTCACGCCCTTCGCACTGGCGGCCGTCACGCGGGCTAGGACCAAGTGGTCGGCCTTTTTTACAACGGTTTCCTGCCAGGGTTCATCCCAGGTAGAAGCGTGGGCCAGCGGGCTAGCGGTCCAGGTTAGCAAAAACAGCAGTACGAGTAGGCGCATAGACTGAGGGTCAGGGAGAAATCAACCCCAAAGCTAGGCCCAAAAAGGCCCCACCTGGTAATAAGTGGGGCAAATTATTTAGCGGGTGGCCACAGTGGGGCTGGCTGGCGGCCGGGCGGCGGTGGTCTTGGCAGCGCTTACGCGCCATATTTTGTTGCCGGCATCATCGGTGACCAGTAGCGCACCATCGGGCAGGGTGACCACGTCCACGGGACGACCGTAGGCTTTGTCCGAGCCATCGCCCACGAGAAAGCCGGTCAGAAACGGCTCGGGCTTACCGGCGGGCTGGCCGGCCTGGAAGGGTACAAAGGCCACCTGGTAGCCCGAGTAAGCCGAGCGGTTCCAGGAACCGTGCTCCCCTACAAAAGCCCCGTTCTGGTACTTGGCAGGAAAGACTTTTTTATCGTAGAACGTGAGGCCGAGGGCCGCCACGTGCGGCCCCATCGGCACGTCGGGTACGAGGGTTTTCTGCACGAGGTCGGGGCGCTCGCCCTTGCGGCGGGGGTCTTCATTGGGGCCGTAGTAGGCATAGGGCCAGCCGTAGAAGCCACCTTGCTTTACGCTGGTAATGTAGTCGGGCACTAGTTCGTCGCCTAGCTCGTCGCGCTCATTTACCGCCACCCACAAGGCCTTGGTTACGGGGTTCCAAGCCAGGCCGATGGGATTGCGCAGGCCGCTGGCGTAGACTTTCTCGCCCGAGCCGTCGGGATTGATTTCGAGAATATTGGCCCGCCGGATCTCGTTTTCCGCGCCGTGCTCCTGCACGTTGGAGCCCGAGCCGACGGTCACGAGAATCGTTTTGCCCTCGGCCCCGGGGTAGAGATTACGTGTCCAGTGGTTGTTATAGCCCCCCTCGGGCAAATCCAGAATTTTCTGGCCGGCAGCCGTGATTTTGGTAGCGCCGGGCTGGTACGGAAACTTCAGGATGCCATTAGTATTCGCCACGTAGAAGCTGTTGCCCAGCACGAGCATCCCAAAGGGCTGGTTGAGGTCGCTCAGAAATACCGAGCGCAAATCGGGACGACCGTCGCCGTTGGTGTCGCGAAACAGCGTGATACGGTTGGCGCTGGTCCGCTGGAGCGAGCGCGACTTATCCAGATTGAGCGTGGCGGCAATCTGCTTCTTAGTGCCCTTGGGCAAAGTCGAAGCCTCAGCCACGAAGATGTCGCCGTTCGGGGCCACGTAGGCCCAACGCGGGCTGTGCAAGTCGCCCGCAAACTCGCTTACCGCGAAGCCAGCCGGCGCGGTAGGCGTCTTGCCCGCCGGCCAGTCGATGATATCCACCCGCTTGGTCACTGACTTGGTATCGTAGGGCGCGGGTAGGTGCACCGTCTCCGCCTTGGGCGTGGTGATGGTTTGAGCCGGATTATCGGCCTGGGCCTCTTGCTTTTCTTCTTTGCTGGGGCCGCTGCTGCACGCAGCCAGCAAACCCAGCATGGGGAGCAGGGCGGTATAGTTAGAAGCTATCATTGGGAAGGGCTACTTGCTTGGCAATACTTTATCAACTCTTCATTTTACTGCGGCCAGCCGTATTGGTTGCCAGCTGGCTACGGGCTGGATTATAGTAGTACCCAGGTTAGTATAGCCACTTATTGCCTGCGAGGTCGATCGCATCTTCCTGCTAACACCTTGGGCATATTGGCTTTTGACGGGCTGGGATGTACTTGTTTCGCTTTTAAGTATGTATAAAAAAAGGCAGACTCCTGGGGAGCCTGCCTTTTCAATTCTTGGTAGTTGAACTACCGGCCTGACGTGGGGCAAGCTGAAGCTTACCCTACAGGTTTACGGACGCTATTTACGCTTAGCGGGGGCTTTGCGGCTGCGGGGGGCGCCGGTGCCGGTGGTCTTCTTGCCGGGCAGCTTCTTGCCCTCGGCCTTGAGCTCCGAGATGGTCGGGGCCGGGCCGTACTTCACCTCGGCCGCGTTGGTCTCGCCCGTCAGGTAGGGGTCGAAGTCCACCCGCCGGTTCAGGGCCTGGCCCGCGGCCGTCTTGTTGTCGGCAATCGGCTTGGTCTCCCCGTAGCCCCGCGCCTCGATGCGCTCGGCCGGGATGCCCTTCTCCAGCATGTACTTGCGGGCCGCGGCGGCGCGCTCGTAGCTCAGGCGCAGGTTGTAGTTGTCGTCGCCCTTGCTGTCGGTGTGGCCCGCGATGGAGAGCGAGTAGTCGGGGTACTCGTTCAGGATCTGCACCATCTGCTCGAGCTTGGGATACGACGAGGCCTTGAGCGTGGCCTTGTTGAAGTCGAAGTTGATGTACTTGGTGGCCTCGTTGAGGATCTTCTTCTGCTCGGCCTTGATCTCGGGGCAGCCTTTGTTGGACGCCGGGCCGGCGCGGTCGGGGCAGCGGTCCTGGTAGTCGGGCACGCCGTCGCCGTCGCGGTCGAGCGGGCAGCCGTTGGCGTCGACCTGCACGCCGGCCGGGGTGCCGGGGCACTTGTCGAGGTAGTCGGGCACTTTGTCACCGTCGGCGTCGAGCGGGCAGCCGGAGGCATCCACTTTCACGCCGGCCGGGGTGTTGGGGCAGCGGTCGTCGGCATCGGCCACGCCGTCACCGTCGGCGTCGGGGCAGCCTTGCAGGGCGGCCAGGCCCTTCACGTCGGGGCACTTGTCCTGGTAGTCAGCCACGCCGTCGCCGTCGGTGTCAACCGGGCAGCCGTTCACGTCCACCTTCACGCCGCTAGGCGTGTCGGGGCACTTGTCCTTGCGGTCAGGCACGCCGTCCATGTCGGTATCCTTGGCCTTACCGAAGTTGGCGGTGAGGCCAGCCGAGAACTGCATGTAGCGGTCGTACTTATCCCAGAAGATGGTCCCGTTGTTGTCGATGCCATCAAAACGGTCGTCGTCGCGGAGGAGCACGTGCTGACCGGCCTGGGCGAAGATGCTGAAGCCCGGCGTAATGCGGAACGTCAGACCTACTGCCGCCTGCCCATCAAACGACCCGTAGTTGGACGTGACGGTATTGAGATTGGAGTAGTTGGCAAACTGCTGGGTGTAGATGTAGGCGAAGCCCGGTTGCAGCAGAATGTAGGGCTGAATAACAGCGTCCTCCTTCAGCGCCCAGCCGTTGTTGAGCTTGAATTTGAAGCCCAGGCCAAATGTGCTGATGTTGTTGTAGAAGCGCCGACCGGTGAGCGTGCTCTGCCCGCCGTTGATGAAGGTAAACGAGCCGTCGGCCGGAAAGCGCACCGTGCTTTGGTTGGCCGACAGGTTGATGTCGAGGCCCTTGGTGAGGTAACGGCTCAGGGTGAGGCCACCACCGTAGGTCAGGTCATGGGCATTCCAGAAATTGCTACCCAAGTCGCCCCGGTATTGCAGCGTCGTCACGTAGCCGCTCACGCCCCACTTGCGGTCGGCGTTCTGGGCTTGGCTGAGCGAGGTAGCGGCCAGTAAGGTCGCCCCGCTCAGCAGCGCGGTTTTGAATAAGGGGTGTTGCATCAAAAAATGAAGAAGTGAAAGAAAGTATAAAATCAGCCGCCTGCTCAGCGCTCCGGTGGGCCGCGGCTGGCCGCGGGCGGCGGGCAAAATTAGTGCCACCGGCCCGTTGAATAGGCTCAGCAGGGTACGATCACGGTCGAGTCTAGGTTTTAGCGCCTGCTAGTGAAGCTTATCGGTAAGCCGCCGAGCTATTCGGGAGCGGTGCCTTAAACTCAACCGGCAAATGATACACGCAGGGGACTAGCCGACCATCCCGCCGGCCGGGCACGAAGCGACGCGTGATCTTGCCAAAGGCGTCCAGCACGGCCTGGTCAAGCTCCGGCAACTGCGATGAACGAGCTATTCTTGGCGTCTGGATACTACCATCTTCGGCTATTTGAAAAGCGACATCGACTGTGCGGGGCACAATGAAAGTCGTGACCGGCAAACGGCGCGGTATGCGTAGCGCTTTGGTTATTTCCCGGCTCAATTGGTCCGGCCCGCCGGGATAGAGGGGCAGTTGTTCATACGGAAAGTAAGCTACGGGTTGCCCATCCGCGTCAAAGCACCGCCCGAGCAACTCACTACCGGCAACGTATTCGGTAGTACGCTTCAAAATTCCCGACTCGTAGTAGAGCAGCAGCGTACCCGTACGCTGTCCCTGATAATAAGGCTGCTGCGCTCCCAACTGGCCGCTGTCGAACCAACTAGAGGCCACACCGTGCTGAATACCAGCATCTAGGTCAGCATAAGGCACATACTCTTTGAGATGACCCGAGGGATAGAATACTCGCACCAGGCCCCCTGCCTCGCCCCAGCGCAGTACCTCGGTGCAGGTGCCGGTCGAATCGGTGTGGGAACTCACCCAGCGGCTGTCTGCCGCTAGCTGGTACCGTACCGAGTCGAGCGGCTGGGGGGCCGTCATAAGTTGCGCTTGCACTGGCTGGCTGGCCCAACTGCTCGCCCCCCCGATAATAATAACGTAGAGATAACGCATGAACTGTAGCCTAACGGAATGGCCTTGCGAAGTAACCTTGTATTCTTCATATGCTACTTCCTCCAGCCGAGATGCCTACCTAGCGCCCGGCCTGCGGGCGGTCAAGGTGTTGCAGGGCAGTCATGTTACGCAGGCTTTTTTCCAGGCCCTCGTTTGAGCCGTCGAGGAAAATGACGTTGCCTTTGCCCTGCTCGGCAAAGTGCTTGATGGCCTCAGTCCACATCGAGAAATAAACCAGTGAGGGGTCGAGGTTATTTTCGGCCAATTCCTGCACGGCGTGCGCCATGCCCTTGGTTACCTCCTCGCGGAACAGCGCCACGCCCTGGCCACGCAGCTGGGCCGCGATTTTTTCGGCCTCAGCCGAAATTTTGATGGCGTTGCCCTCGGCCTCGGCAGCCTTGGTTTTGGTGATGAGCAGGGCCTGGCCCTCGTTTTCGGCGGCGGCCTTGAGGTTGTTGCTGGCCACTACCTTGGCCATTGAGCGCATAATTTCCTCGTCGAAGGCGATATCATTAAGCTGAAGGTCAATTAGATGATAGCCCCAGCTTTCGAGCGTTTCGTCGAGCTGATCTTTTACGTGCAGCACGATTTCGCCGCGCAGGCTCAGCACCGCCGCCTGGCGCTGGGTAGCCACGAAGGCCCGGATGCTGCCCTCCACCGTGCGAATGAGCGCCTGCATGAGGCTGCGCTCATCCACAAACTTGAAGGCCACGTTTTTAATGGTTTCGTCGGCCTGATTCAGCACTGAATACACGAGCATGGCCTTGAAATTGACGTTGGCCTGGTCGATGGTAATAGCCTGAAACTCCAGCTCCAGCGAGCGATTTTGGATGGAGATGCGCTTGTAGACGTTTTCGATAAACGGAATTTTGAAGTTCAAGCCCGGCATCATGACCCGGCGATACTTGCCGAAAATGGTGATGACGGCCACCGTGCCCTGCGGCACGATAACGTAGCTCATAAAGAGCGTGAGCAGCACAAGACCGAAGAGAACCAGCGAGAAGCTCATGGGGTACGAAGCAGAAAGGTGAGAAAAGCGAGGCGAATGGCCGGCAAGGTAAGGGCCGGAACGGCAGTTTAAACTACTATATCGCGGGAGTGGGCCGGGCATTACAGCCGGGCCGCCGGGGCCTGGGTATTTTTACCATCCCATCGCCTTCACCACGCTATTTACCCAGCAATTCCGGTAGCGGGCCTCAGGCTCAGTATTCGACCGCAACCAAGAAGTCTGCGCTTACGGGTGCATAGGCAGCTGCCAGCGTGGCCCTGGTGCGACTGCCCCACCCGTGCTGGCCTCCTCCCGCACTCCGGCACCTCAATAGACCTTTTCTAACGCATGAACAAGTACTTAGTCGCCCTACTATGGGTCATTAGCCTACCGGCCCAGGCGCAACACCCACAATTTACCATTCATAAGCTGCGACTACCCAGCGAGCTGGCTTACTACGACAACCAGTTTTCGGGGCTCGCCACCAGCGCCGACCACCTGTACCTAGTATCGGAAAGCCGGCTTCAGGATCAGGCCGAGGCCAAGCTCTACGCCGTGCGCCTCGCCGACCTCGACCGCCAACTGGCCGACACCATGTATGCGCTGCCTTATCGCAAGCTGCCCATCACGGGCCTGCCCGCGCTGCGCGCCCGCATGGCCGCCGCTGGGCAGCACTACGAGGGCCTGGAGGCGATGCTGCTCGTACAGGACGCGGTGTATTTGTCCGTCGAAACCGATACGCCCTCCCCCACCTGCTACCTGCTTAAAGGCCAACTGCGCCCCGACGCCGTGGTACTCGACACCACCTTTTTGCTCCCGCTGGCCAAGCCCCTGGCGGCCGATGGCAGCCACATCTACAATGCCGGCTTCGAGGCGCTGACCGAGGTTAATAAGCACCCGCTGGCCTTGTTCGAGTACAATAGCTTTCCGGACCAGAACTACGCGTACGAGCTAGCGGGCGGCCGCTTGCAGAATATCAAGCCTCCCACCAAGCTACCCCTGGCCCCGCTGCCCTTTCGCCTGACCGACATTACCCGGACGGGAGCCAACCACTTCACGGCGCTCAATTTTTTCTTCAAGGGCGAGGGCGGCGATGCCATCTACCGGCCACCGGCCACCGACCAGCTTAACAACCAGCTCGTTCAGCACCAGAGCAACTACCAAAACTACGCCCGCCTGATTTCCATCGAGCTGCAAGACAAGCAGCTGACCTGGCAGCCGCTGTGGGAATTTCCTGAGCCATACCGAGGCTACAACTGGGAGGGCATCGCGGCCTATAAAAGCGGCTACTTTATAATCAACGACAAGTACACGCCGGCCCGCCCCTACCAAACGACGCTGCTCTACCTGCAACGCACCAACTAGCCGGCCCCCGCTCTCGTTATTTCGCGTCGTGGCTACCCCTGCTTCTTTCTATCCTCGCCTGCGCGCCCTGACGCCCACTCCCCTTTTTACGCTGCGCTGGCTGCTGCTGGCGGCCCTGGTGGGCGCGCTGGCCGGCACCGCCTCGGCCGGGTTTCTGGTCGCCCTCGCATGGGTGACGGCCTGGCGCGAGGCGCACCCCTGGGCGCTGGCGCTGCTGCCACTGGGTGGCCTGCTGGTGGGGGCAGCCTACCATCGCTTCGGCAACCGCGTGGTGAGGGGCAACAACCTCATTCTGGACGAAATCCACGCTCCCAGCGCCACTATTCCGCTGCGACTGGTGCCGCTGGTGCTGAGCGGCACGCTGCTCACGCACCTGCTGGGCGGCTCGGCCGGGCGCGAGGGCACGGCCGTGCAGATGGGCGCGGCCCTGAGCGACCAGCTGGCCCGCTGGCTGCCCCGGCGCGAGCGCCGCCTGCTGCTCATCGCGGGCATGAGCGCGGGCGTCGCCTCCGTGTTTGGGACGCCACTGGCGGGAGCGGTCTTTGGGCTGGAAGTTTTTTTGCTGGGCGCGGTACGCTACGAGGCTATTTTACCCAGCTTCCTGGCCGCCGTGGTGGCCGACGTGGTGACGCGTGCCTGGGGCGTGGGCCACACCCCCTACCCGACCCTGGCGGCGCTGCCACTTACGGCTACCGGGC
>CAJYVK010000028.1 GCA_913778455.1 uncultured Hymenobacter sp. | reverse complement strand
GTGCAGCAGCCGGTCCAACTGGCTGACATCCTGCTGCCGGATAGCCTGCAGCAGAGCTTGCTCTTGCGCGAGAATGAGTTGAACAGTATCCATTCAAAATGAAAAATAGCGTAGCTGCTTGTTCTGCTTACCGGGTAACCCCATCCCCAGCCGTCACTGGCACCTGGGTGAGCCGGCGCAGCACCTCGGCCAGCGGCTCCAGACTGGTGAGCTCAGCCACGTGGGGCAGCGGGCGCACCGCCCCCAGGCGATTCAGCCACACCGGCCGGATGCCCGCGGCCAGCGCCCCCACCACATCGGCCTGCCAGTTGTCGCCCACCATGACGGTCTGGGCCGCCTCGGCCCCCAGACGCGCCAGCGCCACCTGGTAGATATACGGGTCGGGCTTGAGCACGCCTACTTCCTCGGAGGTAATCAGGGCATCGACCCAGTCGCTCAGGCCCAGATGGCGCAGCTTCTCCTGCTGCTCGGCCCGGCGGTTGTTGGTCACGATGCCAATCTTATGCGTTGGCTTCAGGGCTTGCAACAAGGCCCGCGCACCGGCCAGCGGTCGCCGCAGGCGCTGGTAGTGGTCGTAGTGCCGCTGGGCCAACTGCGCCGCGTCGGCGGCCGTGGCGGCGGGCTCGTAGGGCGCCAGCAGCCGCGCAAACCGCTGCTGGCGGGCGTCCAGGTAGGCGAGGCGGCCCGTCATCACCAGCGGGTGTAGCTCTTCCAGCAGTTCGCTGTAGTGCTGGTAGAGGACCTCCACCGACGCGCCGTGCAGGCTGGGCCGCCCGGCAGCCGTGGCGGCCAGCGCCGCCCGCGCCGTACCCATGTGGTCGAACAACGTGTCGTCGAGATCGAAGAGAATGGTGGTAATGGGAGAATTACGCATCGTACTCACACCTCTTGCAGGGTTAGGTTAACCACCCGAAAAGCCTCGGCGCGGGCGCGCTGAAAGCCAGGCGTGGCTTGCAGAGCACCGACCCACTCAGCCAGCGCGGGCAACATCGGACACCACCGGTGGTACGTAGTGCACGCGATGAACGGGCGTGCATCGAACTCAAACTTCAAGGAGAGCTGATAAAGTAGGGGGTCTTCATCTTGGTCAACCATAACCTGCCGGGTTATTGCTGCAGTTCGGCCCGCAGCTCCGCCTCCGTAATGGTCCCCTCGTAGATAGCCTTGCCGATGATGGCCCCGCTCATGCCCAACTCGCGCATGGCGGCCATGTCTGCTACCGTCGTCACGCCCCCGCTGGCCACGAACTGCGCCGCCGGAAACTGGTGCCGCAGGGCGGCGTAAGTGGCGGTGGCGGGGCCCTGGAGCTGCCCGTCGCGGCTCACGTCGGTGCAGATGAAGGTGGTGGCCCCGGCCGCCAGGTACTCGCCGATAAAGCCCGTCAGGGTTTTATCCGATTGCTCGGTCCAGGCGCTCACGGCGATGTGCTCACCCTTGAAATCGGCCCCGATAATGATACGCCCGGCCCCGAAGCGGGCCAGCCACTCCCCCACCAGCGCCGGCTCGCGGGCCGCGATGCTACCCGCCGTGAGCTGCGCCGCCCCGGCCGCAAACGCCGCCTCGGCCGCCGCCGTGGTCTGGATACCCCCGCCGAAATCGACGTGCAGCCGGGTGTGGCGGGCAATGCGCTCCAGGATGGGCAGCTGCCGCGGCTCACGGGCCCGGGCCCCGTCGAGGTCAACCAGATGCAGGTGGGTAGCCCCGAGTTGCTCGAAGTACTGCGCTTGGGCCAGCGGGTCGGCGGCGTAGGTGGTCTGGCGGGCGAAGTCACCGCCGGTTAGGCGCACGCACGAGCCGTCGATAAGGTCGATAGCGGGTATTATATTCATTTTGAGAAAAACAAGTAGACCGCCACAAGGCAGCATACTTACAACATTTGATTAAATCAGGTAAGGTTGGCCGTGAGGAAATTCTTCAGAATCTGCTCACCCACCGGGCCGCTTTTCTCCACGTGAAACTGCACGCCGTAGAAGTTACGGTAGCGCACTCCCGCGCTGAACGGCACGCCCGCCGGGTAGCTGGCCTGGGCAATGGTGTACTCGCCCACCGGTGCGTAATAGCTGTGTACGAAATACACGTACTCGGCCGCCGTGGGGGCCAGCGACGGGCCGGCGGCCCCTTGGTTCGCCTCCGGCTGAGCGCTCAAGCCAGCCGCAGAACCCAGACCGGTAAAGAGCGGTGTTTCCAGGTCGTGCAGGTTGTTCCAGCCCATGTGGGGCACCTTGTGGGCCGCGTCGGGCGGCGCGAAGCGTACCACGTCGAAGGGTAGCATCCCCAGCAGCTCGGTACCCCCGGCGGGGCCTTCCTGGCTGTGGCGGCCCAGCAGCTGCATCCCCAGACAAATGCCCAGGAAGGGCTGCGTGAGCGTGGGCAGCACCTGGTCGAGGCCGGCGGCCCGCAGCGCCCGCATGGCCGAGCTGGCCTCGCCCTCCCCCGGGAACAGCACCCGGTCGGCCCGCCGGATTACGGCGGGGTCCGAGGTCAGCGTGGCCTGCACGCCCAGCCGCTCCAAGGCGAAAAGCACCGACTGCACGTTGCCCCCCTGGTAGTCAATAACGGCAATGTTCATGTTAAAACATTTAGTTAATCGGGCACCCTATCCAAGTTTACCCAAATGATAAATATCGGAAGTGTGCCTGCCTACAAAATACCTTTCGTACTGGGAATCACGTGTTGCCCGGCGGGGTCGCGCACCAGGGCCATTTTGATGGACTTGGCTACGGCCTTGAAAATCGCCTCAATCTTGTGGTGCTCGTTGTCGCCCTCGCACTTGATGTTGAGGTTACAGCGGGCGGCGTCGGAAAAGCTTTTGAAGAAATGGTAAAACAGCTCGGTGGGCACGTCGCCCACCCGCTCGCGCTTAAACTCCGCGTCCCATACCAGCCAGGGCCGGCCCGAGAAGTCAATGGCCGCCTGGGCCAGCGCGTCGTCCATGGGTAGCAGGAAGCCGTAGCGGTTCACGCCGCGCTTGTCGCCCAGGGCTTCGTTGTAGGCCGCGCCGATGGCAATGGCCGTATCCTCCACCGTGTGGTGCTCGTCGATGTGCAGGTCGCCGTGGGTGCGCACGTAGAGGTCGCAGCCGCTGTGCTTACCCAGTTGATCGAGCATGTGGTCGAAGAAGCCCAGCCCGGTCTGGCAGTCGGTGTGGCCGGTGCCGTCGAGGTTGAGGATGATTTCAATGCGCGTCTCGTTGGTGTTGCGCATCACGTGAGCCTTACGCGGCGGGCGGCGCAGGTGCTCGTACACCCGGGCCCAGTCGGTGGTGCTGAGCGCGGCCCGCTCGTCGGCCTCGGCGTGCAGCAGGATGGCCTGGCAGCCCAGGTTTTCGGCCAGCTGCACGTCGGTGAGGCGGTCGCCGATCACGTAGGAGTGCTTCAGGTCGTAGCCGCCGGCCGGGTCGAGGTAGCGCGTAAGCAGGGCCGTACCGGGCTTGCGCGTGGGCGCCGGGTCGTGGGCAAAGCTGCGGTCGATGAGAATCTCGCTGAACTCAACCCCCTCCCCTTTCAGGATGTCCAGCATCTTTTGCTGGTAGGGCCAGAAGGTATCCTCGGGGAAGCTATCGGTACCCAGGCCGTCCTGGTTGGTCACTAATACCAGTTCGTACTCGCCGTCGCGGGCCAGCTGGGCCAGGGCCGTGATGGCCCCGGGCACGAAGTCGAATTTGTGCCAGGCATCAATCTGGTAGTCGGTCGGCGGCTCGATGAGAATGGTGCCATCGCGGTCAATGAAGAGTACTTTCATCGCTGATTTAACGGATTAAACGGATTTCGGGGATACGCCCGCCGGCCTGCGGCGGCTGGCTGACTAGGCAGGCTACGCCGGTGGGGGCAGTAAGTGAGTTTGAAGGAAGGTTTCGTAGGCCGGGCCCAGGGGGAGCTCCTGGTTGGTGGTGAGGCGTCGGCGGGTGGTAGCGACGGCCTGCTGGGTGAGCGGATTGACGCCCAGTTTCTGGTAATCTTCCCAGTAGAGGCCGATGCCGCGCTTTTGCCAGGCCGGCAGGTCGTTGTAGTTGATACCCGCGGCAAACAGCAGGTCGTGCTTGGCGGCGGTACGCAGACCCTTGACCTGGCCCGTAGCCTCGGCGACCGACCGACCCTGCTTGCGCAGTAGCCAGTAGCAGTGCGCGTTGAGGGAATTTCGCCCGGCGTCCTCCTGCCGCCACCGGAAATAATCGACTACGTCAGTCACGCGGGGCAGCTGCGAGATGCGACAGTCGAAAATACCCGGCGCGCCGAGCTGTAGCGAGAACGCAGCCGACGCTTCGCCCGCTAGCACCGACAAGTATTTACGCAGCTTGCGACCGTAGGAATTCTCCTCGGGGTGCAGCAGCAGTGAGATTTCGTCGCTCTGCGTGTAGCCGTACGCCATCCGAAAGCCGCAGTCAAGCAAGTGCCGGGTGGTGGCGAGCATGTAGTCGCGCATCCGCTCGTCGAAGGGTGCCTCGAAGGCGTGTACTTCCTTGGTGAGGCGCGTAAAGCCCCGGCCGTCGAGCCGGGCCACCAGGTAGAGGCCGGGCAGAGCGCAGTGGTCGTGCGCGGTCTCGAAGATGCGCAGGCGGGCGTCGAGGTCGTCAAATTTCATCCTGCCAGTCGGTTACGGCAAACTCCTGCTTGCCCAGCGTGCGTACAAAATAGAGCTTATCGAAGCCTTCGGCCCGGCTGGGAATTTCCAGCCGGTTGCGGGTCGCCCGGATGCCCGGATCGGGCACCTGGCGCTCGACGGGCCGCTGCAGATTGCGCACCAGGGCTTCGGCGGCAATGGACTGAAAAAAGTAGCCGACCAGTTCGTAGCCCGCCGCCCGGGCCGGCGCGAGGTAGCTGGCCCGCTCGGCCCGGGTCGGGTTGGTGTTGTCCACCACGCACCGCATCTGCGTTTCGAGGCACGCTTGCAGCAACCGCTGCTCGCGGTGGCGCGTGCGCAGCAAATCGAGGCTAAGCCGCACGTGCGAGTGAAAAAACTGCTGCTGGTAAAACGTCGTTTTACCGGTGGCCTGGATACCGCAGAAAAGGACGAGCTGCATTGATTGGTCAGACTGGGCGTAACTAGCTGGCTTCCGCGAACTCCCGCAGCGCGGCCACCAGGGCCTCGTTTTCGGCGGCCGAGCCCACGGTCAGGCGCAGGGTACCGGCGCAGGCGGCCTGGCTGGGCCGACGCACCACGATGCCCCGGCCCAGCAGGTACTCGTAGACGGCCCCCGCTTCGGGCCCGAAGCGTGTGAGCAGGAAGTTGGCGTCGGACGGGAAAATATGGGTAACGATGGGCAGCGCGGCCAGGGCGGCACGCAACGAGTCGCGGCCTTGCAGCAGCTCCTGGCGCATGGCCTCGAAGCGGGCGGTATCGGCGAGCGCGGCCAGGGCCAGGCGCTGGGTATTTTCCGACACGTTGTAGGGCATCTTGATGCGGTTGAGGTAGGCAATGAGCGCCGGCGAGCCGAAGGCCATGCCCAGCCGAATGCCCGCCAGCCCCCAGGCCTTGGAGAAGGTTTGCAGCACCACCAGGTTATCGAATTCCGCCAGCCGCGTAAGCCAGCTGGGCTGCGCGGCGAAGTCAGCGTAGGCCTCGTCTACCACGACCAGGCCGGAAAAGCCGCGCAGGATTTGCTCGATGTCGGCGGTGCGCAGCAGGTTGCCGGTGGGGTTGTTGGGCGAGCACAAAAATACGATTTTGGCCTTGGACGCCAGAATCTGCGCGATCGCCTCCGGGCTGAGCTGAAAATCGGCGTCGAGCGGCACGCGCTCCAGAGTCACGTCGTTGAGGGCGGCGGCCACTTCGTACATGCCGAAGGTGGGCGGCGTGCTCAGGATACTGTCCTGACCGGGGCGGGCGACCAGGCGCACCAGCAGGTCGATTACCTCGTCCGAACCGTTGCTGAGGAAAATCTGCTCGACGGCCACACCCTTGAGCGGGGCCAGGGCCTGCTTCACGGCCCGCTGGTGCGGGTCGGGGTAGCGGTTGAACTCGGCCGGGCCGGCGCTGCCCAAACTGTTTTCATTGGCGTCGAGCATCACGCGGGCCTCGCCCTGAAACTCGTCGCGAGCCGAGGAATACGGCTTCATTGTCCGCACGTTGGGGCGGATCAGGTCATCTATCATCGCAGATTTAACGGATTTAACGGATTGCGCGGATACGCCCGCCAGCCTGCGGCGGCGGGCTGACTGCGCTTATCTGACTACACTTATTTTTCAACCTTGGGGCGGGAGGCTTCTCCTGCCAGGTGCTCGCGGCGCAGGGCTACAGCGTGGGCGTGGGCTCGCAGGCCCTCGGCCTCGGCCATGGGCTCTACTACCGGGGCTAGCGCTAGCAGACCGTTGGGAGCGAGTTGCTGGAAGGTGATTTTTTTGTAGAAGGAGTCGAGCGATACGCCGCTGTAGGCGCGGGCGTAGCCGCCGGTGGGCAGCGTGTGGTTGGTACCGGAGGCGTAGTCGCCCACGGCCTCGGGTGTGAGGTGGCCCATGAACACCGAGCCCGCGTTGTAGATGTCGGCGGCTAGCGCTTCGGGTGCCGCCACGGCCAAAATAAGGTGCTCGGGCGCGTACTGATTGCTGAACACCAGCATAGTAGCCGCGTCGGGCAGCAGAATGGCGCGGCTTTCGGCCAGGGCCTGGCGGGCGACGTCGGCGCGGGGCAGTTGCGGCAGCTGGCGCTCCAGCTCGGCTACTACGCCGGTCAGAATGGCCTCGGAGTCGGTGAGCAGCACCACCTGGGAGTCGGGACCGTGCTCGGCCTGCGAGAGCAAATCGGCCGCCACGAAGGCCGGGTTGGCGCTGGCATCGGCGATAACCAGCACCTCGCTGGGCCCGGCGGGCATGTCGATGGCCACCCCACGCTGGGCGGCCAGCTGCTTGGCGGCCGTTACGTAGCGGTTGCCGGGGCCGAAAATCTTATCCACGGCCGGTACCGAGGCCGTACCCACGGTGAGCGCCGCCACGGCCTGCGCCCCCCCGGCCTTGATGATGGTCGTGAGCCCCAGTTCCTGGGCGGCGAAGAGAATGGCTGGGGCGATGGTCCCCGTGCCCCGGCCGGGCGGCGTACACAGCACCACCTCACGGCAACCCGCCAGCCGGGCCGGAATACCCAGCATCAGCAGCGTCGAAAACAGCGGGGCCGAGCCCCCCGGCACGTACAGCCCCACGCGGGGCACGGCCACGCTACGGCGCCAGCAGCGCACGCCGGGCATGGTCTCGACCTCGGCCTCCACGGCGGCGGGGCGCTGGGCGGCGTGAAAGGCGGTAATATTCTGGATGGCCTGCCGGATGGCGGCTTGCAGCGCCGCCGGCACCTGGGCGGCCCCGGCGGCCAGCTCCTCGGCGCTCACGCGCAGGCTGGCCAGCTCGGGCGCGCCATCCAGCTGGGCGGCGTACTGGCGCAGGGCCTCGTCACCGCGCCGGGCCACGTCGTCGAAAATCTCCCCGGCGCGGGCCAGGACGGCGGCATTGCTTTCGGCCAACGGACGCTGTTGCAGCGCGGGCCACTGACCAGGGTCAGGATTACGAAAAGTCTGCATGTGTTTTTTTAGCTGTTAGCTCTTAGCTGCTAGCTGTTAGCTCCCTCCTAAGTCAGAGTTATTTAGCTGCTAGCTCTTGGCTGCTAGCTGTTAGCTCCCTCCTAAGTCAGGGTTAATTGCCAACCGCTTTTCAAAAAGCTAGCAGCTAGCAGCTAAGAGCTAACAGCTAAAAAATCAGCCTATCCGCTTCTCAATGGGCAATACCAGGATGCCTTCGGCCCCAATGGCCTGCAAGTCGCCGGCGAGCTGCCAGAAGGTATCTTCCTGCACCACGGCCTGCACCGATACCCAACCCTCTTCGGCCAGCGGCGTGACGGTGGGTGACTTGAGACCCGGCAGCAGCGCCTTAACTGCGTCGAGGGCGGCGGCCGGGGCGTTGAGTACAATGTACTTCGAGCGCTGGGCCCGGCGCACGGCCTGCATGCGGAAGCGCAGCTGGTCGAGCAATTCCTGCTTTTCGGGGCTCAGGTTGGGGGCGGCGATGAGCACGGCCTCCGAGCGGAAGATGGTTTCGACCTCGCGCAGGCCGTTGCCCAGCAGCGTGGAACCACTGCTCACGATATCGCAGATGGCCTCGGCCAGCCCAATGCTGGGGGCGATTTCGACCGAGCCCGAAATGGTGTGCAGGTTGGCCCGCACGCCCTGGCTGGCCAGGTAGTCGCCCAGCAGGTTGGGGTACGAGGTGGCGATGTTCTTGCCCTGCAAATCGGCTAGTGAGCCGTAGTCGGCCCCGCGCGGCACGGCCAGGCTCAAGCGGCACTTGCTGAAGCCCAGCGCCTCCACTTCGAGGGCGGCGCAGCCGGCTTCCACC
>CAJYVK010000027.1 GCA_913778455.1 uncultured Hymenobacter sp. | reverse complement strand
TCGGTGACGTCTCACCGCCCTGCTTATGCCACTAGCAAATGCGGGAAGGTGGCGGGGAAGATTTTAGAACCGGCGGGCAGTGCCGACGGCCGCTGGCGGAAGCCGCCCCGCCGCTTCGTTACCGCCGGCTTACTCACCCGCTCTGCTGGCGGTCCGCTTCGCCGGCGTGTACAGCCGCTTCAAGTAGCCCGGCACCCGCTTCCCCTACTTAATGACGCGAGTGGGGTCTGACAGCCGGCTTTCTTTACCGTGTCGGGAACGCCCCGGCCGGCTGGCCGAGGCCCATACCCCCGCGGGCCGGCCTCCCTTCTCCCGCTTTCCAGGCAACTGCTTCCGTACTTGCCGCCTAATTTTCTGCCCATGAGCCAGCCTATTCCCCTCGCGTCCCCTACCCCCAGCCAGCGGCTGGCGGGCCCGCGCGCCCCGTCCTGGTCGCTGCGGGAAGTATGGGTGCGGTGGGCCAGCATCCTCGGACTGACTACCTTCTTCGTACTCGTGCAGACCGACTTGCACGGGGCGGGGCGGGGGCAGGTGTGGGGCATGCTTTTCCTGCGCATCGCCACGAGCTGGAACGGCAATGCGCTGCTCTTTTTTTACTTGCGGCGCCGCCTGCCCGGCTACGAAAACACGATGCGGCGGGTACTGCTGGCCATGGGGCTGTCGGTCGCCTTTACGGTGCTCACCAATCTCCCCCTCACCTGGCTGACCCGGTCTACCCTCGAACCCGGCCTGGCCTACTGGCCCGCCTACTGGAAGTCGCTGCTGGGCTGCCTGCGCTTCGTGGTGCTGGCAACCAGCCTCTACGAGAGCGTGTACTTCTTCTACGAGTGGCGCCACACGGCCTTGCAAGCCGCTGGCTTCGAGCGCGAAAGCGCGGTCGCTCGCTTCGAGGCCCTCAAGCAGCAGGTAGACCCCCACTTTCTCTTCAACAGCCTCAACACCCTGGCCGGCCTGGTCGGCGACAACGAGCCGGCCCAGGAGTTTCTGGGCAGCCTGGCCAGCGTGTACCGCTACGTGCTGCTGAGCAAAGACCACGCAACCGTGCCCCTGAGCCAGGAAATGGCTTTCGTCGACGACTACCTCAACCTGACCGCCATCCGGTTTGGCGCCGCCGTGCAGGTCGCCATTCACCTGGCACCGGACGCCTTGCGGCGGCACGTGCCACCCCTGGTAGTGCAGCTACTGATTGAGAACGCGCTGAAGCACAACGCCATCAGCGAGAAATCGCCGCTGCTGCTCACCATCCACGCGGCCGGCGACGTGCTGAGCGTGCGCAACAGCCTCCACCACAAAACGGTGCTGGCGCAGCCCACCCGCCAGGGTTTGCAAAATATCGTCGCCCGCTACCAGTTCATTACCGACCGGCCCGTCCTCATCGCCCCGGACAACGGGGCGTTCGAAGTACGCCTCCCCCTGCTCCCCGCCGCATGACTACCCTCCTGATTGAAGACGAGCGCCTGGCCGTCACCCACTTGCAAAACCTGCTGCGCAAGCACCCCGCCGTGCAGGTAGTGGCCGTGGTATCCAGCGTGGCGGCGGGCACCGAGTGGCTGCGCCAGCACCCCGCGCCCGACCTTATCTTCGCCGACATTCAGCTGGAAGACGGGCTCAGCTTCGAGATATTCGAGGCCGTGCCGGTGCGGGCACCCCTCATTTTCACGACCAGCTTCAACGAGTACGCCCTGAAGGCCTTTCAGCTGCTGAGCGTCGATTACCTGCTCAAGCCCATTCAGGCGAAGGACCTGGCTCGGGCCTTGGAAAAGCACGCCTACTGGCTGGCCCAGGCCCCCGTGCCCCAGCCGGCTGGCGAGGCGCAGTGGCTGAAAATGCAGCAGCTGCTGACGCAGCTTGTCCCCGCCCCCCCCAGCTACCGGCAGCGCTTCCTGATCACGGCGGGCGAGCAGCTACTGCCCGTGGCTGTGGAGGAAATCGCCTACTTCTACACCTTGCACGAGGTCGTTTACCTCGTGCGCCACGACGGCCGCAAATTCCCGCTGGAGCACAACTTAGAAAAGCTAGAGAGCCTGCTCGACCCAGCCAAGTTCTTCCGGCTCAACCGCCAGTACCTAGCCTCGCTTAAGGCCATTGACAAGATTCATAGCCACTTCCTGGGCAAGCTCAAGCTAGAGCTGCTCCCGCCCCGCCCCGACGAGGTGCTGGTCAGCCGCGAGCGCGCACCCCTGTTCAAACGCTGGCTGGAGTAAGGTTGCTGGCAAATCAAGAAGTAGAAGCCAGTGATTTGCTCATTTTTAATTCTGAAGCCGTTTAGGAAATTGAGAACCGCTCTAATTCCTTGGACTAGGCACCAACAACAACGCCCGCCAGTGGCACTGGCGGGCGTTGTTCAACCTAGAATCGGGCAGCTTAGGCGCTGGCAGTCACCAGCGCTTCGGCCTTGGCGATGGCGGCGGGCAGGCCGGCCACGTTCTTGCCGCCGGCGGTGGCGAAGAAGGGCTGGCCGCCGCCCCCGCCCTGGATTTCCTTGGCCAGCTCGCGCACCAGGGTGCTGGCGTTGAGCTTACCGGCCTTGGCAATGTCGTCGTCGAGCATCACGGCCAGCTGGGGCTTGCCGTCGAGGTCGGCCCCGAGCACGAGCACGAGGCCGGGCACGGCCTGGCGCAGGTCGTAGGCCAGCTTCTTGAGGTCATCGGCACTGGTGGCCTGCACCTGGGCGGCCAGGAACTTAAAGCCGCCCAGCTCCTTGACCTGGCCCACGAGCTGGGCTTTCTGCTGGCCGATGGCCTGCTGGGCAAACTGCTCAATCTGCTTGCGCAGGGCCGCGATTTCGTCGGTTTGCTTGTCGAGCGAGGTCAGCAGGTGCTGGGGGTTGCCCAGGGCCTCGCGCACCCGGGCCAGCAGGTCGAGCTGCTGGTCAACGAAGGCTTCGGCGGCCCCGGCCGTCACGGCCTCGATGCGGCGCACGCCCGCGCCCACGGCCGTTTCGGCCGTGATTTTGAAGTAGCCGATGCTGCCCGTGTTGGCCACGTGCAGGCCGCCGCAGAGCTCCACCGAGTAGTCCTGGTCGAAGGTGATGACGCGCACGAAGTCACCGTACTTCTCGCCAAACAAGGCCATCGCGCCCAGGTTTTTAGCCTCGGCGATGGGCACGTTGCGGCGCTCGTCGAGCGGAATCTGCTGGCGGATGCGCTCGTTGACGATGCCCTCGATTTCGCGCAGCTGGGCGTCGGTCACCTTGGTAAAGTGCGAGAAGTCGAAGCGCAGCAGCTTCTCGTTCACCAGCGAGCCCTTTTGCTGCACGTGCTCGCCGAGCACCCGGCGCAGGGCGGCTTGCAGCAAGTGGGTAGCGGTGTGGTTGTTGCGAATGAGCGTGCGGCGGGCCGCGTCGGGCCGCATCACGAATTCCTCGCTCAGCTCCTGCGGCAATTCGAGGGTGGTGTGGATGAGCAGGTCGTTTTCCTTTCTCGTATCCACCACGCGCACCTTGCTCAGCGGCGATTCGAGGTAGCCGGTGTCGCCCACCTGGCCGCCGCTCTCGGCGTAGAAGGGCGTCTGGTCGAAGACGAGCTGGTACTCGGTCTTGCCCTTCTTGTCCACTTTGCGGTAGCGCAGCAGGCGAGCGGTGGCCTCGTCCTGGTCGTAGCCCACGAACACGTTGGGCACGTCGGAGTCGCGCACCGTTACCCAGTCACTCTGCTCGGTCTCCTGGTCGCCGCGGCTGCGGCCCTTCTGCTCCTCCAGAGCTTTTTTGAAGCCCTCCTCGTCCACGGTCAGGCCCTTTTCGCGGGCGATGAGGGCCGTGAGGTCGAAGGGGAAGCCGAAAGTATCGCTGAGCTCGAAAGCCGTGCGGCCGTCGATAACGCCGCCGCTGGCGCGGGCGCTTTCTTCGAGCGCGTCGAGGCGGCGCAGGCCGGTTTCGAGGGTTTTGAGGAAGGCAATCTCTTCTTCCTCAATCACCCGCGTCACGAACGCCTGCTGGGCTTTCAGCTCGGGGAAGATACCGGCCATCTGGTCGGCCAGCACCGGCACGAGCTTGTAGAGGAAGGGCTGCTTCTGGCCCAGGCTCGAAAACGCGTAGCGCACGGCGCGGCGCAGGATGCGGCGAATCACGTAGCCGGCCTTCACGTTGGAGGGCAGCTGGCCGTCGGCGATGGTGAAGGCGATGGCCCGGATGTGGTCGGCCAGCACCCGGATGGCGATGTCGGTGCGCTCGTTTTCGGTGGCCGGCTGGTCGTTGACCGTCGCCGGGGCGGTGCCGTGGTACTGCACGCCGGCCTCCTTGGCAATGAACTGGATCAGCGGCTGGAACACGTCGGTATCGTAGTTCGACTTCACGCCCGACACGGCCATCATCAGGCGCTCGAAGCCCATGCCGGTATCGACGCTCTGGGCGGGCAGCTTGATGAGCGACTTGTCGGCCAGCCGCTGGAACTCCATGAACACGTTGTTCCAGATCTCCACCACCTGCGGGTGGTCGGCGTTGACCAGCTCGCTGCCCTTCTTCTGGGCGACCTCACTCTCGTCGCGCAGGTCGATGTGGATTTCGGTGCAGGGGCCGCAGGGGCCGGTATCGCCCATTTCCCAGAAGTTATCCTTCTTGTTGCCGGGCAGGATGCGGTCCTCGGTGGTGTACTGCCGCCACAGGGCCTGCGTTTCGGCGTCGGGGCCGAGGCCGTCGCCGGCGTCGCCCTCGAAGTACGTCACGTAGAGGCGCTCCTTGGGCAGCTTGTACACCTCGGTGAGCAGCTCCCAGGCCCAGGCAATGGCGTCCTGCTTGAAGTAGTCGCCGAAGCTCCAGTTGCCCAGCATCTCGAACATGGTGTGGTGGTAGGTATCGTAGCCTACCTCCTCCAGGTCGTTGTGCTTGCCGCTCACGCGCAGGCACTTCTGGGTATCGGCGATGCGCTTGAAGGGGGCGGGCTTGTTGCCCAGAAAATAATCCTTAAACGGGGCCATGCCGCTGTTGATGAACAGCAGCGTGGGGTCGTCCTTGACCACGAGCGGGGCCGAGGGCACAATGTGGTGGCCTTTGCTGGCGAAGAAATCGAGAAACTGCTGGCGAACGTGCGAAGCGGTAGGAAGCGACATATTTTTCAAAAAACTGCCCCTCGGCGGCGGGGGCGCTGGCTTGGCAAAGGTAGTCGTGGATGGGGAGTTGGGGCGGTATTATCCTAGTGCATCCGTGCGGCCCGGGCGCGGGACAAGCTACAGCTTAGCCTACTTGCTGGGGGCGCTTGCCGGCTAGGCTGGTGGTGTACACCTTCGGATTAAATTAAGAATTAAAAATGATGAATTAAAAATCTATAGACCAATGGTTTACTCATTTTTAATTTTTAATTCTGTCGAGGAAGTTGGAAACCACTGTAAGAAGCGGATTATTACGCTCCGGGCCGGGCGGGCGCTGGACAAGCTAAAGCTTATCCTACAGGCTTAGTAGCTCTTTAAAGCGCACGGCCTGCCGGGTTGAGACGTCGATGCGGCGGCCGCCGCGCAGCTCCAGCAGCAGGCCGCCCTTGTAGTAGGCGTGGACTTTCTCAATGGTGGTCAGGTTGATAATCTGCTGGCGATTGACGCGGAAGAACAAGTCGGGCGGCAGCTTGTCGTCGAGCTGCTGCAAGGACTTGTGGTGCAGCGGCGCGTGCGGCCCGAAATACACCCGCACGTAGTTGCCCACGGCCTCGAATAAGTCGATGTCGGCCAGGCGCACGAAGTGGCACTGCTCGCCATCCTTGATGAACACCTGGCTCTGGGGCGTGAGGCGCGGCCCAGCCGCCGGGGTGGCAGGAGTTTCTTCGGCAGGGCTGGGCGCGGGCGCTTGCCGCAACGCCAGCCGCACCCGGGCCAGCGCCTGGGCCAGGCGCTCGGGGTGCACGGGCTTGAGCACGTAGTCGAGGGCCGATACCTGGAAGGCGCGGGTGGCGTACTGGTCGTAGGCGGTAACGAACACGACGAGCGGCACCTGGTCGAGGCTTTCGAGCAGCTCGAAGCCCGTTTCGCCGGGCAGCGAGATGTCGAGCAGCAGCAAGTCGGGCCGCAGTTCGGCGATGAGCCGGCGGGCGGCCTCGGCATCGGCGGCCTCGCCCACGATTTCTACCTCGGGGTGGGCTTCGCGCAGCAGGTAGCGCAGCTCCTGGCGGGCCAGGTACTCATCTTCGACTAAGAGGGTGCGAATGGAACTCATGCGGGCGAAAGCTCAGACGTACTAACGGCGGGTAAATCGAGGCGCGCTACCACGGTACCGACGGGCTCCTCGCCCAGGGTGAGGCCGGCCGCGTCGCCGTAGAGGGCGCGCAGGCGCTGGCGGGTGTTGGCCAGGCCCAGGCCGCCGCGCCGGGTGGGCGGGGGCGGCACCGCGCCGGGGGCGGGCAGGTGGCCGGGCTGGCTCACGACCAGGCCCAGCGTACCCGCGGCGGACGCGCGGGCCGCGAGGCGCAGCTCGCCCCCGCCCGGCCGGGCGCTGATGCCGTGCTTCACGGCATTCTCAACCAGCGTGAGCAGCGCGGCGGGCGGCACCGGCCAGGCCAGCAGGTCGTCGGGCACGGCCACCGCGAAGCGCAGGCGCTCGGGGCCGAAGCGGGTTTGCTCCAGCGACAGGTAGTCGCGCACGGCGGCCAGCTCGTCGGCCAGCGGACTGAGCTGGCGCTGCTCGTAGTTGAGGGTGTAGCGCAGCAAGTCGGCCAGCTGGGTGACGGCGGTTCGGGCCCGGTGGGGGTCGGGCAGGGTAAGGGCGCGCACCGAGTTGAGGGCGTTGAAGAGGAAGTGCGGGTTGATTTGGGAGCGCAGCAAATCCAGCTCGGCCTGGCGGCGGGCGGCCTCGGCGCGCAGCTGGCTGACCTGCGCATGGGCCAGCCACTCGCCCAGCGCGAAGAAGTGGTAGGCCAAAATCCACACCACCAGGTAGCGGCCCATGCCCACCACGCTAAAGGAGAAGGCCGACCAGCCTACCCACCGGACCGCCTCCCCGGTGAGCAGACTTACGCCCACGTACGCGACGTTGAGCCCCACCGACAGGCCCAGCAGCCCCAGCAGCGCCACGCCCAGCTGCCAGCCCACCCGGGCCCGCAGCACCTGAAACCGCAGCAGCAGCGCCCGGTAGGCGTGGGTAAGCAGCAACCCCAGACTCGCCGCCAGCACCAGCCGCAGCACCACGCCGGGCGCGTAGCGCTGGAGCACGAGGTGGGCCTGCACCTGGGTGAGCACGAAGCCCCCCCAGCCGAGGAATTGGCAGACCCAGTACCAGCGCCGGGCGCGAAAAAAAGAGAGCATCGCAAGCATGTCGAAAAGTCTGGGGCGGCCCGGCCGCCCGTTCACGCTTCGAAAGTAGACGAGGAGTTGCGTCGGCAACGGGTGTTTTTCCGGGAGCGCCGAAAAACTATGGCCGAGCGTTTATTCTTGCTTACCCTAACTGCCTCTTTGGCACTAGGTGGCTAGTTGATTAGCGCAGGTGTCCGGCAGTTTAGTAACAGCAGCCAAAGCCACTACTATTCAGCCGTTTCAGCCTTAGCTTTACACCTTACTATACGCTGCTACGGTTGAGTTAAAGCTTGCTCAAGCTGCCAGCACAAACGAAGATGGAAAGGCCGCCGCTTGATAAGCCTATTTCTTTAGCCGACTTCAACGATTTTTACTGGCTTAAAGAGGAGTTAGTGGCTTTTTGAAAAAAAGCGGGCCTCAGTGCTTCCGGCGGAAAAATTGAATTGACCGAAAGAATTCGGTTTCTTCTTTCTACTGGGGAAACTACTGCCATCGTCCGGCTGCCAGCAAAGCCAACATCCACTTTTGACTGGAGTGCCGCCCACCTCACTACGCTCACCCGGGTAATTGACAATTACAAGAATACGGAAAACGTCCGCGCCTTCTTCACGCGTGAAATCGGCCCTTGCTTCTCGTTCAACGTGAAGTTTATGGCCTGGATGAAAGCCAACGCAGGAAGGACGCTGCTCGAGGCAGTTGTAGAATGGCAGCGCTTGCACAAACCGAAAAAAGACAAGCAACACCAGACGGAAATTGCGCCGCAGTTTGAATACAATAGGTACATGCGCGCGTTTCTGGCAGATAATCCAGCCCTGACGAGCCTAAATTGCCGGGTAAAGGTGCCGGAGCTTGATGCGCGCATCGGCCGTGGTAAACTGCCAGTTGGTTGATGCGCCGCGCAGGTTCCGCGCTAATTGCCAAGCGGGCGCTCACTAGCATCCCCCCTAGTCAAATAGGCTGACCGTTGGTTTATGTTCCAAGCATAGCGCGCCACCGTTCAGTCGTTGCAACAAAGCCCCCCACCGAGGCACTGGCAGCGAATTATTGCTGGCGGTAACCCCACCAAAAAACCCCTTCTCTTCGTCAGAAAAGGGGTTTTATGAAACGGCTATCTGCTGGGGCGAACACCCCCGCGGGTTCCTGCTTACAGGGTTTCCTGTAGCAAACGGGCGGCTTTACACGCTAAGCCCTCCGGTGGCGCTTTATCAAAAAGGATAGCTCAAAAACGGGCTTAAAAAAGGCGATTCCAAGCAAGTGAGAGGGTCTGCCAAGCATACCACAAAGGCTTTGCTTTCTGATAGGCCTCGAATGCACAGCCGCCCGTTTGGAAAAACAACCCCTTACAGCGTTTCCGAGGCCGTGGCGCCCCTGTACACGGCTGAGTGATGCGATGTGCTGGTAACAATGGTGAATTTAGTTCCATTGTTGCTAAAGACGAAGACCAAATTTTTACTCACACTGGACGTATTGGTGTCGTCGTCGCTGCCTGCTACCGTGAAGGGGGGTGACGGGTTACCCGTCGTCGGGTCCGGAACGGTAACGTCAAAGGAGCCGTCAACGTGCAGGTTAGAGGCATCGGTGCCGGACCAGAACCAGAACCGCGGCTTATATTGGTACTTCGTGCGTACGCCCGCGGACGAGTATAAGTAATACGTTACGTTCCATTGAACGGCCACCATGCGGGTAGCCCGGCCATTCGAGGTAGTGGGCAGTCGGCGGCCGCTCGCGTCGTTGTAGATCTCCCGTTCGTACCACCCGTAGAAATTGCCGCTGCGCGCCTGCTCGGCACCGGCACCGGTGCTGTCGCTGGCAAACTTAAACTCGATGGGAAAATGCTTGGCTTCCCCCTTGCCAGTAGCCGGATAGATCAGCTCCTCATTTTGGGTAATTTTATGGATTTGGTCGCCAACTTGAAACACCCCATCAGTGTTCACCACGCTGGCAAACTTATCATCCGGAATACCCAACAGCTTTCCCTGGGCAATCAAGTCTTCGGCCGACTGTTCCGACTTTTCGCTATTGTTAATGCTGGTGTAGAGTTCGCTGAGCGATTTGATGCCGTTTTGGGCATCCCAATCGGCCAACTTACCGGTGTTGTATTCTTGCAGTCGCTTCATAGTGGCGACAAAGGCATCATTGTTGGCAAAGACCAAGCGGCCTTCGATGACCGAAACCCCTTCAGCAATCCCTTCAGCGCGTGCCGATGCCGCTTGGTTGACTGCGGCCATCGGGTTCGGCGTGGCGGGAGTTACGGATGCTTTTTCGCAACTGGCGAGGGTCAGGACCAGTGCCCACCCGAAGTATTTTAAATTAGGAATTCTTAACATAACAAATGAATGGAAAAGGTTGTTGTTGGGTAAGTGTGGGACGATACGCGAGGTAATCCAGCCTCGCCGGTGGCTCTTTGCATAGGCTAAAGGAAAGGGGGGCGGCAGAGGTGAATTGAACAAGCAATATGCTGACGCAAAACACCTTTTTTTTATAATATTACTTAAATATTAAGCTTTCTTATATCTTAAACCAAAGCTACGCCTAAATCGCCCGAAATTCCAAATATGTTCTTGGTTGAAAATTTGGGCGGTGGTCTGAACCATGCAACGGTTCTTGTCGCCAGGTAGAAAGCGCCTCACTTGCAGAGCAGGGAGGTGCTAGCGTTAAAACCGCCTACACCGCACCATACTTGCTGCGGAAGGCGACGCGCCTTGATGGCTAACGCAGCCAACAGCCGAAAAAAGCTGCAACAGTCGAATACAACTGGGCTTGGTGGGCGGCCTCTCGAACGGAGGTTATACTCGTGCTCGCCCTACTTTGTCTTGGGCCTGCCTTCGTGCGCCACCGGATTCTACCGCTGCACCTCTCGGCCTGGGGGCGTACTGCTTATTGCTACCAGCCCAACCAGGATTACGGCGTGCGGCCACCGCTGCTACTACTGGGCAATGTACCGGCGACTTATTTCACCCACGGCTACCTACTGCCCCGCCGGCTGTCCCATCCCCGGCCGGGGCGCTACCAGCTGACGTTTGGCGGAGCGCTGGAGGTGGACCTATGTAGCCCACCCTGCTAACACGGCCGCCCAAATGAGCAGGGACAAGGCCGAGCGCACGGCCGTTTGCGAGGCAAAATCGGGACGGCTGCGCTCGGCGCCGGTTTTACCGCGCTCGTGTAAAAACCGCTGCTGGCGGGCCGGGGCCGGGGCCAGCTTTGTCCCATCCTTCACCGCCTAGCACCCCCTCCCCCATGCGTACGACTGCCATCTCCCACGCGCTGCTGTGCCACCGTTGGCTGCTGTTTTTCTGGGAAATAGCCGCGCTGAACGTCGTGTTTCGGCTTTCTTCCGCTAACCATGCCAACTACTACGTCGCGGGCTGCTGGGTAACCTTGAGCCTGGCCGTGGGGCTGAGCTGGCTAGCCCGCCGGCACCGGCGGCCGGCCCTGCGGTACGCTGCCGCCGCCGGCGTCGTCGCGGCCATTGTCTTGCTGGGACTGGCGATGAAAGCCGACCGGGCGGCCCAGCAGACCCAGCATCAATATCCTATTTCTACCATGAAATAACGGCCATATGCTTCTAGCTTTGCGCCATTTGTCCCTTTACTGTAAAAATACCCTACTACTTCTCACGTGGCCCTTATGATCCAGAACCTTTCCAAGACCTACCCCAACGGAATGCCGGCGCTCAACAACGTCAGCCTCACCATTCGCAACGGTCTGCTTGGGCTGCCCGGGCTCAACGAGGCGGGTAAAAGCGTCCGCGGGCGCACCGGCAAAACCGGAGCCGCCGCGCTCGGCCCCGGTTTTACCGCACTCCTGTAAAACCCGCTGCCGGTGGGCCGGGGCCGGGGCCAGCTTTGCAGCATCATTGCTACCCAGCCTTTTCAGCACGCAGCTACCCATGACCAACCAACCTGCTTTCCCCATTCATTCGCCGGCTTACTTTCTTACCCGCCCGCGGGTAGCCCTGCTGCTGTGGGCCCTTTTCGCCCTGAACGCCGGGCTGCGACTGGCCACCCACCACTACCACGCCATTGGTCACTTGGTGGGGTTGAGCATCGTCGTTGGGCTGGGTTGGCTGGCTCGCAAGTACCGGCTACCCGCGCTCACTTACTTCGCCGCCGCCGGCATTGCGACGGCCATCTTCCTGCTGGGGCTTGACCTGGGGCGCGACCTCGCCCGCCACCTGGCTGCCAGCCCGACTCAGCACCAGCCCGCTGCTACCAAGTAAAAAACCTGGGCGCTGCCGGCAGCTCCTCGCGCAGCGCCTCCCCAGCTTAGGCTTACTTTTTATTGAAAAACACTTACTTATTCATTCTTTTCATGGCCCTCACGATCCAGAATCTTTCCAAAACCTACCCCAACGGCACGCAGGCGCTCAAAAACGTCAGCCTCACCATTCCCAACGGCATGTTTGGGCTGCTCGGGCCCAACGGAGCGGGTAAAAGCTCGCTCATGCGCACCCTGGCTACGCTGCAAGACGCCGACACGGGCAGCGTGCAGCTCGACGACCTGGACGTGCTGCGCGACAAGGAAGCCGTGCGCCGGGTGCTGGGCTACCTGCCGCAGGAATTCGGGGTGTACCCCAACGTGAGCGCCGAGGAGCTGCTCGACCATTTCGCCATCCTCAAGGGCATCGCC
>CAJYVK010000026.1 GCA_913778455.1 uncultured Hymenobacter sp. | reverse complement strand
CCTCACCCAGTTCGTGCACGAAGGAACGTACGTGCTAATTTTCAGTATTCTGCTCGCAGCGGGCATTATGCTCTGGTTTTTCCGGCGGAATCTCAACTTCTACCAACCAGGCCTGCCGCTATTGCGCTGGGGCGCGACGCTGTGGGTGGTGCAAAACGCCGTGCTGGCCGTGTCGGTGGGGCTGCGCAATTACTACTACATTGAGGCTACCGAGCTGGCTTACAAGCGCATTGGGGTGTACGGATTTTTGCTCCTGACCCTATTTGGGCTGGGTACGGTGCTGCTCAAAATCTGGCAGCGGCGCTCGGCTTTCAGCCTGGTGCGGCTCAACTCGTGGGCAGCCTACGCGCTGCTGCTGGGGCTGGCCGCCGGCAATTGGGAAATCTGGATTGCCGAGTACAATCTCCAACCCCGCTTCACGCGGCTCAACATCGGCTTTCTGCTGGAGATGCCCCCCCGCGTACTGCCGGTGTTAGCCGAGCGCGAAGCCTTGATTGACAAGGCGAAGGATTTAGTGGCCGAGGACGACAATGGCTATTTCTACACCACCACTCGGGAAGCGGCGCACCGCCAACTGCGCACGCGGCTAGCCCTCTTTCGGAGCGAATATCCGCAGCGTGATTGGCAGAGCCGTACCGGCGCGGCTGAGCAGGCTTATCAGCAGCTCCGCTATAAAAGTAAATAGAGCCGCTAAATCCATGACAAACCCTTTCGTAAAACCCTACACCCTCAGCGACTGGCTGCGCAGTAGCCTTTGCTGGACGGGGGCCAGCCTGGGCGGCTTGCTGCTGGCCTGGCTGCTGCTCTTCGTTCTGCCCGCCCCCCTCGCCCAACTCGTGGGGACATGCCTCCCGCCGGGGGTATTGCTGGCGCACGTGCTCATTTGGCGGTACGCCGTAACGGGCGGCCGGGCAATAATTCAGCAAGATGAAGAGCAGCACGATTTTACGCCGCTGCGGCTGGCGGCCAATCTGTGGCTGGTAGCGCTCACGCTGTTCCAACTGGCCTGCCTGCTGGCACCCCTTATTCTGCTGGGGCTACTCATTTATAGCGTGGGGAATGAGCCGCCCGCGCCACCATCCAGCGAGCCATTTTTTGGCTGATTGCACCTGCGTAGCAAGCACAATATAGCTACCTGAGCAATGCCTGGTAGTCGGTCGCCACCCGCCCCATGTATTTCCCCACTGCACGGTGCCCGAGCTGCTGGCGCCGGGGCTGCACTAAGCCAATTCTTCTCCCTCATGCTGAAGCCAATAGCTGCTTTGCATGACTGTCTTTCTGAGCTGTAAGACAACTTTTGATGCGTAATCCCTTCGGCAAGCCCGGCACCTTGTGGCAGTGGTGGCTGGGTAGCCTGCGCTGGACGGTGACAGTTATGCTTAGCTGGCTGTTAGTCAACACTACCCTGCTGGCTACGCTGGATAAAACCGCCACCCGGTCGCAGCAGGAAAGCCGGGCTTTTTACGGTGTGCTGGGTAACCTCGGCATAGCCCAAGTGCTCATAACGTGGGCCGCGTGGCGGCGCCCCGGCACTTACCCAGCTATCGGGCGCCTCACTGGCCCGCGCTGCTCACTGCTGTGGCGAGCGGGGCTCGCCTTCCTGCAAGTAATCTGGTTTCTGGGCACCGCCATCGCATTAGGCTACGCCCTGGCTAGTCCTGCTCATCCTTCACCTACTCTTTAACCCCCGAATGCTCACCATGACCTTCACCGATTTCAAACACTACTTCGAGGCCAATCAAAACCACTACGCCGACCTCGCCTGGGACGATCCCCACCAGCTCACACCCAGCGAGCTGCGGGCCGTGCGCTCGTCGCTCCAAACTTTCCAGCGGGGCGAAAGCTCGGAGGGCCATTACCTCTATAGCCGCGCCCAGCAGCTCGGCGACCCCGAGTACACGGCCGCCATGCGGCTGTTTATCAAGGAAGAGCAAACTCACGCGGCGGTGCTCGGGCGCTTTCTCGACCAGCAGGGCATTCCGCGTCTGCGCGGCCACTGGCTCGACGACGTGTTCCGGGGCCTGCGCCGCGTGCTGAACTTAGAGCACACAATCCGGGTGCTGCTCGTGGCCGAGGTGGTAGCCGCGGTGTATTACCGGGCGCTGTTCAGCGCCACGTATTCGGGACTGTTGCAGCAGCTGTGCCGCCGCATTATGCTCGACGAAGAAATGCACCTCAATTTTCAGTGCTTCACGCTGCGCACGCTGACGGCGGGGCGCGGTGGGGTAGGGGCGTGGCTGCGGCGGCAGGCTTACCGGGTGCTCATGGCTGGGGCGGCCGTGGCGGCCTACACCACCAGCCGTTCGGCCATGCGGGCGGGGGGCTACGGCTTCTTCAGCTTCCTCACCGCCATCGCGGCCGAGTACGCCCGCACCGAGCGCATGCAGCGCCCCGATGGCCTCATCGCGGTGCGCGGCGGGAAGGCGGCGACCCCAACTCAGCCGGCGGGGCCGCTGGGGGCGTGGCAGTGGCCCAGCCAGCGGCTGCGGGCGGCGCAGTAGGAAGTAGTGGTAAAAGTGAGCAGAGCGAATAGGGGGCTGAAAAGTAGATTTTTAGCGCGGAGCTTTCGCACGTTGGCTTTTTACTTGCTGCCTGGGGCTTAACTTGCCAGCGGTTCACCTTCTGCGCCATGCCCCACCACGCCTCTTCCACCTTGCCGCAGCCCAAGCAACTGTCGCCCCTGGGCCGGGGGCTGGCGGCCGCGCAGCTCGCCAAGGAAACGCTGACCATCGTGCTGCTGGGCGTGCCGCTGCTGCTGGATTTACCCCTGCTGGCCGTGGCGGCCCTGCCGGGCCTGGTGCTGTACCTGTTTCGCTGGGTGCTGGTGCTGGGCCGGCTGCCCCGCCGGGTGGCGGCCCGCATCTGGGTATTTACGCTGCTGGATGAGCTGTGGGGCCTGGCCCTCTACCTGCACGTGTACGAAGCGCCCACGGCCCGGCAGCTCCGCTACCTCAAATGGAGCGTGGGGCTGGGGCTGGCGTTTACGTTATCGGCGCTGGCCGAAATAGCCTGGCAGCGCTACGGCGAGCGCCGCCGCCTACGCCGGGCACTGTTGCGGCCGGCGTAGCGTTGGTGCTGGCTGGTATCTTTGCCGCTTCCTGCTTCTGACTTGCCTTTCATGGCCGACGAAAAACTGCCTCCTGCCGCCCCTAGTCCCGACTCCGGTCTCCCGCCCGCCCCGAACCGCAAACGGCCCGGCCGGGGCACGCGCCGCCTGGTGCGCGTCGCCTGGACGGTATTCCTAGTGGGCATCGGGTTTTTTCTGGCTTATCCGCTGCTGGTGCGCAGTAACTTTCTATTCCTCTTCGGGAAGTCGCCGAGCTTGGAAGAATTAGAAAATCCCAAGGTGGAGCAGGCTTCGCAGGTGTTCACCGCCGACGGGGTGCTCATCGGCCGCTACTTCCGCGAAAATCGCTCGCCGGTGAAGCTCAGCCAAATGTCGCCCTGGCTGATTAAAGCACTCATCGCTACCGAGGACGCCCGCTACTACGAGCATTCCGGCATCGACGCGCCCTCGCTGGTTTCGACGGTGTACTACGGGCTGCGGGGCGATAAGCGCGGGGGCTCCACCATCAGCCAGCAGCTGGCTAAAAACTTGTACAAAACCCGGCGCAGCGAAAATCGGGGCGGCCTCAGCCACATTCCCGGCGTGGGCACGCTGGTGGCCAAGACCAAGGAGTGGCTCACGGCCGTAGAGCTGGAGCGCCGCTACACTAAGGAGGAAATTCTGCGGATGTACCTCAACACCGTGGAGTACGGTTCCAACGCCTTCGGAATCAAGGTGGCGGCCAAGACGTTTTTCAGCACCACGCCCGACAGCCTGACGGCCGTGCAGGCGGCCACGCTCATCGGGGTGCTCAACAATCCCACCGCCTTCAACCCGAAATTTCACCCGGCTGCCTCGCGGCGGCGGCGCAACGTGGTACTCCAGCGCCTGGGCCAGGCGGGGGCGCTCAAGCCGGCCGAGGTGGCGGCCTTGCAGGCCGAGCCCATTGTGCTGGATTATCAAATTGAGAAGCACGTCGATGGTCCCGATGACTACTTCCGCGGTGCCATCAGCCAGGCGGTGAACAAGTGGTGCGAGGCCAACGGCTACGACATGTACCGCGACGGTCTGCGCATCTACACCACCCTCGACTCGCGCATGCAGGACCACGCCGAAGAGGCCGTGCACAAGCGCATGAAGCAGTTGCAGCAGACCTTCGATAACTTCTGGCGCAACCGCCACCAAAACCCTTGGGTGGACGAAGACGGCAACGAGATTCCCGACTTCATCGCCACCCAGATGAAGCGTACCCAGAGCTACAAGAGCCTGGCCGCCCGCTACCAGGGCCAGCCCGCCCGCCTCGACTCGGCCCTGAACGCCAAGCGCCCGATGAAGGTGTTTACCTGGAAAAAGGACGACGGCGATACGACGCTGGTGATGTCGCCGCTCGACTCGCTGGCGTATTACAAGCACTTTTTGCAGGCGGGTATGATGACGATGGATCCCTACACGGGCTCCATCAAAGCCTGGGTGGGAGGTCTGGACTACCGCTTCTTCCAGTACGACCACGTGAAGCAGGGCAAGCGCCAGGCGGGCTCGACGTTCAAGCCCTTCGTGTACCTCACGGCGCTCGACAATGGCTACTCGCCCTGCGACCGCATCCGCGACCAGCGCGTGACGATTAACTACGTCGAAAAAGGCCAGCCCATGCAGTGGCAGCCCGATAACGTAACCCACGAGTACACCGGCACCAATATGACGCTGCGGGCCGCCATGGCCCGCTCGGTCAACTCCGTAACGGCGCAGCTCACTGAGAAAGTGGGTTGGGACAAAGTGGCGACCTACGCGCACAAAGTAGGCATTACCAGCCCCTTGCTGTCGGTGCCCAGCATCGGCCTGGGCTCGGCCGGCGACGTGAGCGTGTACGAGATGGTAGACGCCTACTCCACGTTTATGAACAACGGCTTCCGCTCCGAGCCGCGTCTCATCACTCGCATCGAGGACCGCAACGGCAACGTCATCAAGCAATTCGACCCCGTGCAGAAGCGGGCCATCTCGCCCGAAACGGCTTGGCTGATGACCTACATGCTGCGCGGCGGCATGGAAGAAAACGGCGGTACTTCGCAGGGCCTCTGGGATTTCCAGGATCTGTGGCACAAGGATAATCAGATCGGCGGCAAAACGGGCACCACCTCCAACTACTCCGATGGCTGGTACATGGGCCTCACCAAAGATCTCGTGAGCGGCGTGTGGGTGGGCGGCGAAGACCGCAGCATTCACTTCTTCCGCACGCCGCAGGGCGAGGGCGGGCGCATGGCGCTGCCCATTTTCGGCCGCTACATGGAGGCTATCTATAAGGACAAGCGCCTCAACTACGACTACGGCCCTTTTCCCAAGCCGCCCTCCAAAATCAACCGCAAGTACGTGTGCTACACCGAGTACGAGCCGCGCCGCCGCGCCGCCCGCGACACTGTAGCGGCTGATAATTTGTTGGAGCAGTTGAATGGACCGGGCCGGGATAGCGTGCGTTAGCGAGTAGCGGTGATCGTTTTTTGGCTTGCCCGCGCTAACGCGAGTTTAGCGCAGCGTAATTTTCGCACTGCTCAGACGCGGACTTGCCGCGTTGCGGCAGTGGAGGCACAGCCTCCACATCATAGCCAGCA
>CAJYVK010000025.1 GCA_913778455.1 uncultured Hymenobacter sp. | reverse complement strand
ACGGCTGTCATGCTGAGCCTGCGAAGCATCTTGTCAGGTTAGAACGGTTTGTTCAAACGCGACAAGATGCTTCGCAGGCTCAGCATGACAGCCGTTTTTTATGACAAGAATAATTATTTTATTAATTGGCAATTCTCTCAGAACTTGTCGTCGTTGACTTCCAGCCAGAAATTATCGGGGTCTTGCAAATAAATCTGCTTGACGCCGTCGGGGCGCGGCGTGGTTTTACCGGGCTCGCTTTTCCAGCTGCCGTAGCGCACGCCCAGCTTGTCGAGGTGCGCCATGAATTTGGGCAGGTCTTTTACGCTGAAGGCCAAGTGGGTATTAATGTCGTGCTCCTGCGCTTTGTTGCCTTGAATGATGTGTAGTTGGCTGTGCGGCCCGATACGCAGCCACACGTGCTTGCCATCCTTGAAGGGCTCGGGTAGTTCGGGGAGGAGCAGGACGTTCTTATAAAAATCGGCGCTTTTCTGCAAATCGACGACGTACAGCGCAATGTGGTTGAGCAGCACTGGCCCTTGGGCGAAGGAGCTTCGGGCCGGGCCCAGGGTTGCCAATAAGATGAATGCGCAGAGCGCCAATGGTTTTTTCATGGGTGGGAAAAGGTAGAAGAAAAGTAATGACAACGGAATGACCCAGCGTAGTTTTAAAAGCTGCCTGAAGTAGTGTCACTGGCGCGAGTTTAGGCGTAGCCGTAACTCGTGCCTACCCATGATGTGGAGGCTGCGCCTCCACTGCCGCAACGCGGCAAGCTAGCGCTGGGATAGCAGTAGATTGAGTAGCCTGCAAGCGTAGGATTGCCGCGCTGCGGCAGTGGAGGCGCAGCCTCCACATCATGACAGGCACGAGTTACGGCTACGCCTAAACTCGCGCCAGTGTAGGGCCAGTATAGGCCAGTGTGAGAGTAGACACTGTCTAATTTTCTTAATCAACCCGCGCTTACCGCGGGCAAGCGGTGGGTAGTAGCGTGTATTTGGCATCGAAATGCAGCAGGCCGGGCTGCGTAAATACTACGCGCCCATCGCGCTCGACTACGGGGCCGAAGCCTTCCAGAAAGCCCGTGTCGCGCCGCAAGAAAGCTACCTGGCGCACCGACGTTACGCCCTCCGACTGGAAGGTGTAGTCGGCCAGCAGCGTATCGCCGTGCATGGTGCCGCGCAGGGTACCCTGGTTGCGGTCCTTCTCGAAGTAGCGGTAGGTTAGCTCACCCGTCACGGTGGGCTGGGTGGTGCGCAGCGTGAGGCGAATGGTGTCGGTGGTCGAGGCGTAGATGTAGCACTGGAAGCCAGCGGGGGCTGTCGCGGCGGCGTCGGTGCCGGGTTGGGAAGTGGTTGGGGAAGACTGCTCATGGCAAGCGGCCAGGAGCCCCAGGCCAGCGGCGGCGAAGGCAAGCGCGGTGATTTTCATGAATATGAAATAAAATATTAATCAGCAGGTAGCTATGAACTGGGTGGAAATGACTACTCCGGCTGAGCGTGTAGTGTGCGCTCGATGCGGCGGTCGGGCACCAGCCACAGCAACGCCACGGCTACGTAAATAGCCCCGGCCAGCCAGGGTAGCACGAAGCTGCTGGCGATGCCCAGCAGGTAGAAGACCGGCGATAGCTTGCCCTTCCAGTCGCGCCCCACGGCGTGGGCCAGCGACGAGTCGGGGCCGCCGTTGAGGGCAATCAGCCGGTTCTGCAACAAGAAATACGCCACGGCCGAGCCCAGCAAAATGCCCCCGTACACGGCCAGCGTAGCCGGGGCAAAGTGGTTTTCACCCATCCAACCGGTCGAGACGGGAATCAGCGACAGCCAGAACAGCAGGTGCAGATTGGGCCAGAGTACGCTGCCGTCGATTTGCCGGGCGCTGCTGAGCAGATGGTGGTGGTTGTTCCAGTAGATGCCCACGTACACGAAGCTCAGCACGTAGCTCAGAAATACGGGCAGCAGGGGCCGCAGCGCCGCTAAGCTGTCGCCGTGCGGCACTTTGAGCTCCAATACCATGATGGTCAGAATAATGGCGAGGACGCCGTCGCTGAACGCTTCGAGGCGGGTTTTGTGCATGGGAAATAAATGCGTAGCCGGACCAGGGGCGCTAAAATAAGCACGCAAAAAAAACGCCGCCCCGTGGCTGGGGCGGCGTTCCAAAAAATTATGGCCGCAGAGCGCGGCAGTGCTTAATACGGCTTGGCATCATGCGCCACCGCCTCGGCCTGGTCGACGGCAGCGGCGGCCTGGCTGGCGTTGTACTGGTTGCCGCCATCGGCGTGGGCACGGGCGGCTTTAAGCCCATCAGCCAAGCGCTGGCCCCAGTTGGCGTCGCACTTGGTGCAGAGCTCGATCATCTTATCCTGCACCACTTGGGCGGCGTCGGTGAGGGCACCTACCATGTTGTTGATGAGGTCGTCGCGTTCCCAGTCTTCGTGCAGGCGGTAGCGCTCGCCGGCCTGGCCGAAGTTGTTGGTGCGGTCGATGGTCTGGCGCAGCAGTTTGGCCGCGTAGTAGGGCTGGTGGTCGGGGCCGGGCGAGGCCGACTCGCGCAGGCCGTTGAGGCTGCTGGGCTCGTAGTTGGTGTGCAGGTTCTGGCCGGGCGCGGCATCGACGTGGTAGGTCATCTGGCCGTCGCGCTGGTTGGTGGCCACGTGCTTTTTGGGCGCGTTGATGGGCAGCTGCAAATAATTAGGCCCCACGCGGTAGCGCTGGGTGTCGGAGTACGAGAAGGTGCGGCCTTGCAGCATCTTATCGTCCGAGAAGTCGAGGCCGTCTACGAGTACGCCGGTGCCGAAGGCCACCTGCTCCACTTCGGCGAAGTAGTTTTCGGGGTTGCGGTTCAGCGTCATCATGCCCACGGGCAGGAAGGGAAATTTATCCTCGGGCCAGATTTTGGTATCGTCGAGCGGGTCGAAGTCCAGCTCCGGGTGCTCGTCGTCCGACATAACCTGCACGGCCAGCTCCCACTTGGGAAAATTGCCCTTCTTAATGTTGTCGAACAGGTCCTGGGTAGCGTGGTTGAAGTTCTTGGCCTGAATGGCCTCGGCCTCGGCGGCGGTCAGGTTTTTCACGCCCTGTTGCGGCACCCAGTGGTATTTCACCAGCACGGCCTCGCCTTGGGCGTTCACCCACTTGTAGGTGTTCACGCCCGAGCCCTGCATCTGGCGGTAGTTGGCCGGAATGCCCCAGGGCGAGAACAAAAACGCCACCATGTGCATGGCCTCCGGCGTATTGCAGATGAAGTCGAAGATGCGCTCGCCGGTCTGGCGGTTGAAGACCGGGTCGGGCTTCTGCGAGTGAATCAGGTCGGGAAACTTGATGGCGTCGCGAATAAAGAACACCTTCAGGTTGTTACCCACCAGGTCCCAGTTGCCGTCTTCGGTGTAGAATTTCACCGCGAAGCCGCGCGGGTCGCGCAGGGTTTCGGGCGAGTGGCCGCCGTGGCCCACCGTGGAGAAGCGCACGAAAACGGGCGTTTCCTTGCCCTTGGTATTGAACAGCTTGGCGCGGGTGTATTTGGCAATCGGCTCGCCGCCCACCGTGCCGTAGGCCTCGAATACGCCGTGGGCACCCGCCCCGCGGGCGTGCACCACGCGCTCAGGAATGCGCTCGCGGTCGAAGTGGCTGATTTTCTCGATAAACTGGTAGTTCTCCAGCGTCGCCGGGCCGCGGTTGCCCACGGTGCGCAGGTTCTGGTTGTTCGATACCGGGTGGCCCTGGCGGGTGGTCAGGGTCTGGGCGTTTTCGCCGCTGGCAGTGCGCTGGTCCTGCGCCGAGCCGGCACCATTGACGGCAGTACCAGTGCCGTTGGCAGAGGTATGCTGTCCGTTCTGGTCGGAAGAATTTTCCTGGGTGGCCATTAGTAGAAGATTAGGGGAGTGGAAAGGAAGCTGGAATAAGGTCCGCGGGCACCGGCTGGGGTAGTTTCCGGGTGGGCCTAGTAGCTAGAACTACAACCTGGGGCGCGGGTTGGTTTCGAGTGGTTGAGGCTAATGCACTGATAGGCAAGTAGGTTAGCCGAACCATTGGGATGGTATTCCCAGCTAGCAATCAGCTGCCTTGTGCTTGCGTGTGGCTAGTTCGAGTAATGAGCGCAATAGCCGGATTTTACACGTTGGCTGGCTGGGTAGGTAGGAGGAAGGACGCTGCGTTCGAGCGCTCACTGTATAAAAAAACGCCGCCCCGTGGCTGGGGCGGCGTTGCAGAAATAAATTACTTTTGGGTAGCTTTTCGCAGCTTGGCGGCTCCGGTTGCGGTAAGCGTTGCCTTAGCCTTAGCTACTTTTTCTGGAAAAAGTACGACGTTGTCGTATTTATTGAGGTCGGCATTGTAATGGGCAGCCGACAGGGCTGGGTTTTCAAGTTGTCTGGCTGGCATAGTTCAGGCGCTACGATGATTTTAAGCGGGCTGCAAAGGCTGTGTAAGATACTTCTTTTTGGAAGATTTCCCAGTCTTCGCCCCGCTCACCATACAAGTCGACGTGTTCAACGATAAGGGGTAAAAATCTGTTCAGGCCCATCTGGTAGCGCCGGGTGCGGGCCGGAGTACTACCCGTGGCATAAACGATAGCAGTGGGGTGATGCTGGCAAAAAACGTGTACGGCACCTACTACAGTAGCAAGCACCTGCTCGCTGTCGCCGTTGTTAGAAACTACTGCATCATTGAAGGTGCCCGTAGCACGGTCCGCATCGCCAAACGCAAGGTTATAAATGCCCGGCTCAATTTCGGTGAATTGAATGACCTTCAACAGTCGGCCTTTGGGCCCTTCGCTTATAAACTCAAATGTTAGAAAGGAGCCGCTAAACTCTAGCGGGTAAGCGTCGAGGTGCATTTACTTTTTTTTGTCACTAAGATACGTCGCTACTTGCTGATAATCAGAGTGTAATATGAAGTGCGCAGGAGGTGTTATTTTTACTAATTGAGGCTGAATCAGTAAGCCAATCATAAAAAAACGCCGCCCCGTTGCCAGGGCGGCGTTTTTCAAACTAGCTACTCAGCAATTACGCCTTCACCAAATCGAAGCGGTCGGCGTCCATCACCTTGGCCCAGGCGGCTACGAAGTCGCGCACGAATTTCGCGCCGGCCTGGTGGGTGCCGTACACCTCGGAGATGGCCCGCAGCTCCGAGTTCGAGCCGAAGATGAGGTCGGCGCGGGTGCCGGTCCACTTCACCACGTTGGTTTTGCGGTCGCGGCCTTCGAATACCTGGTCGGCATCGGAAGTAGCCTGCCAGGTGGTACCCATGTCGAGCAGGTTCAGGAAGAAGTCGTTGGAGAGCACGCCCGGGCGGTCGGTAAACACGCCGTGGCTTGAGCCGTCGTAGTTGGCGTTCAGGGCACGCAGGCCACCCACCAGCACCGTCATTTCGGGGGCGGTAAGGGTCAGGAGCTGGGCGCGGTCGATGAGCATGGCCTCGGGGGCCGCCCGGTGGTTGGCCGCCAGGTAGTTGCGGAAGCCATCGGCCTGCGGCTCCAGGGCCTCGAACGACTGCACGTCGGTTTGCTCGTGGGTGGCGTCGGTGCGGCCGGGGTGGAAGGGCACCTGCACGTCGTAGCCGCCTTCCTTGGCCGCCTGCTCGATGGCCGCCGCGCCGCCCAGCACGATGAGGTCGGCCAGCGATACTTTTTTGCCGCCGGTCTGGGCCGCGTTAAACTCGTTCTGAATGCCGGTCAGCACGTCGAGCACCTTCGCCAGCTCGGCCGGGTTGTTGGCATCCCAGTATTTCTGGGGAGCCAGGCGGATGCGGGCGCCGTTGGCCCCGCCGCGCTTGTCGGAGCCGCGGAAGGTCGAGGCCGAAGCCCAGGCCGTGCG
>CAJYVK010000024.1 GCA_913778455.1 uncultured Hymenobacter sp. | reverse complement strand
GGGCGAAGCCAACGTGCGCGGCCTGGCACCGGGCGTGTATCAGCTGCACCTGCGCGTGGCCGACGCGCCGCTGGTGCGCCGCGTAGTGGTGCAGTAGGCTTGGTGCACATGCCAGCGCGGTATTTATAAAAAGCACGAGGCTCTTTGGGCAATGATTTTCAGGTGCCAGGGCGCGAGTTAGTGGGAATTCTTACCCCACAAAATAGGCTGCTACGCATTCGCTAGGGCAGTTTTCACAGATAAGGAAAGTCGTCTCAATAACACTGAGGCGACTTTTTTTTGGTGTAAAATTTCGGTTTCGTACATAATTCCGGCTTTTCTTTTACATTTGCTGTCCGAACCTGGGTGGTACCGGGCTGATTTCGTGGCCGTTTTGGCCGTTTTTTTCACCTGTTACCCCCATTGCCCATGGTTCTCATCGTGGTAGGGCTCCTTATTGCCCTCATTTTCATCGCGCGAAGTTGGGAAATACCCCGGCGCGTCAGCGACTTAGAAGCTAAGCTGGGGGGCCAAATGGTCCAGCAGCGCCAAATACAAGGCGAGCTGCTAAGCTTGAGCAACCAGCTGGCCACCCTGCGCCGGGAGCTTGCCCAGTTTCAGGCAGCGCCCGCACCCGCACAGGGGGGCGGCTTTTCCGCTACCTGGGCTACCCCCGCGCCCGTTGCAGAGCCTGAGGCCACCGTGGCCCCGACTACGCCGCCCACTCCGGTCGCTACGCCCGAGCCAGCTACCGAGCCACTAGCCAGCTCCGTCGAACTGCCAGCAACTGCTACCCAGGAAGCCGAGGAAACGGCGCCCGCCGAAACGGAGCAGGCGGCCTCGCCCGCAACCCCGGCAGGTAGTGCCGCGCTGCCCGCCGCAATCTCTTCCCCGACCTCGCCCGAGCCGGAAAGCCCGGCAGAGATTTCGCCCGCTGCCGAGCCGGCCCTAGCCCCGACGCAGCCCCAACAAGCCGAGGCAGCAGAACTGGAGACAAAAGAATCCACCGCAGCCTCCCCCCAGGCGCTGCCCGCCGAAATGCAACCCGAAACGATGGCGGAAGAGTTGGCGGACTCGGAGCCAATTGCCGAAGAGGAGCCAGCCCAGGAAACGGCGGCGGAACCCATCGACGAAGCCGATGCTGACCCGGCGACCGAGCCGCAGCCCGTGGCCGAAACTGCGGTAACGCCGGAGCCGGAGGCAGAGCGCACGCCGGAAATAGCAGCAGAACCCGAACCAGAGGCCGAGCCCGCTACGGAAGAATCTGACGTGCTTCCCGATCCTGCCCCGGAGTCCCCGGCCGCGCCCGCACCAATACCCACCCCCCAGCCGCGCCAGGCCCCGCCCCGGCCACCGCTGCCGCCGGCCCGCCCGATACTCCGGCCCAAGCCGGTGCCCAGCGGCCCCACCTTTTGGGAGCGGTCCTCCACCGTACTACTCGAAAACTGGACCGGTATCCTAGGGGCCGTGGTGCTCGTGACGGGCGTCGGGTTTCTGGGCATCTACGCGGCGCTACGGGTATCGCCGCAGTTGCGCTTTTTGCTGATTTGCGCCTTCGCGGGCGTGCTGCTGGGGGCGCGGTTTGCGCTGCGCCGTAAAGACTTCGCCCGTAAGCTGAACGCCTGGCTGCTGAGCAGCGCGGCGGCTATCTTCCTGTTTGCCTGCGTGGGGGCAGTGAGTATTCCGGGTTTGAGCTGGGCCACTTCACCCTTCGACTACCTACTGCTGCTGGCCGGTGTGAGCGCCAACCTCTTCCTGGCCTGGCAGGCCAGCCGCCAGGAAATAGCTACCCTGCACGGCGTACTGAGCCTGGTGGCGCTGGCGGTGCTGCCGCCCACGCTCCTGACGCTGGGCGCGGCGGCGGGGGTCACGGCCTTCAGCATTGCCATTACCTACCGTCAGCAGTGGAAATATCAGCTACTGCTCAGCATCGTCAGCTTCTTCGCTTTTCACCTCTACTGGCATCAGCAGCCGGGTGCCGTTGCGGGCGGCACGCGCCTGGTAGCGATGGCCCTGGTACTGCTGGTGGGCGGGGCGGCGGCCGTGGTACAGTACCGCCGCGTGTACGCCGAGCGCCGGTTTGAGCCGCTGCTTTTCGCCTCGCACCTGCTCAACTGGACCTGCTTGGGCGTCAACCTTTACCTCTACAGCACGGGCTCGATTTGGAAAACGGTGCCGCTGGCGCTGGGGGCCGCGCTCACGTTCTGGGCCGGGCGGCAGGCCCGGCGGCTGGGCATCGGCTGGCTGTTTCAGACCGATACCATTATTTCGCTCATCCTGGGGCTGGCTACGGCGCTGTCGCTGCAAGGCTGGCACGCTACGCCGCCGGTTATTCTGCTTTTCATGCTGCTCGAAACGTTGCTGGTGGCCCTCATCATGGCCCGGCAGCGCGAGGCCCTGGTATACCGCGTGGCCATGAGCGGCGCGCTGCTGGCCGGCGCGATTCTGCTGCTGGTAGCCAGCGGCCGGGCACTCGATGCGCCGCCCGCCACGCTCTACCGCGATGCGCTGGTGCTGGCCCTGGCCGGCTGGGCCGGGCTGGCTTTCGTGCAATACATTTTCAGGCAGCCGCTGCTGGCTGGTCAATTTACTTCTAATCAAGAGTCTATTACCGAAAATCCTGCTTTACCGACGCAGGATGCCCCCGGCCTTCGGACGCACCGCCTCCTGCCCGGCTTGTTGGCGGGTCTAACGGGGGCGTTGCAAGCGGGCACGGGCCTGCTGCTGGCGCGGGCCCTGTTTGCCTGGCCGCACGTGCCCGTAGCGGGTCTGCTCGGGAGCCTGGCGGCGCTGGCGGGCATCTCGGTGGGGCTGGCGGCCTGGGCGCAGGCGGCCCCTCGCACACCCGACTGGGTACGGCGGCAGCAACTGGGCCTGGCCCAGCTCTTTGCCGGGCTGGCCGTGGCGGGCCTCCACGAGGCGCACCTGGGCTGGCCGGTCGTCCTCACGCTGCTTCTCGCTGAACAACTAGGCGCGGTACTTCTGCTGGCCCGGCGCGATGCGCTGCTGCACCGCGCCGCCATGCTGGGAGCCCTGCTCACCGGCCTGAGTTTACTGCTGGCAGTCTTTGGCCAAATCGATGTGCCCCGCCCGCTGCTCTACCGCAACGCCCTACTGCTGACCCTGGCCGGCTGGGGCAGCGTGACTTTCGCTCAGTTAGCCTTCCGGCGGTTTTTCACGCCGGAATTCTCTTCGAATAACTCATTTGCTGATACTATTCTGGCCGACCATTACCGCCGCTGGCTGAGTGCCTTTGCCGGCCTGGGCGGACTGCTCCAGCTTGGCGCCGGGCTGCTGGTAGCGCGGGTTCTGTTTGGCGAAATTTCGGCCCCGGTGGGGCTACTCCTCGGGGCGCTACTGGGGCTGGCGGCGGCGGCCGGGGCGCTGGCTTCCTGGGTGCGACGGGGCACGGTGGCTCCCGGCTGGGTGCGCTGGCAACAGCTGGGCCTGGCGCAGGCGGCGGTACTGACGGCCATCTACGGGCTGCACGAGTTGGGCCTCGTTTGGTCGGCGCTGCTACTCATCCTGTTCGCCGAAAACTTACTGGTAGCTTTCCTGCTGGCTGGCCACGACGAGGCCGACTCGCTCCACCCGCTGGCGTACCGCACCACCCTGACCATTGCGCTGCTCACTGGCCTGAACCTGCTCCTCACCGCCCTCCGCCACCTGGACGACAGCCTGCCCACGGTCGTCTACCGCGAAGCGCTGCTGCTGGCCCTGGCCGGCTGGCTGGGGCTGGCCTTCGTGCAGTGGTCCCTCCGGTTTCCGCTGCTTCTCGGCGTGAAGCCCACCGCCCGCCGGGCCGGGGAGCCCGCAGTCACACTGGCTTCCAACCCTGAAGCGCACCCCACCTGGCTAGGCTACCTGGCGGGCCTGGCGGGCCTGCTGCAACTGGGCACCGGCGGCCTGCTGGCCAAGGCCCTGACCGGCTGGCACCCCGCACCGGTAGGGCTGCTACTCACCGCCCTGCTGGCCCTGGCCGCCGCCGCGCTGGGGCTGGCCGCCTGGGTGCGGGCGGCGGGCCTAGCGCCCGTTTGGGTGCGCCGCCAACAAGTGGTGCTGGGGCAATTCTTCATCGTGCTGGCCATCTTCGGGCTGCACGAATGGGGCCTGGCCTGGCCGGCCGTACTGCTCGTGCTCTACCTCGAAACCCTGGTAGCGGTGCTGCTGCTGGCCCGCCGCGATGGCCTGCTCCACCGCGCGGCCATGCTGGGTGCCTTGGCCGCGGGCGGCAGCCTGCTGCTGCTGGCCGCCACCCACCTCGACAGCAGCCCGCCCACCCAGCTCTACCGCGATGCCCTGCTGCTGGCCCTGGCCGGCGGCGTCAGCCTGGCATTCGTGCAAGCCACTTACAAGCAGCTCCTACCCAAGGGCTGGAACCGCGCCGAATCCGACTTATCCGGTTTGTTTTCCGCGCAGCTGAGTTATTTGCTGCACAGCTTTGCCGGGCTGGCCGGACTGCTGCAAGTGGGTACGGGCCTGCTGCTGGCGCGGGTGCTGTTTGGCTGGGCGCACGCGCCGGTGGGGCTGCTGCTGGCGGCGCTGCTGGGGCTGGCCCTCGCCGCGCTGGCGCTGGCCGCCTGGGTGCGGGCTACCGGGCTGGCCCCCGACTGGGTGCGGCGGCAGCAAGTGGTCATCGGGCAGTTTTTCGTGGTGCTGGCGATAGTCGGCTTGCACGAGGTACACCTGAGCTGGCCGGCCATCCTCGCCCTACTTTTTGCCGAAAACCTGCTGGTGGCGACGCTGCTGGCCCGCCGCGACGCGCTCCTGCACCAGGCCGCGCTGGCCGAGGCGCTACTCACGGGTATCTCGCTGTTGCTGCTAGCCGGCAGCCGGCTCGGCACGCAGCTCCCGCCCCTACTCTACCGCGATGCCTTGCTGCTGGCCTTAGCTGGCTGGGGTAGCCTGACCTTTATGCAGTTCACTTTCCGGCAGTTTTCACTTAGGAACTCCGCCGAAGAGCCAGCCGATGCCTACGCCGCCACCGTGCGCGGCTGGCTAAGCGCCTTTGCCGGCCTGGCGGGCTTCCTGCAAGCTGGAGCCGGTCTGCTCCTGGGGCAGGTAGTGTTCAAATGGGCTGACACCCGGGCGCTGGGGCTGCTGTCTATCCTGGCGCTGGTGGCCCTGGGGCTGGGCTACTGGGTGCACCGTCGCGGCGCGGCCCCGCGCTGGGTACGCCGGCAGCAACTAGTACTGGCGCAGCTAGCGATGCTGGCGGCAGTAGCAGGCCTGCACAAGCTGGGCCTCACCTGGCCCGCCGTATTGGCGGCCCTGTATGCCGAAAACCTGCTCGCGGCCCTGCTCCTGGCTCGCCGCGACGAAGAAGACCTGCTGCATTGTCAAACTTACCTGCTGGTCGTACTAGCGGCCCTGCTGCCGATCCTGGTGCGCAGCACGGCTCCGGGCACGCTGGCCCCGCTAGCTCAGGCGGGCTTGCTGCTGGGCGCAGCCCTGCTCACGCTGGGCTATCAGCTGCGGCGACGGGCGCTACTGGCCGGGGCGGCCGATTACGCCCGCTTACCCGTGCCGGGCGGCTACCGGCTACCGCTGCTCGGGGTGGCCATCGGCTGGCTGCTGTTGGGCGCGGGCGCGCTGCAATACGCGCATACCTGGGCGGGCTGGGTGATGGTCGGCCTACTGGGGGCACTGCTCTACCTGCGCCAGCACCGGGCGGTGCCGGGACTGTGGCTGGGGCTGCTGCTGGCGGCGCTCGGCTACGTGGGGCTGCAATGGGCCCACGTGCTGCCGGTCGCCCTGGCGGCGCACCTGGCGGGTGGGGCACCCTGGGCTGCGGGAGCCGTGCTGCTGTATTTGCTACCCACCGTGGCGGTACCGCTGGGCGGCTTGCTCACTTCGTGGTGGGCGCCCAGCGAACGCTTCGTGCGCTGGTCCTGGCTGTATTTCCTGGGCGTGCAGTTGGTGGTCATGCTGCTGGCCAGCGTACCACCCACTCACCTCGCCTACCTAGTCCTGGGGCTGCTGGCCCTGGCGGGCATGGCTTTCGGGGCGGCCCAACGCTGGCGGCGCAGCCTGCCCGATGCGGTGGCCGTGCGCCGGGCCGGTCAGCCCGACCGCTACTTGCTGCACCTTTGCTACGGCTTGCTGGTGGCCGGCCTGCTGGTGCACCTGCGCCTGCTGGCCACCACCGAAACCCTGCTGCACCTCCCGGCCGAATACTTCACGGCGGCCGCCTACTTTGGGGTGCTGGCGGCGCTGGCCGTGGCCCGGCCCCCGGCCACGGCCCCGGTGTACCACTCCTGGCGCGTGCTGCACCCCTGGCTGCCCGAGGCAGCGCTGGCCTTCGGCTCGCTGACGCTGGCGCACCACGTTCGCACGCCCTGGCTGCCGCTGGTGTGGGTGACCTTTGCGCTGCTTACCTGCGCCGGGGCGGCGCGGCTACCACTGCGCTTCCGGCGGCTGATGGTGTACGGGCGGCTGTACTACTGGCTGGCGGCCGCATCGGTGAGCGCCACCTGTTTGCTCTACTTGAATCCCAGCCAGCTGCTGAGCGCCGATTGGTGGGCCGTGGCCAGCGCCGTGGCGCTGCTCTTTGGCTACGTGGCCCTGGCGCTGCAAGTCGGCAACGCGCCGCTGGCTAACCTCTCGCCCGCCTGGCGCGCGCTGGCCCAGCCGACCCGCCGCCCGCTGGAATCGGCGCTGCTCTACCCCGCCCTGGGGGCGCTGGCCTTGTTCTTCATTCAGTCCTTCGACCGCTCGGTGCTCACCGTGCTGCTGATGCTGGAAGTAGTGGCCATCTTCAGCGCCAGCCTGCTGCTGCGCCGCCAGGACCTGCGCTACGTAGCCCTGGCCGGAATGCTGGCCAGCCTGGTGCGGCTGGTTTTCTTCGACCTCAGCCGCAGCGGCACCGTCACGCGGGCCATCGTCTTTATCTTCATGGGCTTGCTGCTGCTGGGCATGAATGCCCTCTACGCCCGCTTTAAAAGCCGCTTCGTAGTAGTGGCCGGCGCAGAAGTTGAGCTAGAGGAGCCCGAAGACGACGGCGAGCTTGAGGAATAGTAGCGCGGGCTTTGTTGTACGCGTGTTGC
>CAJYVK010000023.1 GCA_913778455.1 uncultured Hymenobacter sp. | reverse complement strand
CGGTCGCGCAGGTAGCTGAGGTAGCTGTGGATGCCCAGCTCCCAGGTATCGCGGAAGGCTTTGATTTGCTCGGGCTCGGAGGAGAGGTGCTCATCCTTGCCATCCTGCACGGTGCGGTTGTTGAGCTTGATTTGCCAGTTGGAGCCGTACTTGATGCCGTAGGGCGGGTCGAGGTACACCATCTGTACTTTCTGGCCCAGGCCTTCGCGTTCGAGCAGCGAAGTCATGACGGCCAGCGAGTCGCCGAGAATGAGGCGGTTTTCCCAGGCGGCGTGGTGCTGGTAGTAGCTCAGGGGCTTGTCGAGCTCATCGACGGTCTGGTAGTCCTGCCCGAAAAGGCCGAGCTGGGCCGTGGCCTGGGCCAGGCGCTCGCGGTAGAGGCGGGCCATCAGCTCCTGGGGCCGGATGTGCTCGTGGCGGTAGAGCGAGCGAATATCGAGCTTGAGGTAGTCGGGCTGGTTGTCGCCGGTGTGCGCGTACTTGCCCAGCCAGTGCAGCTCGGGGTCCTGGCCGCGGTGCACGATGGGATTTTTGTCCAGCTCGCGTAGCGTATGAGCCTGCACCTTAGGGTTGAGCTGCTCGGCCCCGGCCTCCGTTTCGGAGGGGATGTAGCTGCGCTTGTCCTGATGCTGATAGGCCGCCGGGTCGGTGGCGGCGGGGCTGGGTGGGGTGGTTTTTTTGGGCATGGCGGCGGGGGCGGGCTGGTAAGCGCTGGGCAGGCAGCGGGCGGTCCGGGACTAGCTTACAGCTCGTTGATCTTCTCTACCAAGTGGTTGCGAGTGTAGCGGATATCCTCGCTGATTTCGATGAAGGCCCAGGGCTCACCCACGGGTAGGCCCAGGGCGGCGAGGTCGCCGTTGACGGCGGGCAGCCAGAAGTGCTCGGTGTAGAGCTTTTTGGCCTGCTTGTCCTTGCTCATGCCCGTGACTTCGATGAGCAGGTTCACGACCGGGCCGCGGGCGGTTTGCACCCGGGCGATGAAATCGGGGAGGTAGTCGTGCTTGCGGCCCTCGCGCAGGTAGGGGATGCGGAAGTCGAGAAAGGCATTTTTGACGTAGCTCAGCACGGCGGGCAGGTCTTCGAGCACCTTGGCGCAGATCTGCTCCCAGCTTTCGGTATCGGCCACCACGTAATTGACGGGGCTTTTGGTGGTGGCGAAAACCGGCCGGGTGGTGAGGCCGTGCACGAAGCGGGTGCTACCGAGCGGATTGTAATAATTGGGCACCGGCCGGATGCGCCGCTCGGCGGGTGGCTGGCCCACCACGATGGCCTGGGCGATGTGGCGGGTCACGGTCTCGGGGTCCCAGTAGCGCACGAGGCGCTTGAGGGCGGGATCGGTTTGGTGAACCAGCGTCAGGCACTCGTGGTACCAGGCCTGCACGATGCGCTGCACCGGCCCAAAAAACTCGGGCTTGGGCGCGCCGTCCACGTCGGTAAAATGGCGGCGCAGCACCTCGCGGGTGAGGTAATACTGCACCTCGCCGTCGCGCAGCTGCTCGTGGGCCTGCAAGGTCAGGTTTTCGGTGCTGCCCGAAAAGGCCGAAGCCAGCTCGGTGTGGGTCGGAATTTTCGAGAAATCCAACTCAAATTTGCCCACCGCCGCGAAGTCGGGTTGCAGCTCGCCCGCGCCGATTTCCTCGCGGTAGCCCAGCAGGTTGGGAAACGTGATTTCCAGCGTGCTCCGCTCGGGCAGCGCCCGGATAAGCGTCTGCTCATCGCCGCCCCCGCCGCCCGGGCCAGCCCCGCCCCGCTGAAACGACTTGAACGGGATGCCGATGATGCGGGCATACTCGGGCGGAAACTTGTAGGTGGCGATGCGGGCCTTGTCGGCCTTGGTGGTGCCCACCACGGGCTGGCCGTGCCGGTCGTAGGCCACCAGCTCGTAGCCGCGGCGGCGCAGGGCGCGGCCCGCCACCTGCTCGCACAGCAGCTGCGAACCGAAGGCACGCAAGCCCACGATGTGGGTCACGGTATTGGCGTCCCAGCCCTCGGTGAGCATGCTTACGCTCACCACGCAGCGTACGTGCGCCCCCAGGCGGCCCGGGCGCCCCACGGTATTGACGACCTCGCGCAGCAGGGCGGCGTCGGTCAGCTCGTCGAGCGAGCGCTCGGGGTAGAGGCGGCGGTATTCCTGCCGAAACTGCTCGATCTCGTCGCGGAAAACCTTGCGAAACTCCTCATTGACCTGCCCGCCGTTTTCGAGCGCATCCGAATCGATGAGCAGGGTGGGGGGGCGCTGCTTGGGAGTGCCGTCGGGCCGGTAATTGGAGAAAATGGCGTGGTGACCCAGGGCCGCCCGCCCGCCGTGCTTGGGGTCGTCAAACTCGTAGCCCGCCAGGTGCTTGTACACCTCTTTCGACACGCTGGTGTTGTTGCACACCACGATCAGCACGGGTGGGGTGCTCAGCAGCTCGGGGCGGCGCTCGCCGCGCTCGCGCACGCCCTGGTCGTATTCTTCGTAATGCGCTGTGAGCTGGTCGAGGGCCGTGGTGAGCAGCTGAGGCAGCTCGGGGCGCTTCTCGGCGTAGGCGCTGCCTTTCTCCTTGCGCTCGGTAGCCTTGCCCATCTTGGGCAGTTGGTCCTTGACGTGCTCATAGAGGTTGCGCAGCACCGGCATGTCGAGCTGCTGGGTGTCGTCCTTTTCGGGCAGGTAAGGAATCTTGACGAGGCCGCTCTCGATGGCCTCTACCAGACCAAAATCGCTCACCAGCCACGGAAACAGCGTGTAGGGCGGGTAACCCGAGCCTTGCAGGTAATAAGGCGTAGCCGACAGGTCGTACACCGCCGCCAGCTGAAACCGCTTGCCCAGCTCGCGCAGGCCGCTGAACCACACGGCGGCCCGGGCGTTTTCGTCGGGGCTGGCCTCGTCGCCGGCGCTGGCCCGGGGCTTTTTGCCCACCACTTGCGGCAGGTAGCAATGGTGGGCCTCGTCGTTGAGCACCAGCAGGCGGCTGCCGGGCCGGAAGCCGCCCAGCAACCGTTTGAATACCTGGGCGTAGTCCTCGTACTCATCCTGCCGCTTGCCGTCGGGACCGATCTTGCCGTCGAAGGCCCCGCGCTTGTTGCCTTGCAGGGTACGGGGCTCAAACTGATGATAGTTGGCGATGGCCAGCCGGGCATTGAGGCCTTCGAGCTGGTCTTCGTAGGCCAGCGGCACCAGCTTGCGCTGGTGGTAGTAGTCCTGGGCGTAGTTGCGGTCGGCGGTCGTGTCTACGCGTAGCACCCCCAGCCGGTCGCGGATGGTGATGCCGGGGGCCACGAGCAGGAAGTAGTCGGCAAAGCGCACATCCTGCCGGTACTGCTGGCGGTTGAAATAATGGTAGAGAATGAGCGCGGCCATCACCACCGTTTTACCGGTGCCGGTGGCCATTTTGAAGGCGAGGCGCGGTAATTGGTCGCTGGCCTGGTCCGACACCGACTGCTGCCCCTCGCGCAGCAGCCGCAGCAGGTGACTGCCCGCGTTGGAGCGCCCCGCGATTTCATTAAGCCACACGGCAGTCTCGACCGCTTCGCGCTGGGCGAAGAAAAGCTTCTTGACCGGCGATTCGTCGAGGTCGGGAAACCAGTAGGCCAGCAGCTCTCGCGTCACGCGGGTCGCCCCGGGATAGCCGGCGGTGCGCCACTGCGCCACCTCGCGCCGCAGCAGGTTGACGGGGTGCGAACCGTAGCTGGCGGCCGCTTCGTTGAAGGCGAATACTTCCTTTTGAGGGGCCTGCTTGCCGGGCACCACCTGCACCTCGGGCACGAACAATCGCCGGCCAACTTCCACGCGCGAATAGTCGAGGTTACCCTGTAAGTCAGTGGCGTAGTGCCCGGTCGGCTCCTGGTAGGGGTTGTTGAGAATGGGGTTGTCGGGTAGCCGGGGGGTGGGGGTGTCCATAAAGACGGGCTTAGGTGACAAATATGTGACCTAGTGTCCGAATTATGTCCGAATAGTGTCCGAAATAATGAATTTATGCCCGAAAAACGTACTTTTTATGCCTGTCGAAACAAGGCATTTTTGCTTTGTTTCAACTCCTTAGGCTATGCCCGCGCAACCACACGGCGAAATACTTCGGCAGGCCGTTCACCAACGGGCTGTCAACCAAAAGCAACTAGCGCAGCAACTCGGTATTTCGCGCTCGACGCTCTACGAGAAGTACGAGGCCGATAAGCTGGACCTTACTTTTATCGAGCGCGTAGGGCAGTTTATCCGCTACGATTTCAGCGTGCACATTCCCGAGCTGGCTCCCCCGGGTACGCTGCCCGCCGTGGCGGAGCCCCTGCCCACTTACCGCGCTGCCACCGATAGCCTCGAAGCCTGTCAGGCCCGGCTGCTGCTGGTGCACGAGCAGTTTGCCGAGAAAGTGCGGCAGTACGACGAACTGCAAGAGAAATACAATGCCCTGCTGGCTAAACAAGAAAAGCTCCGCCCCACCGCCTAAACTCAGTTGCTATGCAGTACTACGTAGGCGTAACGGACTACAACTGGTTTGACTTTTTGCGACAGGAGCCGCGCGAGGATATCAACTTCTGGAAGCCGTTGAGTGAGAAGGCATTTGGGGCCGTGCCGCCCGGTGCGCCGTTTCTGCTAAAACTTAAAAAGCCCTACCACTGCATTGTGGGGGTAGGCTATTTTATGAGCCAGATTGCCCTGCCGGTATCCATGGCCTGGGATACGTTTGGCGTGCGTAATGGAGCGGTTGACTATGAGAGCTTTGCCCAGGCCATCCGCAGCTACCGCGACGCGCACGGCAAGCCCCGGCTGCCCGACCCCGGCATCACTTGTCTGGTGCTGACGGCTCCCGTTTTTTTTCGTAAGCCCGACTGGATTCCCGCACCGGCAAGCTGGGCTAATGCTATTGTGACGGGCAAGGTGTACGATACGCAGGAAGCGGTGGGTAGCCAATTGTGGTCAGCCGTGAGCGCTACCATGCTCCGTTATCGGCAGGATGCCCTCACTCGCGAGCTGGCCACCGACAGCCTGGCTCTGGAGTCGCCGGGTATCTACCGGGAGGCGCTCACCAAGGTGCGGGTGGGGCAGGGGGCCTTCCGGGCGCTCGTAACTCAAGCCTACGACAAGCGTTGCGCTATTTCGGGTGAGAAAACGCTGCCCGTACTCGAGGCGGCGCATATCCAGCCCTTCGCGCAGGCAGGCCCCAACTCGGTGGGCAATGGCTTGTTGCTCCGCTCCGACTTGCACAAGCTGTTCGACAAGCACTACATTACTATTGATGCTGACGACAAGACTATTCTCATCAGTTCGCGCATCCGGGAAGAGTTTTCGAATGGTAAGGAGTACTACCGCTTCGACGGTAAGCCCTTACAAATGTTGCCCAAACTGCTGGCCGACCAGCCTGCCCAGCAATACTTGCGGCATCATAACGAGCGCTTCTTGAGTTGATGTCGGCTAAATAGAGGATCAGGGTGCTACACGCTGGCCCACACCAGCCACCCGCCATATCCCACGCTCAGCGCCGACGACAATACCACGGCGCTGGCCCGCAGCCGCCGCCCCAGGCGCATGCGTTGGGTAAACGGCAGGTGCATCAGCCCCACGGCGGCCAGCATACCCAGCACCGACCCCAGGCCGAACACCAGGATGTAGGCCACCGCCCAAATCGGCTGCGGAATAGCCCCCAGCACGGCTAGCACCAGCGCCCCGCTGCCCGCCAGCCCGTGCACCAGCCCCACGGTATAGGCAAAACCCGCTTGCCGCTTCGGTTTCTGAAAGGACTGATACGAATTATTGTCGAGCAAGCGACTAATGCCCAGCCCGATGAGCATGATGCCTACGGCCGCTTCGAAGTAGCCCGAGTGCAGCCAGGTAGCCCGGCTAAAGATGATAACCGAGCCAAACAGTACCAGCATGGTCGTGTGGCCCAAGCCCCAGAAGAGTCCGTCGCGCAGGGCCGGCCCCAGCCGGTCGTGACGCGTAACGAGCGTACTCACGGCCAGCAGGTGGTCGGGCTCGAAGGCGTGGCCCATGCCCACTACGGCGGCAAAAAGAACGGGAATAATCGGCTGCATCAGAAGTAAGCATGCAAGACTCGCTCGTCATGCGGAGCGTGCGGAGCATCTTAACTCACGCCGCAACGGCGTTTGCCGACGCGAGAAGATGCTCCGCAAGCTCCGCATGACGAGCGAGTCTTGCCAAATTGCATCGATAAAAATTACACCGCCCGAATCATCCACAACTGGCAGCCAAAGTGGCCGCTCTCGCCCAGCGCGTGATTGAGGTAGGTGAAGCCAAGCTTTTCGTAGAGCGGAATGGCCTGCGTCAGTTCTTTCGTAGTTTCGAGATACACGCGGGCGTAGCCAGCCGCGCGGGCGGCGTCGACGCAGTACTGGATCAACGCCTTGCCCACGCCCCGGCCCCGGGCGGCGGGCAGGAGGTAGAGCTTTATCAGCTCCACGGTGTCGGCGGGTAGGCCGGTGGTGGGGAAGATACCACCCCCGCCCAGTACCTCGCCATTCAGTTCGGCGACGAAATAGGCGCTGCGCGGCGTGGCGGCGAAGAGGTCGGGCAGGTGGTCGGTGCTGGCATCGTAGTAAGCCGTCCCTGGCTTAGCCGCACCAAATTCGGTGAGCGTGTCGCGGATGACGCGGGCCAGGGCTGCTGCGTCGCCTGGTGCAATGGGGCGAATAATAAAGGAAGAATCCATGAGGATCTACTAGTAGCTTAGTACTCTGTTCGCTGACTGATTACTGGCATTACTGGCGCGAGTTTAGCGCAGCGTAACTCGCGCCAGTAGCGTCCGATAGCCACTAAAAGTTACTTCAGCAACTCGTGCAGCACGGTCTGCATCGAGAACGTGCGGTTGCCGGCTTCTTGGATAATAAGCGAATTGGGTGAGTCGAGCACGGCGTCGGATACTTCCACGTTGCGGCGCACGGGCAGGCAGTGGATGAATTTGGCGTCGTCGGTGAGGCGCATGTGCTCGGGCGTGAGCATCCAGCTGGGGTCGTTGCTGAGTACCTGGCCGTAGTCGCGGTAGCTGCTCCAGTTTTTGGCCTGCACGTAATCGGCACCCTCCAGGGCCTTGCGCTGGTCGTACTCAATGGTGGCGCCCTTCGTGAATTTGGGGTCCAGCTCGTAGCCGTGGGGATGGGTGATGACGAAGTCTACCCAGTCGATTTCCGAAAACCAGTCGGCAAACGAGTTGGGGACGCACTGCGGCAGGGCGCGGACGTGCGGGGCCCAGGTCAGGACCACCTTTACGCGCTCCTTCTTCTTCGTCTCCGCCACCGTGATCAGGTCGGCAAATGACTGCAAGGGGTGCAGCGTGGCGCTTTCGAGGCTGATAACCGGTACTGTGGCGTATTGCAGAATCTTGTTCAATACCTCCTCGCTGTAATCGGCTTCCTTGTCCTTCAGCGTGGGAAAGGTGCGCACGCCCAGCACGTCGCAGTACTGGCTCATCACCGCGATGGCGTCCTTGATGTGCTCTTGCGTGGTGCCGTTCATCACGGCCCCGTCGGCCATTTCGAGCGTCCAGGAGTCGGCCCCGGCGTTGAGCACCCAGGCTTGTGCCCCGAGGTTGTAAGCCGCCTTCAGGCTGCTGAGGCGAGTGCGTAGGCTGGGGTTGAAAAATATCAGGCCCACGGTCTTGTTCTTGCCCACGTGCTGGTAGCCGTAGGGGTTTTTCTTGATGTCGAGGGCTTGGTTGAGCAGGGCCTGGTAGTCGCCCGCATCGGCGAAGGAGAGGAAGTTCTTCATGAAATTTACGCCGGTCTTACCGTGCGCGAATGGTACGTGCCGGGCGCGATAATTGGCCCGACGCACTAGCCTGATTTAAGGCCGCGAAGGTAAGTCCCCTGTCGGAGACCCCACGCAGCCAACCAGCAAGAGAAGTCGCTGCGGCTACTTGTAGTTAGCGAAACAGTCCCTGCGCAAACGAATACAAATCGTGCCGCCACACCGGCCAGGTGTGGCCGCCCGGGTACTCGCTGTACACGTAGCGAATGCCCAGCTCGTCGAATTTGGCCCGCATGACTTTATTGTTGGCGTACGCAATGTCCTCCGGCCCGCCCATCGACAGCCACAGCGGCTTCAGGTTGGCGTTGAGGGTGGCCGCGTTGGCTTTCATAAAGGTGTACTGCGGGTCGGAAAGCTGCGGGTTATTCGCAAAAAAGCCGGAGCTGAATACGCCCAGCTGGCTGAACAAGTCGCTGTTGCGTACGCCGGCGTACAGCGTTTGCAGACCACCCATCGACAAGCCCGCCAGCGCCCGGTTCTGGGCGTTGGGAATCACTCGGTAGTTGCTTTCTACCAGCGGGAGTACGCTCTGCTTGAGCTCATTTTCGAAGGTGCGCAGGGTGTTTTCGCCGAAGCCAGCCAGGCCGCCGGGACCGCCCACGTTGCCGTCGAGCATCACCACCAGCATGGGCTTGGCCTTCTGGGCGGCTAGCAGGTTGTCGAGGATCAGGTCGGTTTTACCTTGCTTCACCCAGCCGGTTTCGTCCTCGCCGCCGCCGTGCAGCAGGTAGAGCACGGGGTATTTTTCGGCCGGGTTGGCACCGTAGCCGGGGGGCGTGTACACGTACATTTGCCGCCACGAGTTGGTGACTTTCGAATAGTAGCGCCGCTGCCGTACCTCGCCGTGGGGTACGTCTTGCTGGGCGTAGAAGGCCCCGTTGCGCGACGGGATTTCGATGCCGCTGGCCATGCGCCCCATGCCGTAAAAGGTATCGCTGGCGGGGTCGGCCACGGGCAGGCCGTCGAGCAGCAGCGAGTAATAGTGCAGGCCCTCGCTGAGGGTATCGGTGGTGGCGGTCCAGTAGCCGTCGGCATCCTTCACTAAATCATACTTGCGGCCCAGGTCAATTTGCACGCGCTGGGCATCGGCGGCTTTGAGGCGAAACACCGCCCGGTTATCGGGCAGAATCTGCGGATACTTGGCGTTGCGCACGTTGGTGGCGGCCGGTGCGCCCAGCACCGTGTAGCTGGGCAGGGCTGCCGTATCGACGGGCTTGAACAGGAACTGCGAAAACATGTACAGCCCGTTTTTCCAGACCTTAAAATCGTGCCCGCCCGGCTCCAGGTAATACACGTGCGGTACCCGGTGCTGGTAGAGGTAGTCGTGGGTGCGCTGGGTCACGAACAGCAGCCCGTCGGCGTCGCCGCACGACAGCCAGAGCAGCTTGAGCTGCTTCTTCGCCTGCTCGGGGTCGGGCAACAGCTCGGCCGGCGGCTTGGTGTTGGGCGCGGCCGAAAACTCACCCACCCAGGCAAACTTGTCGAGGTGGCCCAGCCCGAAGTTGAGGCTCTGCCCGCCGCCCATCGACAGGCCCGCCAGCGCCCGGTTTTCGCGGGTAGTGAGGGGCTTGTACGTTTTCTCCACGTACGGAATCAGGTCGCGCAGCAAATCCTGCTCGAAGTTGGCGAAGGCCGCCACCTTGTCGGGGCCGTAAATGTTGCCCACGGCCCGGTCGTTTTTCATGGCCCGACCGTTGGGCATCACCACCAGCATGGGCCGCAGCTTGCCCTCGGCGTAGAGGTTGTCGAGAATGACCTGCGGCTGGCCACCGCGCAGCCATTCCTGCTCGTCGCCCCCAATGCCGTGCAGCAAGTACAGTACCGGGTACTTCTTCTTTTTCGAATAGCCCGGCGGCGTGTACACTAAGGCTTTGCGCACGGTGCCCACGGTAGCCGAAGGGTAGGCGATGGTGTCGATGCGGCCGGTGGCAATCCCCGCCCGCGGCTGGTCGAAGCCCGGCGGTGCCTGCTTAGCGATGGGGAGTTGCTGGGCCACCGCGCCGCTGGCAGTCAGCAGCGACAAGGCTAACGAGTAGGGAAGAATGCTTCGCATTGGGTGGGAGAAGGCGCTAGCAAATCAAAGCTGCGGACGTGCATCTTTGGTTAGCTGCTCATTCGAAGAACGGTAATTAGGAATAGCGGCCGAAAAATTACGATTCCTTACGCCTGTTTTCGCATCCTGCTTGCATTTCCTGGCCGCTCCACTTGGCGCTACGAGTCGGTGCGGTAGAGTTGCGTAGCCAATACGTACCCAATTTCAAGGCGGAAAACGATGGCATCGACGTGTAATATAATAAATATAAAACATTTACAGGGCAAAATACTCAAAGGTGTTACCTCATAGGACGCGCCTAGCTACTCACTTGAGGAGCACTGCGGAGAGCTTGGCCGCGCTATCTTTTATAGATAAGTCGTTTGCTGGTGCAGCCGCCGGGCCTGCCGTTGGGCAAGCCCGGCTTGCTTGCAGCCTAATCCAGTCTGGCCCCGTTTGGCGTGAGTGTGGACGGTACCTAAACTTACGCCAGTGTATACTTTAGCTAAAAAATAAACAACGTATGACAACAAGTCACATAGTTCCGGCCCATAAGAACGACCAACGCGCCATCCAAGCACTGACTGCTGCGGATGAGGCACAAATTATGTTGGCTGCCGATGACCTGCTGGAATGGATGCAAGATGGGAATTGGCCGGTATCGCTCCCTATCGGAGAGGTACTGGCCCGGTACATTGATAAGATACAAAACAATGTTATTAATATGCTAAAAAGAAATAATTCTGAGTGGAAATATTGCTGCATAAGATTTTTATTAATGGACCTAGACCGCTCTCAACTACCTATTGCTCTCTTAGAAGAAGTAAAGAGAATAGCACTCAATCCAACTGCAGATGATATCGCGGAAGAAGCCTCTGAAGCCGCAAAAGAACTGTTGGCGAATTTATAGTGAATATAATTCATTATTTAGTGCTCAACCCGGCCCCCGCCTGACGCGAGTTACGACTACGCCGTAACTCTTACCCATTACTGCCCCAAAACTAGCGCGAGTTTAGGCGCAGCCGTAACTCGTACCTGGCCATGACGTGGAGGCTCAGCCGCCACTGCCGCGCTAGCGGCAAGCGGCGGCTACCTACACCCCAGCCTTACCCGGCTGAGGCTTTGTATAGTTCCCCACCGCCTGCACCCGGCACGGGGACGACCTGGCCGCCCGCCCGCCCAGCCCCGCGCGCGTACGCGACCACCAGCACCCTGGCGACGCCCGGCCCCAAGCCCTTCCCCCCGCACCCAACACAAAAGCCCGGCCGCATGGCCGGGCTTTTGTGTTGGCGGGAGCCGCTCCCGCACCCCGCGAACCGGGCGCCCCCAAAGGAAGCGCCCGGCGATGGGATTACTCCACGCTCAGCCGCTTGACCAGCAGGCCGGCGGACGTTTGCAGGCGCAGTTGGTACACGCCCGGCGGCAGCGCCCGCACGTCGAGGGCGTGGACGGTGGCACCCTGAGCGGGCAGCGTGGTGGTGTAGACCTGGCGGCCCACGGCGTCGAACAGGCTAGCCTGCACGGGCTGGCGGCCGAGGCTGGCGGGCAGCTCCACCGAGGCGGTCTGCTTGGCCGGGTTGGGGTAGAGGGCCACCTGCTGGGCCAGGGCGACGGCCGCCGTGGCCAGGGCCTGTTGCGGCGAGAATACCAGCTCGAAGCGGTTGGTGATCAGCGCTGAGGCGTTGGTTACCGTGAACGAGTAGCTGGGCTGCTGCTTGAGGTCGATCATGGCCCCGGTTTGCAGGTCGCGCAGGTAGACCGGCGTCGTATCCAAGTTCAGCAGTTGGGCCGAAGAGAGCGAGTAGGAGCCGGCGGCAGGTACGCCCACGGCCAGCGGAATCGCGCGCTGCCCCGTGCCGATGGCCGAGCGACCATCGATGCTGAGCTGCCGGCCGGCGACGGTGGTCGACAGATTCAGTCCGCTCGAGTTGGGTAGCTTCAGCGCGTCGTACTGCGTGTCGAAGCCTTCCGTTGAGCCCTGTTCGAAGTACACGAACGCGTCGTCGCCCGTCGAGCGGCCGGCGGCTTTGAGCGAGAGCTGCACCAGGGGGCGAGCTTCGGCAGCGGTGCGGCGTACGGGGGCCTGCCGGTTGTAAGTAGCCACCCGGTTGCCGTTGTTGAGCGCCAGCGAGCCGGTGCTCTGGCCGTTGGTCACGCGCACGAAGAAGGCCTGGGCCGTGCCGAGGAGCGCGTTGCTACCCACCCCGTTGACGTAGCTGCGGTAGTTGCCGCCGTACTGCGAGGTGCTCTCGAACACGTAGAAGGCCGCGTCCACGTTGCTGCGCTGGCTGGCCCCGATAGTGCTCAGGTCCAGCGGCGAGGGATAGGGGTTGCCAATCAGGTTCAGGCCCGCGTCGGCGGCCGTCGCGTCGGTGGCGCGGCTGAGCGGGATGACGCCCTGCCTGCCGATCACCGCGCCGGTGAAGCTGAGCGTGCTGGCCCCGGGCAACTGCACCGTGAAGCCGGTAAAGGCCAGGTCGGCGTTGTCACCGAGGCTGGCGGGCGATACCCAGCCCTTGTCAAAGGTCGAGAGCGTGGTGGCCGGCGAGCTGGCCAGCCGGCTTTGGTCGTAGCGGAAGATGGTGGGGAAGGGCGTCACCGTGCCGGGGTTGGTGGCCGAGTTGTAGGCGTCGTTGACGACGGGCTGGGTGCTGCCCGTACGGAAGTCGCCCACCGTGGCCCCGAAGACGGGGGCGGCCAGGTGGCGGTAGCCCAGGCCCGGGTTGAGGGTGGGGTCGATGTAGCGCTGCACCGTTACGGTGGTACCCGTGATCACGCCGTTGTCGCCGCCCAGGTTGGCCACCAGGGCCGTACCCGAGGCGTCGGAGAGTAGCGTCAGAGCCTGGCCGTTGAGCTCAAACCCGCCGTTGTTGAGGGCCAGCACCTGGCGGATGGCCAGGGCCTGCGACAGGGTCAGGGTGTTGCTGTTGGTCGAGGTCAGGTTGCGCACCTGGCTGGGCAGGCCGTTACCGGTGCTCTGAGCGGCGGTGCCGTTGTACACGTAGTCGGCATTGGGCGAGAAGCTGCGGGTACCGCTCACTTGCACGGCCCCGGTGCTGCCCGAGCTGGTAATACCGGCGGCGTTGCAGACGTAGAGCGTGGCCCCGTCTTGCAGGGTAAACGCGCCGCTGCCGGTCAGGCCTTGGCAGTTGGTGTTCAGCGCGCCGCCGGCTTGCACCGTGAAGGTGGTGTTGACGACGACCGCCCCGGCGAGGCGGGCAAAGCCCGTGCCGGTCACGGTCACGGTGTTGTAGGTGCCGGCGGGCACGTCAACCGGGCTGGTCGCGCTGCCCGAGCTGATGGTCAGGTCGGCGAAGTTGTAGGTGAGGCTGAAGGGCGAAGCGGCAGTGTTGCCGTTGCCGGCCGCGTCCTGGGCCGCGTTGGCGGCGATGTTCACCGTGGTAGCCGTGCCGGCCGTGGTGGGTGTCACGTTGAAGGTGTACGTGGTGCCCGAGCCCGAGAAGCCCGAGACCGTACCGTTGCTCACCGTTACGTCGCCGGCCGCGAAGCCCGTCACGCTTTCCGAGAACGTCACCGTGAAGGGCAGGGGCGAGGTCGTCGTCGTCCCGCCGTTGCTCCCCGCCGACGAGCTGATGGTTGCCGTCGGGGCCGTCGTATCGACGGTGAAGGAGTTGGTGCCGGAGCTGCTGCTCACGGCCTGGCCGCTGAGCTGGGCCGTGGCCCGCACGGTATGGTTGCCCTGGCTCAGGGCCGAGGGCTGGGTAAGGCTCCAGTTGCCGGCCGAGTTAGCGGTCGTGGTGCCCACGCTGGCGTTGTCAACCAGCACGGTCACCGAGGCCGAGGCCGAGGCTGTGCCGGTGTACGTGGGGGTATTCGCGGCAATGATCGCGCCGTTGGCGGGCGTCGTGACCACGGGGGCCGGCGTCACGGGCTGGGCGGCGATGTTGAGCGTGTAATCGCGGAAGCCGCTGTAGGGGCCGGGCGTGGGCGAGTTGTCCCGGGCCGTGATGCGGAAGCTAAACGAGCCGCTGGCCGTGGGCGTGCCCGAGAGAGTGCTGCCGCTCAGGCTCATGCCGGGGGGCGGCGAGCCGACGGTGACAGCGAAGGTGTAGGTGCCTGAGCCTCCCGAGGCCGTGAACGTCACGCTGTAGGCCGTACCCTGGGTGCCGCCGGGCAGCGAGCCCGGCGACACCGCGATAGTCGGGGCCTGGAAGGTAAAGGCGTACGTCGCCGAGCTGGCGTTGTTGTTACCGGCCTGGTCGCGGGCGGCCCCGGCGATCACCTGCACCGACACCGAGCCCGCCCCGGAGGGACTAACCTGGAAGGTGTAGGTGTTGCCGCTGCCGGCCGTCGGGCCGCTGGTCACCGAACCGTTACCCACCAAAATACCGGCGCTGGTAAAGCCCGTCACCGGCTCGCTGAAGGTGGCCGTGAAATTGACCGGTGAGGTCGTGGTCGTGCTGCCGCTGGCCACGGTCGAGCTGACCAGCGTCACGGTCGGGGCGGTGGCATCCACCGTGAAGGTGTTGGTGTTGGAATTGGCGCTGTTGCCCTGCCCGCTGGCGGCGGCCGACACGTAGGCGGAGTACTGGCCGCTGGCCAGCGCCGCGCCCGAAAATTTGTGGAAGTTGCCCAGGGCGTTGGCGTAGGTCGTGTCGGTCAGCGCCGCGCCGCCGCTGCCCGCGGCCCGGAAAATGAACACGTTGCTGCCCGGCACGGCCGTGCCCCGGTACTCGGGGCGGGTGTTGGTGACGGCCCCGTTGGCGGGGGCCGTCAGGGTGGGCGTATTCGTGATGACCGTAAAGCCCACCCCGTTGCTGGTGCCGCCGGCGTTCACCACCGTCACGTTGCCGCTGGTGGCCCCCGTGGGCACGGTGGCCGTGATGGTGGTACCGTTCACCACCGTGAAGGTGCCGGCGAGCGTGCCGTTGAACCTGACTGAAGTAGTGCCGAAGAGGTTGGTGCCGGTGAGCGTCACGCTGCTGCCGACCAGGCCGCTGCCGGGGCTCACGCTGCTGAGGGTGGGGGCCACGGCCGCCGAGGTGTTGCGCAGCACCCCCACGTTGTTGCCTCTAAAGTCAGTGGCGACGATGTCGAGCAGGTTGTCGGCATTCACGTCGCCGAGGGCCACGCGGGTAATGACCGTATTGTTAGGATCACTGCTGACGACGTAGCTGGTCACGGTGGGGAAAGTACCCGTGCCCGAGTTTAGCAGCACCCCGACCTTGCCATCGTTGTTACGGGTCACGATGAGGTCGGGCTTGCCGTCGCTGTTCACGTCGCCCACGGCCAGGCCCTCGCCGCCCCCGCCGTTGTTGTACGTGACCGCCGGCCGGAACGTACCGGGCGTCGTGGACGAGTTTCGCAGCACGCTCACCACCGTCGAGGGGGGGATGTGGTTAACGATGATGTCGAGGCGGCCGTCGCTGTCCACGTCGCTTAGTTCCATGCCCAGGGGGCCTTCACCGCCGGTGCTGTACGAAGTGGCAGTGCCAAACGTACCCGGCGTGGTGGCCGAGTTCAGCAGCACGCTCACCTGGTTGTTTTGAAGGCCGCCCACCACGATGTCGAGGCGGCCGTCGCCGTTGACGTCGCCCAGGCGCGGGCTGTATCCCTGGCGGGACACTGTGTACGTGGCGGCAGTGCCAAACGTACCCGGCGTGGTGGCCGAGTTCAGCAGCACGCCCACCACGTTGCCGCCCTGGTGCGCGACCACGATGTCGAGGCGGCCATCACCGTTGACGTCGCCCAGGGCAATGCCGGTGGGACTCGAGCCGCCGGTGCTGTACGTGGTAGCCGTGGCCGGGAAGGTGCCGGTCCCGGCGTTGAGCAGCACGCCCACCGAGTTATTGCCAAAGCTGCTTACCACGATGTCGGCTCGCCCGTCGCCGTTCACGTCGCCGATGGCGCTGCCCACGGTTGCGTCGGCCCCGCTGCTGTAGAGCGTGGAGGTAGGGAAGGTGCCGACCGTGGTCGCGGAGTTGAGCCGCACGATCACGTTCTGGCCGCTGCTCTGATAGTTGTTGACCACGATGTCGGGTCGTGCGTCGCCGTTGAGGTCGCCGACCGCCACGCCGATGGGAGAGTCGCCATTCGTCCCGTAGAGGGTCGGGGCCGAGAACGTGCCCTGGCCGAAGGCTGGGGCCACCGCCCCGCCCAGGGTCAGCAGGAGCGCCGCCAGCGTCGCGCCGGGTCGCCAGGTGGTTAGGTAGCGAGCCAGTGGCCACCGACCCGCAGGGTAAGAATGTTTCATGATAGGGTATGAGTAAGGTGAGCAAGCGCTCGACGTCGTAAAGCTCGGGTATTTTCAGGAGAATAGCCTGATAATGCAAGGGAAATAACCCGTGACGCGGTGTAATCCTTTAAAATGGCCGGGGCAGTACACGAAAAAAGCAGCGCATTGCGCTGCTTTTACTAGTTGATTGAGGCTGAGATACTAAACTGTTGTCGTGTCTGAAACCGGCTGCTTACAACAGCTGTCAATTCCTGACAAAACAAAAGAGGCACCTACTGGAGGTGCCTCTTTGCATTTTACATCGCCTTATACTCGTTCCAGCTCTTAATCTTCAAGTCCTCGATCCCCAGCGAGCAGAAGGCCCGAATGAACTTCGAGGCCAAGCGCGCATTGGTCAGCAGCGGAATGCCGAAGTCGATGGCGGTGCGGCGGATTTTGTAGTCGTTGTCCAGCTCACCCTTCGACAGGTTCTTAGGTACGTTGATAACTAAGTCGATTTTCTTCTCGCGCAGGTACGTCAGCACGTTGGGCTCCTGGTGGTCGTCGGGCCAGAAGAGCAGGCTGCTCGGCACGTTGTTTTCGGCGAAGAAGCGGTGCGTACCTTGGGTGGCGTACACCTGGTAGCCTTTCTTCACCAGCTGCTCGGCGGCCGAGAGCAGGGCCACTTTCGACTTGATGGGGCCACCCGAGATGAGGACCGATTTCTGCGGGATTTTGTAGCCTACGCTCAGCATCGACTTCAGCAGGGCCTCCTCGGCGGTGTCGCCCAGGCAGCCTACTTCGCCGGTGCTCACCATGTCCACGCGCAGCACCGGGTCGGCGCCGGGCAGGCGGGTAAACGAGAACTGCGGGGCCTTCACGCCCACGAAGGGCAGGTCGTACACCCGCTCGCTGTCGTCGCGCACGATGTCCTTCTTACCCAGCAGCACCTGCGTAGCCTTGGTAACCAAGTTGTTGCCCGAAATCTTCGACACGAAGGGGTAGCTGCGCGAAGCCCGGATGTTGCACTCAATCACCCGGATTTCGCCGTGCTTTTCCAGGAACTGGATATTGAACGGGCCGCTGATGTTGTAACGGCGGGCGATTTTCTCGGCGATGTTCTTGAGCTTGCGGATGGTGCCCACGTACACCCGCTGCGGGGGGTAGTACATGGTAGCGTCGCCCGAGTGCACGCCCGCAAACTCGACGTGCTCCGAGATGGCGTAGCTCACGATTTCGCCCTTGTCGGCCACTGCGTCCAGCTCGATCTCTTTAGCCTCCTGAATGAACTCCGATACCACGACCGGGTATTCGGCGCTTACTTCGGCGGCCGTTTTCAAGAACTCTTCCAGCTCGTGCGGGTTCGATACCACGTTCATGGCCGCGCCCGACAGCACGTAGCTCGGGCGGATGAGTACCGGGTAGCCCACCTCACCCACGAAGGCGTGCATGGCTTCCAGCGAGGTCAGCTCGTTCCAACGGGGCTGGGCGATGCCCAACTCGTCCATGATGCTGGAGAACTTGTGGCGGTTCTCAGCCATGTCGATGCTCGCGGCCGAGGTGCCCAGGATGGGCGCTCCCGCGTCTTCGAGGCGCGTAGCCAGGTTGTTCGGAATCTGCCCGCCGGTGCTCAGAATAACGCCGGTGGGACGCTCAAACTCCAGGATGTCCATCACCCGCTCGTAGCTCAGTTCCTCGAAGTAGAGGCGGTCGCTCACGTCGTAGTCGGTCGAGACGGTTTCGGGGTTGTAGTTGATGATGAGGGTTTTGTATCCTTCAGCGGCGGCCGTTTGCACGGCGTTTACGCCGCACCAGTCAAACTCTACCGACGAGCCGATGCGGTACACGCCCGAGCCCAGCACGGCAATCGACTGCTCGGTTTCGGGCGCGAGGTCGTTTTCGGTGCCGTGGTAGGTCAGGTACAGGTAGTTCGTCTTGGCCGGGAACTCGGCGGCCAGCGTGTCAATCTGCTTCACCACGGGTAGCACGCCCAGGGCCTTCCGGTGCTCGCGCACCCGCAGCTCGTTGGCTTTCACGTCGCCCGTGCCCAGCAGTTGCACCGCTAGCTGTTGGTCGGAGAAGCCGGCTTTTTTGGTCTCGCGCAGCAGGTTTACTTCCAGGCCTTCCAGGCCCTGCTCGCGCTGGCCAGCCAATTGCTGCCCCAGCTCGAAGATGCCGTGCAGGCGCTGCAAGAACCAGAGGTCAATCTTGGTCAGCTCGTGCACGCGCTCGATGGTGTAGCCGGCCTCGAATGCCTGGGTGATGGCGAAGATGCGCTCCTCGTTGGGTTGGCTCAGCAGGCGATCAATAGTTTCGTTGTCAGAAACTTCGGGGGTATTGCCCACGAAGCCGCGCTTGCCGGTATCCAGCATCCGCAGGCCCTTCTGAATGGCTTCCTCAAACGACTTGCCGATGGCCATCACCTCGCCCACGCTCTTCATGGCCGAGCCAATCTGCCGCTGCACGCCCTCAAACTTGCCCAAGTCCCAGCGCGGTAGCTTCACCACCACGTAGTCGAGCGCCGGCTCGAAGAAGGCCGTCGTCGTTTGCGTCACGCTGTTTTTCAGCTCGGCCAGCGAGTAGCCCAAACTCAGCTTGGCGGCTACGAAGGCCAGCGGGTAGCCCGTGGCCTTGGAGGCCAGCGCCGACGAGCGCGACAGGCGGGCGTTTACCTCAATCACGCGGTAGTCTTCCGATACCGGGTCGAGGGCGTACTGAATGTTGCACTCACCCACGATGCCCAAGTGCCGAATGGTCTTGATGCCAATCGAGCGTAGCTTGTGGTACTCGCGGTTGCTGAGCGTTTGCGACGGGGCTACCACGATGCTCTCACCGGTGTGGATGCCGATGGGGTCGAAGTTCTCCATGTTGCAGACCGTGATGCAGTTGTCATAGGCATCACGTACCACTTCATACTCCACTTCCTTCCAGCCCTTCAGTGACTCTTCCACCAGGATTTGGTCGGAGGTCGTGAAGGCCTTCTCGGCCAGCGCCCGCAACTCGTCCATGTTATTGGCAAAGCCGCTGCCCAGGCCGCCTAGGGCGAAGGCCGCCCGCACAATAATCGGGAAGCCGATGCGCTCGCCAGCCGCCAGGGCGTCGTCCATCGTCGTCACGGCCACGCTACGGGCCGTGAGCACGCCGATCTGGTCGAGCTTCTCCTTGAAAATGTCGCGGTCCTCGGTGTCGATAATCGACTGTACCGGTGTGCCGAGCACCGGCAGGTTGTATTTCTCAAATACCCCGGCCCGGTACAGTGCCACCGCGCAGTTGAGCGCCGTCTGGCCTCCAAACGCCACCAGGATGCCGTCGGGCTTCTCTTTCTTAATGACTTCCTCCACGAAGTAGGGCGTCACGGGCAGGAAGTACACGTCGTCGGCCATGCCCTCCGAGGTTTGCACGGTGGCAATGTTGGGGTTGATGAGGATGGTACGAATGCCTTCCTCTTTCAGCGCCTTCAGCGCCTGCGAGCCGGAGTAGTCAAATTCGCCGGCTTCCCCGATTTTTAACGCGCCGGAACCGAGGATGAGAACTTTAGTGGGTTTGTTCATTCTAGGGGTAAATAACAGAGTGCCAAGGCAACCCGAGTGTCATGCTGAGCGGAGTGCAGCGAAGTCGAAGCATCTCTGCCGCTTCGTTAGAGAAATAATCAAGCAAAAAAAACGGTCATGCTGAGCTTGCCGAAGCATCTCTACCGCTTCGTTGGATTTATCCTTCCCAGGTTTCTAAGTCAATTTCTTTCTTCGACCGCGTCCAGCCTTTCAATTGCTTTTCGCGCGCAATGGCTTGCGGAGCATCAGCGCACAGTTCAAAGTAGATGAGTAGGTCAGCCTGATACTTTCCCGTGAATTTTTCAACGTTACCACGCCCTTCACTGTGCTCAAAAAGCCGCCGCGTTAGGTCGTTGGTAACGCCGATGTACAGCACGGTTCTAGTAGGGTTGGTCAGGATGTAGACGTACACGATTTTAGAACTAATGTCATGCTGAGCTTGCCGAAGCATCTTGGCAGGGTTCGTTCGGACGCCGTCCTGCCAAGATGCTTCGGCAAGCTCAGCATGACAGTTTAGCGTACTAATCGTCGAGTCCTGAGCGTAGATGGCACATCACTCCGATTTGACGAGCTTGGTACACGAAGCGGCCCGCTTCGCCTGTGTTATTAACTTTAAACTCGACGGGCCATTCACGTGCAAAGTATACTCGATCAAGGTCTTCGCGGGCTTCTTTAAGAGAAGAACCAAAAACTGACATGTGTAACTTAAGCGTTACTATCATGTTGAAGTTGGATTCTGTTCCAGTCACGACAACGAAGACCATAAGTCATAATTTAGATTATGATTGTGCCGACTTATACTCCTTCACCGCCTCAATAAAATCATCAAACATGAATTCCGTATCCTGCGGGCCGCCAGCGGCTTCGGGGTGGAACTGGGTAGAGAAGAAGGGCTTGGTCTTGTGCTTGATGCCCTCGCAGGTGCCGTCGTTGAGGTTCTCGAACAGCATGGTCCACTCGGCGGGCAGCGTGTCGGTATCCACGGCGAAGCCGTGATTTTGGCTGGTGATGTAGCTGCGCTGCGTGCCGGCCAGGCGCACAGGCTGGTTGTGGCTGCGGTGGCCGTACTTCAGCTTGAAGGTGTCGCCGCCCGCCGCCAGGCCCATGAGCTGCGAGCCGAGGCAGATGCCGAAAATCGGCTTGTCCTGCTGCAAGGCTTTTTGCAGGTTCTGGATGGTAGCCTCGCACATCTTGGGGTCGCCGGGGCCGTTGCTCAGGAACAGACCGTCGTAGTCGAGGGTGGTAAAATCGTAGTCCCAGGGCACCCGAATCAGCTCCACATCGCGCTTCAGGAAGCAGCGGATGATGTTAGTCTTGGTGCCGCAGTCCACGAGCACGATTTTGTGCTGGCCTTTGCCGTAGTGCTTCACCTCGGGCGGGCTTACCTGGGCCACCAGGTTGTCGAGGTTGGGATCGTGCAGGGGCACGTCTTGCTCGTCGGCCACGATTTTGCCCAGCATGGCACCCTTTTCGCGCAGAATTTTGGTGAGCATACGCGTATCCACGCCCGAGATGCCGGGGATGTTGTACTCCTTCAGCCAGTCACCCAGGCTTTTGGCGGCGTTCCAGTGGCTGTGCTCGTCCGAATAGTAGTTGACCACCAGCCCAGCAATGTGGATTTTGTCGGATTCGAAAATCTTCGAAATCGACTCGTACAGCTCTTCGCCGGGCACACCGTAGTTGCCCACGATGGGGTAGGTGAGCACCAGAATCTGGCCCGCGAACGAGGGGTCGGTGAGGTTTTCGGGGTAGCCCGTCATGGCCGTGCTAAACACGACCTCGCCCGCCACCGAGCTGTGTGCACCAAACGACTGGCCCTGAATCTCGGTGCCGTCTTCGAGGATGAGTTTTACTTGCTTTGCTTTTTCCACTTCGTAAAAGGTGGCGCTAGACACGCCAGTTTTAAATAATCGCTGTGCAGGTTAAATCTTGGCGGTTAGGCTAGGCACCGTAGGCTGGCTGCGCTGCCCATTTGGAGTACTTTTCTAGAGTTGTCGGCGGCTATGTTCCCGGTAGATGCGGGTGCCGGTGAGCGGTGTTGTGGTGCCGTTCGTCACTTGCCCAAGCCCATAATTGGAGCAGCTTCCGGCCACGCTTGCCTAAAAAAAAGGCGAGCACCAACGGCCTCGCCTTTTCCTTTACAATTCGTGCTCTGCGCGCAGAGCTGTACAATTTTAGTATTTGGGAGAAGCATTGACTTGCGCTTTGCAACAAATTAGTTCAGTGCCTTTTCCGGTACTAGCG
>CAJYVK010000022.1 GCA_913778455.1 uncultured Hymenobacter sp. | reverse complement strand
CTCGTAGCTCAGGCGCAGGTTGTAGTCGTCGTTGCCCACGTTGTCGGTGTGGCCCGCGATGCTGAGTGAGTAGTCGGGGTACTCGTTCATGATGGCGACCATCTGCTCGAGACGCGGGTACGACGACGGCTTCAGCGTGGCCTTGTTGAAGTCGAAGTTGATGTACTTCGTGGCTTCATTCAGAATCTTTTTCTGCTCGGCCTTAATCTCGGGGCAGCCTTTGTTGGAGGCGGGGCCGGGGCGGTCGGGGCAGCGGTCTTCGTTGTCGGGCACGCCGTCGCCGTCGCGGTCGAGCGGGCAGCCGTTGGCGTCCACTTTCACGCCGCGGGGCGTGTTGGGGCACTTGTCGAGGTAGTCGGCCACGCCATCGCCGTCGCTATCCACGGGGCAGCCCGAGGCATCGACGCGCACGCCGGCCGGGGTATTGGGGCACTTGTCGTCGACATCGGCCACGCCGTCGCCATCGGCGTCGGGGCAGCCTTGCAGGCTAGCCAGGCCCTTCACGTCGGGGCACTTGTCCTGGTAGTCGGCCACGCCGTCGCCGTCAGTGTCAACCGGGCAGCCGTTCACGTCTACTTTCACGCCGGCTGGGGTGCCGGGGCATTTGTCTTTCTTATCGGGCACGCCGTCACCGTCCTCATCTTTGGGCTTACCCAGATTGGCCCGCAGGCCAGCCGAGAACTGCATGTAGCGGTCTTTCTTATCCCAGAACGTAGTGGCGTTGTTGTCTACACCATCGAGGCGGGCATCCGTAGTTTGGAAGTAAGCCTGGCTGGCTTGCAAAAACAGAATGGCCGATTCGCCCAAGTGAAAATCGAGACCCGCTCCTACGTGGCCACCGAAGGAGCCGAAGCGGGTGAAGTCGTTAGGTGCCGGAGTAACTGCCGTAGTACGGGCGTAGCGGTCGGCCAGCACCCACGAAAACTGCGGCTCCACCAACAGGTAAGGATGCAGGAAGAAGCTGTCCTTGATAGGAGCCTTGATCTTGAATCCCAGCCCTGCCTGGTAGGCCTGGGCGCGGAAACGACGACCTTGGCTGTTAAACTTGTCTTCTTCGGCCGGCGAACGCAGGCGCAGGTAATCGAGGTCGAGTTTGATGTCGAGCACCTTGCCAATGTAGCGGGTAATATCAATACCGCCGCTGTAGGGCATGTTGCGGAATTCCCAAAAATTGTTGCCCAGGTCGCCCCGGTACTGCGTGGCATTGGCGTGCAAGCCGATGGCAGTTTTGCGGTCGGCGGTTTGCGCCTGCGCCTGGGTGGAAGCCGCAAGCAGTCCGGCTCCGAAGAGTGCTGCTTGGTAACAGAAATGTTTCATAAATTTAGGACGCTACCTAGGTTCGATGAAGAATTGATTAGGCAGACTTTTAGCTTAAGTGTTTAAAAAGATGTTAGGAGGGAAAGAATAAGCTCGTTAGTGAGTAGCCAGTTAACTCAGCATAAAATAGCATACACACGGGAGCAGCTAGCACTCTTTCAAGAATTTCAGCTTCTTCCCTGCTCGTTCTAACGATAACCGGCCGAAAAAGGCTGTAAAAATTCGCCGAATGTATCTTTTTCCAGGCCCAACTTGCGCTGAAAACGGGTGAATTACTTCCGCTTATTTTAGTAACCAGCCACCTGCTACCCATCTAGCCAAGTAGGATTTTATCTTGTTCAGCTTTTACGAAAGATGTATCTACAGGTTATGCCGGGAGTGGTATTTTTCGGGTACTCAAGCTGTGCTTATAAAACCGAGTCCGGCTATTGCGCCTAGTTTTCACGTCCCGCTGTCTTTGCTAGCTTACTGGAATGGTGCGAGTTACTCACCAGCTCGACCGCACTGCATCTTAAGGCAGTTCCTACTACCAATTTGAGAAAATATTTTATCGCCCTGACTACCCAAACCCAGTGTTTGTCCTCGTGCGCGCACACCCCAGTACTCGTGGAAGCACGGAGTATCGCTTCTTAACTGGCCTTACCCGAATTGGCAGACTGTTTTGGGTTAATTCCTCACCTATCCCCTCTTCCCTACCCAATCACTTGATGAGTAATAACAGTTTCGAGCGTCCTACCGCATTACGCCTCGCCCAGCCATTGGCTCAACTGCTTCTTGTGAATATAGCAAGAACTAGCCGAGCTACGAGACCAGGCGAAACGCAACGCGGGAATTTCTACTTATCGACGCAACCTCATCCGCGGCGCTTACGGCCGCGCAGGATGCTGCGCGTCGGCTGGGCACCGGGCTGGGCTTGATTGGCGCGGGGCTGGTCGTTGCGGCCGGTACCGTTGTCAATATTGCGCACGGGCACGCCGTTGGGAAACGTATTGTCGGTAGTGCCGCCCAGGTGTTTATCGGTGTAGCCTCGCGGGTAGGCCGGCACCGCAGGCGCGGGCAAGGTATTGCCGGGCTGCCCGGCATCGGAGACACTACCCGATACCGGCAGGGCCGGCGAAGTAGTGGAGCGGGGTACCTGGGCCAGCGTCGGGGTCGTAACGGCCAGCATTACCAGGGGGGTCAGGAGCAGAAGGGAGCGCATAGGGATAAGGCCAGAGCTATTAGAAAGACACTCGCGGCTGTTGTCCTATACGGCAAAACGATTAGCTAGTCCCATTGCAGGCGTACGGCGTAAACTATGGTTCTATTCAGAACTAGAGAAGCATTAGTCTGGCCTTCCACGACGGGACGAGCTTTGGAACGCATTCCACCTTATTTCGGGCCATTGGTATGGCCGTACTGGTTAAAAGGGATGAAAGCTATCTAGGCAGCGCCCATCTATATACTCCTCCCCGAACAGATAGTCGTTCGCAAACGGTAACTCCACTACGAAGGAGGGTGGCTGGGTGAGCACTATATGAGCGAACTAGATACAGTAGCTTTTACCTGCAAAGTGTTTTTTAAGCAGCCTTTATTTTAAAATATAACGCGTTGGCTACGGCATCTCGCTTCTTCTATCTCGAATAAAGATGGGGGTACGCCTGAGCCTATCCTTAGGCCTTATAATAGAACTTCCCTTCAGCTAAAGTTTTCTTTAAAAGGCAGATCAAGTATCTTTTTAGGTATGTCGCACAAAAAAACGCCCTTCACATTACTATGAAGGGCGTTTTTGTGGGCCCACTTGGAATCGAACCAAGGACCTGCTGATTCACTTTCCTCCGGTTTCCCGAAGTAGTTGGACTATCTCATCACCTTAGCTACCGAGGTAGCCTTAGGTGGGGGGCGTTGGTGGAAGCGTATTGCATGGTCTGCTCACTTCCTAGTCTCTGCACCTTCCGGGTACTATTATGACCGTTCCCCGGCTTGGCTCAGGATTGCCATCGGGGCCACTTGCCCCGAACAGGTTTCCCTGAATTAACCCCCTGCTCATCCCGTAGTTTCCTGCCGGGAGGCACCGCTAGGTATTCTTTAGATAAGAACGCCTGTTGATGAGTCAGCTGCTCTAACCGATTGAGCTATAGGCCCGCATGATAGCCGTAAGAGCTACCAGCGGCACGAAGATACAACGGCGGTGGCAATTGCGTATGCATTCAGGCGCAGTTTGGCATCTTTTCAGTCCGAACTTTGCGGGCTCGTGGCCTTCGGGCCTAGTCAGCAGCCTCTCCCATGCTTCCCAACCTTCTGTTTGATTTTGGCGGCGTCATCATCGACATCGACTACGCCCGCACTCCCGAAGCCTTTCGCCGGCTGAGCCGCCGCGGGCTGGCCGCCGAATACAGCCAAGCCAGCCAGGCTGAGCTATTCGACTTGATGGAAACCGGCCGGATTTCGCCCGCTGAGTTTCGGCAGGGGCTGCGCGAGCTGTACGACCTCGACGCCACCGATGTCGAAATCGACGCCGCCTGGAATGCCTTGTTACTCGACGTACCCGCCGAGCGGCTGGCCCTCATCGGTGAGCTGCGGCGGCAGGGCCACGCCACGGCCCTGCTTTCCAATACCAACCAGCTGCACATTGAGGAAGTAAACCGCCGCCTGGCCCAGCAGTACGGCTTCAAGCGTGGCATCGCCGACTGCCTGGACCGGGTCTTTTACTCCCAGGAAGTGGGCCACCGCAAGCCCGGCGAGGAGATATTTCACCACGCCCTGCGCGAAATGAACTGGCAGCCCGCCGACACGTTGTTTATTGAAGACAGTCCGCAGCACATTGCCACGGCCCGCCGCCTGGGGCTGCGGGTGCTGTACCTGGCTCCTCCCCTCACCCTCACCACGGCGCTACCCGCGGCCCTGCGCGCCTTTCCCTCCGAATACCCTGAACCCTTCGTTTCCTCCCCGACCACCTGAGCCCCCCACCGAGCCGCTGGCCGGCTGGCCCGCCGATGCCGCCGCCGAGTCGGTACCCGTTCGCCGGGCTTGGGCACAACGGCTGTTTCGCCGCTACGAGCGGCCGCCCCTGCGGCCGGGCTGGCGCTACGCGCTGCACATCCTGCTGTTTTTCCTCACCCTGGGCACGGCGACGCTGGCGGGCGTGCAGCTCGTGCGCAGTGGGCCGGTAGACTGGCTGGCGCTCGACGTGTTTGAGCTGCCAGCGGCCGAGCGCTGGCGGCAGCTGGGCTGGGGGCTGCTGTACGCGGGGCCGTTTTTGGGCGTGCTGGCGGTGCACGAGTTTGGGCACTACTTCACGGCGCGGTACAACAAGGTGCGCACCTCGCTGCCCTTTTTTCTACCCATGCCGTTTGGGCTGGGCACGTTCGGGGCGGTGATTCGCATTAAGGAGCGCATATTCTCCCGGCGCGAGTTTTTTGACATCGGGCTGGCCGGGCCGCTGGCGGGGCTGTTAGTGGCCGTGCCACTGCTCATCTATGCTTTTACCCACCTACCCGATCAGGCCGAGTACCTGCTCGTAACGACGCGCAGCCTAGCTCGCTACCCGGCCCCCGAGTTTACGCTGGCCCAGCCGCTGCTCTACCGCTGGCTCGAAGCCACGTTTGCCGACCCGCACCGCCTGCCGCCGCCCAACCTGCTGCTGCGCTACCCGCTGCTGGTGGCCGGCGAGTTTAGCTTGTTTTTCACAGCCCTCAACCTGCTACCCATCGGGCAGCTTGATGGGGGGCACATCCTGTACGGGCTGCTGGGGCCGCGCCGGGCGGGACGGCTGTCGGCACTCTTTTTCGTAGGGTTTATTTTTTACGCCGGGCTGGGCCTGTTCTCCTTGCGCAGCGACTGGCAAACCTGGGTGTACGGCGGCGTGCCCTACGCCCTGTACCTGAGTGCCGTATTTTGGAAGCTCCTGCCCCGGTGGCGCTGGGGACTGGCCGTAGGAGCCGTCGTGTGGGCCGCGCAAATCGCCGCGGCAACCATCTGGCCGGGCACGTTGGGCCAGCCGGGCTGGCTGGTGTTTGGGCTGCTCCTGGGCCGACTCTCGGGCATCTACCACCCCGCCGCGCCCGACGAAACTCCCCTGAGCCCCGGCCGCCGGGTACTGGGCTGGGTAATGGTGGGGCTATTTATTTTGTGTTTTTCGTCGTCGCCGCTGGCCCTTACGTTTGGGCGCTAGCGGCGGCTTTTGCCCGGTAATGTCCCGCTGACTTTATGCTTGTCCTCAGCGGCTTGCCTCCCTATTTTTATGCAATTCCAGCAAAGCCAGCTTACCCGCTCCACCCAGTTTGCCCTACGCAAAGACGGCTTCTTTGTGAGCCAGCGCGATGGCCGGGGCGCGGTCGATATTGCCGTCGAAATTCCTTACGAAGAAGTACTACCGATACAAGTTGAATACCGCAGTGCCGTACCCCGGCAACGGCTGCGCTGGATAGGCTTTGGCGTATGGGGACTATTTTTAGTGCTGCGCGAATATTTTTTCAGCTTCCGGCCGGCCTCCGCAGATTTCTGGGTGTATGTGGGCGGAGCCTTGTTCGCGCTGAGTCTCGTCGTGCTTTACGTCTGGCAAAACTGGTGGCACCAAGCCATCATCCACACCGCGCACCTACGAGTGGTCCTCGCCGACCATCCCCGCGACCGCCAAGCGCTACGGGCCTTTATCAAACAAACTGAAGACCACACCAAGGCTTACCTACGCCGCGAGTACGCACCCATTAACCCGTTGGGGCTCATCGAGCCGCAGCTGCGGCGCCTGGGCTGGCTGCACGAGCTGGCCGTGCTCACCACGCCCGAGGCGCAGGCGCTGGCTACCCGCCTCACCGGCCGCCTGCCCGGCCGAGGCTTCAAGAGCATGGGCCAGAAGCTGGAAGCATTGTACGTAAATTAGTAGCTAGTATTAATTCCCTAACAACCATATCATTACCCTAAAACCGACATTAACTGGGCTATAACCTACCCGGCTGACCAGCGCGTAAAAAAGCGGTACCTTTTCCACTCCGCCATGTCCGTTACGCTCAACAAAGCCGCCGTCACGTTTGCCCAGAGCCTCATCAGGGAGGGTAAGTTGAAAAACGATGAGGGCCATTGGGGCCAGCACAACCCTGGCTCGAAGGAAGAAAACGCCTATCTCGAAAAGCACGAAATCGACGAGTACGCCCGCTGGCACCTCGGCGAGGATAAAAGCCAGAACGAGGACAATAAAGGCCGCTATAAATTTCCCTACGGTGATTTTAAAGCGGTACACCGCGATGGCTTAATCGCCGCGAAGGAGCGGGCTGCCCAACAAGGCTACCATGACATCGAACATGCCGCCGACCAGCTACTAACCGCTTTGGAAAAGAAGGCTGCTCAATAAGTGCTTTCCAATCAGCTTCTTTAATACATTGCGCTAACGCAAAAAGCCCCGGCTGCCAGTGCAGCCGGGGCTTTTTGCGTTAGCGTTCTTTACGAAAGGAGCTGTTTAGGAGATATTTAATTAAGCGGCCTTCTTTTCCAAAGCGGTTAGTAGTTGGTCAGCGGCGTGCTCGATGTCGTGGTAGCCTTGTTGGGCAGCCCGCTCCTTCGCGGC
>CAJYVK010000021.1 GCA_913778455.1 uncultured Hymenobacter sp. | reverse complement strand
GCCGAGGTGAAGTACGGCCCGGCCCCGACCATCTCGGAGCTCAAGGCCGAGGGCAAGAAGCTGCCCGGCAAGAAGACCACCGGCACCGGCGCCCCCCGCAGCCGCAAGGCTCCGGCCAAAAAGGCTCCCGCCAAGCGCAAGTAAGCGCTGGCCAGCCTCCCGGCTACTGTTAAAAAAGCAGCCTGCTCCTCCGAGCGGGCTGCTTTTTTATGGAGGATAAGCTTTCGCTTGTCCCACGGCAGCAGGGCACCGAACGGAGGTACTATCAAACACGCTTGTTCATTGACTGCCCTTGCGCCGGACAAGCTAAAGCTTATCCTACTGCCTTAACTTGCGCAGAAAATGGTGCGCTCCACGCGCCACTGCTCTTATGGACGACGCTCTCCTTGCCAGCTACCAGCCCGTAATCGGGCTCGAAGTACACGCCCAACTGCTGACTCACAGCAAAATGTACTCTTCCGACGAGAATGAGTACGGCTCGCTGCCCAATACCAACCTCTCGGTGATTACCCTGGGCCACCCGGGTACGCTGCCCCGCGTAAACCGCACGGCCGTGGATTTTGCCATCAAGATGGGCTTGGCTACCAACTGCCACATTCAGCGCGAAAACCTGTTTGCGCGTAAAAACTATTTTTACCCTGACCTACCCAAGGGCTACCAGATTACGCAGGATAAAACGCCGATTTGCTACGGCGGCCACGTGGACATCCGCCTCGCTGACGGGAGCACCCGGCGCATCGGCATCACGCGCATCCACATGGAGGAAGATGCGGGCAAGAGCATGCACTTGGCTGGCGAAACCGAAACCCTCGTGGACCTCAACCGGGCCGGCGTGCCGCTCATTGAAATTGTGAGCGAGCCCGACATCCGCACCGAGGAGGAAGCCTACGCCTACCTGGCCGAAATCAAGAAGCTGGTGCAGTACCTGGGCATCTGCGACGGCAACATGGAGGAGGGCTCCCTGCGCTGCGATGCCAACGTGAGCGTGATGAAGAAAGGTGCGGATAAATTCGGCACCAAGGTGGAGGTCAAGAATATGAACTCCTTCCGCAACGTGCAGCGGGCCATCGAGCACGAGGTGCGCCGCCAGATTCAAATTCTGGAAAACGGCAGCGAGGTAGATAGCGAAACGCGCGGCTTCGACGCGGCCAGCGGCACGACCAGCGGGCAGCGCTCGAAAGAGACGATGAACGACTACCGCTACTTCCCCGAGCCCGACCTGCCGCCGCTCATCATCGACGACGCCTGGCTGCACCGCGTGCAGGCCGAGCTGCCCGCCCTGCCGCAGCAGCTCTACGCCCGCTTTACCGGCGAGCTGGGGCTGAGCGACTACGATGCCAACGTGCTCATCGACCAGAAGGAAGTGGCCCAGTATTTTGACGACCTGGCCCGCCTGCTGCCCCCGGCCAGCGCCAAAGCCGCCGCCAACTGGGTGATGGGGCCGGTGAAGTCGTACCTCAACGAGCGGGCCCTCGAAATCACCGACTTCCCCCTCGACCCGGGCCAGCTGGCGGGCATCATCGAGCTCATCGAGGCGGGTAAGCTCAACTACTCGGTGGCCAGCAAGCAGCTGTTCCCGTACCTGCTCGAACACCCGCAGGCCAACGCCACCGGTGCGGCCGAGCAGCTGGGCCTGCTCACCAAAACCGACGCCGGCGAGCTCGAAGCCCTCGTGCAGCAGGTGCTGGCCGCCAACCCGGCCAAGGTAGCCGAATACCGCGCCGGTAAAAAGTCGCTCACCGGCATGTTCATGGGCGAGCTCATGAAGCTGACCGGCGGTAAGGCCGACCCCAAACTAGCCAACCAACTGCTGCGCAAGGGACTCGACGGCTAGCCGCTTCAGCGCTGAAAAGGGCCGCGCACAAACGTGCGCGGCCCTTTTTTGTAGCTTGATCTTTACTAAATACCCTATATCATTTTTATGAAATTAGGCTACTGGCTGACCGCTCTGGGGGCGTTAGGCGGCCTAAGCGGCCAGGCGCAGGTGCGCGGTGGCTACGAGATAACCGGCCAGGATCCGGCGCTGGCTGGCCAAGCGGTTTACTTGCTGAGCGCCTTGCGTCCCAACCGCGACCAGTCCTGGCCGCGGCTCGATTCGGCGCGGGCCGATGCCAGCGGACACTTTGTGCTGCGGGGCCAGGTGCCCGCCCCCGACGTGTATTACCTGCGCGTGGGCCAGCAACAAAGTATGCTGCCAGTGCCGCTGGCTAACCGTCAGGAGCACCTGACGGCCCAAGTGACGAAGTCCCGGAGCACCGCTGGCCCCGGCTACCTATTGCGCACTGCCGGCTCGACTGAAACGGAATTATTACGAGCATTTGAACCTCATTCGATGCTACGCATTACCCCGGCTAAAGCGGGGAGTAAGGAACTGTTGACCGTACAGCGCACGTTACGCCGCCACGCCGATTCGTACCTGGCACCCTACCTGGCCTTCTACTATTTGCGGATGCAGCCCAGCGCCCGGCCGCAGCTCGACTCGCTCACGCAGCGCTTCGAGCGCGAACAGCCCGATTCGCCATACCTGGGGCGCTTGCGCGAATTGCACGCGGCGGCGCAGACGCTGGCAATTGGCGCGGAGGCCCCCGATTTTACGCTGCCCAGCAACGGCGGTACTCCGCTGGCCTTAAGTAGTTTGCGGGGTAAATACGTGCTCGTTGATTTCTGGGCCAGCTGGTGTAAGCCCTGCCGGGCCGAAAATCCCAACGTGCTGGCGGCCTACCAAAAATACCAGCATCGGGGGAGCGGCTTCACGGTGCTCAGCGTGTCGCTGGATGAGAAACTGGCCGACTGGCAGCGGGCCGTGGCGCAGGATGCGCTGCCCTGGCCGCAGGTGGTTGATGAGACCGGCGTGCGCGGCCGCACCGGGCGGCTGTACAACATAGTGGGCATTCCGGCGACGTTTTTGCTTGACCCGCAGGGGCGCATCGTGGCGACCGAGCTGCGCGGCAACGCGCTGGGCCGGGAGCTGGCCCAGCGGCTGCGCTAGCCTAGCCCGTGGGAACCCGCGCCCGCTTTTTTAGCTTTGTCCGGCAGCCCGGCTTCGACCGGGTGCTCCTTACTTTTTAGCAATGACTTCCTTTATGAAACCAGCGCTCGTCGCCGTGGCCCTGCTCGGCCTCACCAATGCCTGCCAGAACGCCAGCGCCGCTGAGGGCTACGAAATAACCGGCCAGCTGCGCAACGTGGCGGCCGGCACCACGCTGCACCTCTCGGAGCTGACCAGCAGCCAGTTTGTGGAGCGCGGTACGGCCCAGACCGACGCCGAGGGCAAGTTCACCTTCAAGGGGACGCTGCCCGCCGCGGCGGCCGTGTACCAGCTCAAGCTCGACGAGCCCAACCAGGTGCTGCTCGTGCTCGACAATAAAACTCACCTCACCCTCTCGGGCGACGCCAAGAGCCTGCCCGCCAGCTACGCCGTGCAGGGTTCCAAAGACTCGGAAGTCATCCAGCAGCTCACGCGCACGCTCAACGCCAATCGGGGCCAGATGCAACGCCTGGGCCAGCGCTACAACGCCGCTGGGCAGGCCGGCCGCACCGATTCGCTGCCCATCATTGAGGCGCAGTACAACGTGTTGGCCCGGGCCACGACCAATCGGGCCAAGGCCGTAATTCGACGCAATGCCTCGTCGGTGGCAGCGGGCTTCGCGGCCCTCAGCTTCGTAGATCCGAACGAGGATTTTGCCTTTGCCGATTCCATCGCGGGCATTCAGCGCAAGGCCCAGCCGGCCTCGCCTTTCACCCAGGCGCTCACCGAGCGCCTGGAGCCGCTGCGGGCGACGGCCATCGGTACCACGGCCCCCGAAATCACGCAGGCCAGTCCCGATGGCAAGGTGATTTCGCTCAAAAGCCTGCGCGGTAAGTACGTGCTAGTCGATTTCTGGGCCAGCTGGTGCGGCCCCTGCCGCCAGGAGAATCCCAACGTGGTAAAGGCCTATAACCAGTTCAAGGACAAGGGTAAGGGCTTTACGGTGTACAGCGTATCGCTCGACGACGACAAGGCCCGCTGGGCGCAGGCTATTGCGGCCGATGGCCTGGTCTGGCCCAATCACGTGTCGGACCTCAAAAAGTGGAACAACGCTGCCGCCGCGGCCTACGGCGTACAGTCAATTCCGGCATCTTTCCTGCTGGACCCCAGCGGTAAAATCATCGGCAAAAACCTGCGCGGCCCGGCCCTGCAAGCCAAGCTGGCCGAGGTGCTGAAATAGCCGCCCCAGACCGCAACTCAACAGCAAGGCCCGGCTGCGAACAGCCGGGCCTTGCTGTTGGGGATTACGCCTGCAAAAACATGCGCTGTAAGCCGCCCCAGAGGCGCTTCTTGAGGCTTACGTCGTACTCTATCATCTCCACTTCGGCCCCAGCCAAGTAGGCGAGGTTCACCGACGGGAACTGCACTGGCTCGTAAATCTGGGTGGTGCGCACGGCCACATCGAGCAGGTTTTTGCCGAAGGCCAGGATGTGCGTAGCGGCGATTTCCTTGCGCAAATTCTGGAGCGCCACCGGATAGGAGCCTTCCACGTTCACAAGCACTACGTCGGCCATCACCAGCCCGATGGCTTGCAGCAGCTTGTTGAGAAAAACGTTGCGCGGCAGCTTCCGAAACTGCTCGGGCGGCAGACGCACCAGCACCACCACCCCCTGCGGATTGTCGCCGAGCGTGGCAAAGGTCGTGAGCAGGTACGGGGCCACGGGCGGCGCCCCGGCGGGCGGACCTGCCGGGGGCAGCGTGCTGGTTGGGTTGGTGGACGAGGGGGGAACTACCGGCGTGGGCAGCGGCGGCAGTTGGGCATTGGCCAGCGAAGGCAGCTTGTTCGGGAGTGGGGTCGGTACTGGGGCCGGCGGAACGGTCGGTCGGGCTGGGGTAGTGGCTACCGGCGGCGGCACCGCCGCCGCTGGCAGTGCCGCCGGGGCAGCGACCGGGGCTACCGCCGCGCTGGCAGCTCCAGCCGCCGGTACGGGCTGCTCGTCGGCCTCGCGGGGCATGTAGAGCGTGACGCCGGTGTAGAAGTTTTGCAAGAAGGCCAGGGTGCCGTTTTGCTCGTCCTCAGTCATGTATAGAAAATTAAGCCAGCTCAAACAGCGCCCGGAGCTCGGTGGCGTCGCTGGGCTTCATGCGGCCGGCGAGTACGAGACGCAGCTGACGGCGGCGCAAGGCCCCGTCGTAGAGGGCAATCTCTTCGGCGGTTTCGGGTACGGCCTCGGGCACGTCGATGGGCCGGCCGCTCTGGTCAACGGCCACGAAGGTGAAAAAAGCCTCGTTGGTTTTCATCTTGGTGCCGCTGGGGATGTCTTCGGCCCACACGTCGATGTGCACCTCCATGCTGGAGGCAAAGGCACGAGTAACCTGCGCCTGCAGCGTCACGACGTTGCCCAGCCGGATGGGGTCGCGAAACGACACGTTATCGACCGAGGCCGTGACCACGATGCGATTGGAGTGCTTCTGGGCGGCGATGGCGGCGGCGATGTCCATCAGGTGCATCATACGGCCGCCCATCAGGTTGGTGAGCGTATTGGTATCGTTGGGCAGCACCAACTCGGTCATGGTGACAAACGAGTCGGCAACGGGGCGTTGCTTGCGCACGGGAAGAGGAAGTGGAGTGATGGGGTAGGAAGGCAAAGGGTGGGAAGAAGAGAGCCGCAAAGGTACGGTAGGGGTGGTCGCTAGCCTTGCCGGGGTATCCCTGGGTAGGGGGAGCCTTTGGATGAGCTGCTCGCGGGAATGGGCAAGCTGAAGCTTACCCTACACAGCCTATTGCCAGCCCGCCGCGCCGCGCAGGGGTACGAAGCGGCAGTCGCCAAACTCTTCCCGCACAAACGTTTCGGGTCCCTCGCGGGTGATGCGCAGCAACTGCTGTTGCCCCGGGTCGGCGGCACCTACCGGTACCACCAGCCGCCCCCCAATGCGTAGCTGCCGCAGCAGGGCCGGCGGTAGGGCGGGGGCCCCCGCCGTCACCAGGATGCCATCGAAGGGGGCCAGGGCGGGCAGGCCCAGCGAGCCGTCGCCCAGGTGCAGGCCAGCGGTGGGCAGACCCAGGGAGGCCAGCCGCTGCCGCCCACGCTCGAAGAGCACGGCGTTGAATTCGATGCTCTGCACGTTGTCGGTGAGCTGGCACAGCACGGCAAACTGGTAGCCCGAGCCCGTACCAACCTCCAGCAGCCGCTGGCCCGGGCTGATACCCAGCAGCTCGGTCTGGTAAGCTACCGTGCTGGGCTGCGAAATCGTTTGCCCCTCGCCGATGGGAAAAGCCTTATCCTGGTAGGCGTGGGCCTCGAAGGCCGGCTCGAAGAAGAGGTGGCGTGGTACGGCCGCAATGGCCGCCAGCACGCGCTCGTCGCGAATGCCGCGCTGCGTGCGCAGCAGGGTGGCAAGGGCCCGGCGCTGGCCCCGGTGGCGGTAGGTATCGGGTAGAGGTTGAATAGGAAGCGAAAGATGAGTGGCGGTAACAAAGCAGCCTACCGGCTATTGCCGGCGGAGCGATAAAACGGGATAAAGTCGTAGCTTTCTACCCGTCCGTCGGGGTGGGCACTACAGCGCCAATAGCTTTATAAGCTGGCGATACCCCTATTTTTGCAGCATTCTTGCGCAAAACTACACGCTACCCAACGCCTCTTGTTGCTTCGCCGAATTCAATATCTCAAGCTTGTAGCGGCCGACTTCGGAGCGGGGTGGCTGGCTTGGGTGGCGTTCTTCCTGTTGCGCAAACATTTGCTGCGTGAAAGCCTGACGTTGCAGCTCGGCCTGGGCACGGTATTTTACCTGGTGGGCGCGGCGCTGTCGGTGGCCCTGTTCTGGGCTACGCTCTACGCCCTGGTGGGCGAATACCGGGATATTTTTCGAAAGTCGCGCCTCAGCGAGCTGATTCGACTGGCCCGGGTATCGTTGCTGGGGACGGTCATCATCTTTTTTACCCTGCTGCTCGACGACCAGGGGGTGAACCATTACCAAGCTTACTATAAAACCTTCGGGGCGTATTATCTGCTGCATTTCGGCATCACGGCCGTGCTGCGGACCTGGGCCGTGAGCAGCGTGCAAAAGCTGGTGCGGCGGGGTATTATCTCTTTTCCGACGCTGCTGGTGGGCTCCAGCCAACTGGCCATGACTACGTACGACGACCTGCTGCGCACGGGCAAGCACCTGGGGCTGCGCTTAGTGGGCTTTACGTACGTCGGCAGCGGCGTCGATGCCGAGCTGGCCCAGTTGCTGCCCGCCTCGGGCTCGTACCAGCAGTTGCCCAATCTTATTCAAAGTCTGGGAATCGAGCAGGTAATCATTGCCATCGAGCCCAGCGAGCACCGCCGCATTCAGGAGATTCTCAGCCTGCTGGACGACTCGCCGGTGCGCATCAGCGTGCTGCCCGACCTTTACCAGATGCTGCTGGGCTCGGTGAAGGTGAACCACGTATTCGGGACGCCCCTCATCGAAATCAAGCAGGATTTGCTACCCGTGTGGCAGCAGGTCTTCAAGCGGCTATTCGACGTCGGGGGGGCAAGCCTGTTTTTGCTGCTGGCCTGGCCGGTGTACGTATTCACGGCCCTGATGGTGCGCTCGTCGTCGCCGGGGCCGATTTTTTACCGGCAAAAGCGCGTTGGTCGCAACGGCGTACCGTTCGATATCATCAAGTTTCGCTCGATGTACGTGGACGCCGAGAGGATGGGCCCGGCGCTCAGCTCCGACCACGACCCGCGCATTACGCCCTGGGGGCGGTTTATGCGCAAGGTGCGGCTCGACGAGTTTCCGCAGTTCTGGAACGTAATCAAGGGCGACATGAGCCTGGTTGGGCCGCGGCCCGAGCGCCAGTACTTCATCGACCAGATTGTGCAAATCGCCCCCCACTACCGCCACCTGCACCGCGTGCGGCCCGGCCTCACCTCGCTGGGGCAGGTAAAGTATGGCTACGCCGAAAACGTGGACCAAATGGTGGAGCGCCTCAAATTCGACATTCTGTACATCGAAAATATGAGCCTGGCCATGGACTTTCGGGTGCTGCTTTATACGCTGAAAATCATTGTGGAAGGGCGAGGTAAATAAACCGTAGATTTAACGGATTTAACGGATTTAACGGATTGAGCGGATACGCCTGCTAA
>CAJYVK010000020.1 GCA_913778455.1 uncultured Hymenobacter sp. | reverse complement strand
CTACCGCTGGTTTCTCCCTGGCTTACCCGCACGAAAAAGCCCTGACCGGCAGCGATGAGCGAGGCCTCGGCGGCCGGGCGAATGCCCCCACCCGTGCTGTTGCCATTGACGTAGCTACGGTACTGGCCCGCGTACTGGCCGGTGCTCTGCTGCACGTACATAGCCCGGTCGATACCCAGCAGGTCGAGGTTTTGCAGCTGGGCATAGTCGAGCGGCGACGGGTAGGGGTTGCCCACCAACGCCCAGCCCGCGTCGGCGGCCGTGGCGTCGGCGTTGCGGCTCAGGGTTACGGTTAGGTCGCCGTTGTTGGGCGTACCCACGAAGTCGACCAGCTCGGTGCCAGCGATGTTAACCGCGTAGCCCTGGCCCGGCACCAGCGCGGTAGTGGCCGCGGCCGGCACCACCCAGCCTTTGTCGAAGGCTGAGTAGTTGCTGCTGACCGTGGCCAGGCGGCTCTGGTCGTAGCCAAACACGTTGGGGAAGGGCGTGGTGGTGCCCGGCGTGGCGCTCGTGTTGTAGCTCTGGGTGAGCACGGGCGTGAAGGTGGTCGTTGCCAGGTCGGCCACGGTCGTGTTCTGCACCGGGCTGCTGTAGTGGCGGTAGCCTTTGCCCCCGGGGTTGGCCGCGGTCGAGGGGTTCAGGCTGGGATCGATGTAGCGTTGGATGGTGGCTGCGCCATCTACTTCGCCCATTCCGCGGTTCTCGATGAGGGCCGTGCCGCTGGCGCTGCTTAGCAGCGTGAGCGCCTGGCCGTTGAGCACCAGGTCGCCATCGCCGGCCAGCACCAGGGTTTGCGCAATGCTCGTGGCCTGGCTCAGCGTAACGTCGTCTTGGTTGGCGACGCCTAGGTTGCGCACCTGGCTGGGCAGCCCCGAGCCCGTGATTTGCGGGCCGTTGCCGTCGTAGCCGTAGCTGGCATCGGGTGAAAACGAGCGAGTGCCCGTTACCTGCACGGCACCCGTGGCCCCGCTGGCGCTGATACCGTCAGGATTGCAGGTGGCCAGTTGGCCACCTGCCGCCAGCGTAAAGCTGCCCGCCCCGTTGATCACGTGGCACTCGTCCACGAGTCCGCCGCCGTTGTTGATGGTAATGCCCGCCAGCACCATTACGTCGCCCTTGAGCACGGCCAGGCCGGGACCATTGACGGTGATGCTGTTGTAGGTGCCCCCCAGCACGTCCGTAGGCGAGGTAATCACCAAGTCGGCGGGCACGGTAAAGGCCAGCCCGCTGGTGGTACCGCCGGGCGTAGTTACGGTCACGTTGCCACTGGAGGCACCCGCCGGCACGGTGGCGCGGATGGTAGTCGCGTTCACCACCGTGAAGGTGGCGGCCGTACCGTTGAAGCTTACGCCCGTGGCGCTACCCAGGTAGGTACCCGTGAGCGTAACCTGCGTACCGGCCGGGCCATTGCCGGGGCTAACGGTGCTGAGGGTGGGGGCCGGGTAGGCGCTCGTGTTCAGCAGCACCGCCACTTGGTTGGTACTGTAATCAACCGTGAGCGCGTCGGGTTTGCCGTCGCGGTTGACGTCGGCCACCGCGAGGCCACCGAGGGTAGAGGTGTTGGTAGCAGTACCCACGGAGTACTGCGCGTAGCTAGCAAACGTAAGTCCGGTGCCGTTGCCCCCCAAAAAATTGACTTTTTTCGACCAGTCACTCGCAATGAGCGCATCGGTCAGCCCGTCGCCATTTACATCGAGCAGGGAGATGCCGACCGGCGAATCTATCGAAAAGCTTGCGCTTGCCTGGAAACCTCCCTTCCCATCACCTTGTAAGGTACCAAATCTTGAGACAGTATTAACGATCGCCAAGTCCAGCTTACCGTCACCGTTGAGGTCACCCACCGCCGCGTCGTAAATACCGGCACTGGTGCCCGAGGACTTGCGCGAGGATACGAAAGTCCCGTCGCCGTTGCTCAGAAGGACGCTAACCGGGTCCATAATAGCTCCGCCCGCCAGCACATCGGTCTTGCCGTCGGCATTCACATCGGCTACCGCGATAGCCAACGTAGGTTGCCCAGCCGAAATGGTTTTACTCGCCTGAAACGTACCGTCACCGTTACCGAGTAGCAGCCCTACCGCATTTTTATTACCGCCTCTAACACTTACCAACGCATCAGGTTTGCCGTCGCCGGTTACGTCGGCTACCGCAACGCGATCGGGATAGATGAATAGGTTATTGTTCGTATCGTAGTTAGTGGCGACCCGGAAGGTTCCGTCGCCGTTGCCCAGCGATACGCCAACGCCACCTTTGCCACTCCCTTTATAAACAGTAATCACGTCGAGCTTGCCGTCATTGTTCATGTCGGCCACCGTAAGGTCGAGGGGCGTGGTACCCGTACTCAAGCCTAGCCCATAGGTTGTGGCGGTTCCGAAGGTGCCATCGCCATTACCCAGCAATACGCCTATCGTGCTGCTACCGGTATTGATCGTCACGACATCGAGCTTGCCGTCGCCGTTCACGTCGGACACTTTCAGGCCGTGGGGCGCGTTGCCCGCGCCCGCGTCATAAGTAGTGTAGGGCGCGAAAGTGGCCACCGGGGCCGGGCTTTGGGCCTGGGTTACGCTGGCCGTAACCAGCACTAGCCCCAACGTTGCCAGGGGCTGCGTAGCCCGCTGCCATCGGGCCAGGGAGGAGAAGTTTGTCATCAATAAATAGAAAAAGGAAGTGCAAGCCTCGGCGGCCCGACTGGGCCACCAGCAAAACGAGGACAAAGCTCCGCCTTCCGGCTAAGCTGATGAAAGTCGCGCTTGTACCTCATTTGAGGACATTCATTCGGCGCGACTGGCTCTCACTGCTCTTTCCACGGCAGCGACAGGATATTTCAGCCGGCCTAACATCGGCTTCCAGCACGAGCGGCGCGAAATAAGCGCCCCCGCACGGCTACACTAAAACAGGCTGCCACTGCTCCGCTCCGCGGGCAATGACAGCCTGTTTAGCTAGCTTAACTAGCTTCTGAAACCCGTATGTGATTTTCTAGAAATGCTTTATGCCCCCTCCCCTAGCGGGAAGCGCGACGTCGGGCGTGCAGGCGGCGCAGGCCGTACACCACGCCCGAGGCCAGCAGCAGCGAGGCCCCACCATCGACGGGTACCTGCGTGGGGTCGGGGGCCGTGGGCGTAGGACCGCCCGTGCTGGGGCTCTGGGCCTGGGCTAGTCCGCCCACGCTCAGCAGCAGGGCGGCAGTCAGGAAAAATTTATTCATGAGAAAAAAAGCTGGAGGAAAGGCCGGCCCCGAACCGGGACCGGCCGTGGTGGAAAACTTACTGAAGCACTACACGCTTGGCGAGCGTGCTGGTCCCGGCCGCGAGGCGCAGAGTATACACGCCCGAGGCCAGCCCAGCGGTCTCGACCGTGAGCGTGGCACCAGCGGCGGGCAGGGCCGCCGACTGGCGGCGCACTACCTGGCCCAGCGTGTTGAGCAGCTCGGCCTGCACGGCGCTGGCGGCGGCCACGGCCGGTACCAGCACCGTGAAGCGACCGTGGGCCGGGTTGGGGTATACCGTCACCTCGGCGGCGTTCAGGCTGGCCGTGGTAGCCAGGGCCGTGGCCGAGCTGAATTGCAGCGTGAAGCGGTTGGTGAGCAGAGCAGTGGCCTCGGCGGCCGTGACGCTAAAGCGGTACGAGGTGCCGGCGGTAAGCGGGGTGAGCTGGCCGGTAGCGGCGTCGCGCAGCGTGGCCGTGAGGCCGGCGGGCAGGTTGGCCAGGGTGGCGGCGGTGAGGGTGTAGGTACCGGCGGCGGGCACGCCCACGCTCAGGGCCAGCACGGTAGTCGGGGTGAAGGCCGGGCGGCCGTCGATGGCTAGGTGGTCGGTGGCCGTGGCGCTGCTCAGGTTCAGGCCCGTGGGGTTGGGCAGCTTGGCCGCGTCGAAGTCGCGGTCGAAGCCCGCCGTGGCCCCGGCTTCAGCGTAGGCCGTGAAGGAATCGGCCGGGCCGCTGGCCCCTTGCAGGTCGAGGCGCACCAGCGGGCGGGGGTCGGCGGCGGTGCGACGCACGGCCGACTGCTGGCTGTAAGTAGTGATACGGTTGGCGTTAGTGAGCGCAAGCGAGCCGCTGGTCTGGCCCGCCGTGACGCGAGCGAAGAACGCCTGAGCCGTACCCACGAGGGAGGTACCGCCCGTGCTGGCTACGCCGTTGACGTAGCTGCGGTAGTTACCGCCGTACTGCGAGGTGCTTTCGAAGACGTAGAACGCCGCGTCTACGTTCGTGCGCTGGCCGGTCGTGATGGTGCTCAGGTCGAGCGGCGAGGGATAGGGGTTACCGATGAGGTTCAGGCCCGCATCGGCGGCCGTAGCGCCGCTGTTGCGGCTCAGCGTCGTACTGCCCCCGCTGTTGGCAACCTGCCCGGTGAAGCTGAGCGTCTGGCCGCCGGTGAGCTGCACTGCGTAGCCCGTCGTAGCCGGCGCGGCCGGCTCACTCAGCGAAGTCGGCGATACCCAGCCCTTGTCAAAAGCAGACAGCGTGGTAGCGGGCGACGTAGCCAGGCGACTCTGGTCGTAGCTGAAAATGGTGGGGAATGGCGTCACGGTGCCGGGATTGGCCACCGTGTTGTAGGCATTGTTGACCACCAGCGCCGTACCACCCGAGCCGAAGGCCGACACCGAGGTTCCGTTCACGGGCGATACCAGGTGGCGATAACCCAGGCCGGAATTCAAGCTAGGGTCGATGTAGCGCTGTACCGTTACGTTACCGCTGATCGAGCCCGAGCCGAGGTTGGCCACCAGGGCGGTGCCGCTGGCGCTGCTGAGCAGCGTCAGCGCCCGGCCGTTCAGGCTCAGGTTGCCGGCGTTAAGGGTGAGCACCTGCGCGACGTTGAGCGCCTGGCTCAGCGTAACGGTATTGCTGTTGGTGCTGGTGAGGTTGCGCACCTGGTAAGGCAGCTGCCCGCCCGTAACCTGCGCCGCCGTGCCGTTATAGACGTAAGTAGCGTCGATGGACAGGCTGCGGAAGCCCGTATTTTGCAGCGTTCCAGTGGTGTTGTTCAGGCCCTGCGCGTTGCAGATGCCCAGCGTACCACCCGACGCCAGCGTGAAGTCGCCCGCGCCGCTGAGCACGAAGCAGCCGTCGTTGAGCGTCGCCCCGCTGTTCACGGTGGTGCTCGTATTCACCGTCACGTTGCCGGCCAGCGTAGCCACGCCGGGGCTGTTGACGGTGATGCTGTTGTAGGTACCGGCCGGGATAGTCGCGGTCGTATTCACCACCAGGTCGGGGTACGTCACGGTGAAGGTGGGGCCGTTGTACTTGGTCAGCGAGGCCGACGACACGCTTACCGGACCGGTCGTGGCGCCGCTGGGCACGGCTACGGTGGCCGTCAAATCGCCGGCGGGCGTGGTGAATGGCGACACGGCCGTGCCGTTGAAGGCGAAGCCCGTGGCATCGGTCAGGTTGGTACCGGTTAGCGTTACGCTGCTGCCGGTGTTGCCCGTAGTGGGCGAGATACCGGTGATGGTGGGGAAGCTACGCACGAAGTTGCTGCTGGCACCCGTCAGGGCGAAGTTATTCAGCGTACCCGTGCTGTTGTTACCGCTCTGGTCGGTCAGACTCGTATTGCCCGCGTTGTTGCCGCCGGCCGTGCCCTGGTCGAAGTTGGCGTAGTATTTCTGGCTACCCGGCAGGGCCGAGCTGGTGCTAAACATATCGGTCTGCACCTGGGCCGCCGTCAGCGGCGTGTTGTAGATGCGCACCTCATCAAGGCGACCTCCCAAGTAGTTGCCGTAGGTGGTCGAGGCACCCAGCGAAAGGCCCTCGCTACCGCTGATGCTGCCCGTACTGCTGCTGGCCACCGGGTCGGCCACGCCATTGACGTAAAAGGCAAACGTGCTGGTGGCCGGCGTCCAGGTGGCGGCCACGTGGTTCCAGCGATTGGCCGCGAGGCTGGCCGAGCCGGCGGCTACGCGCCAGGCGGCATTACCCCCGCCCTGGGGCCATACCTCGGCCCCCAGCACCCCGTTGTTGATATACAGGTTATAGTCGCCGGTTTTGCGGATAATCGAGCTGGCTCCGCTCCGCCCGTCGTAGTAAACCCACGCTTCAAGTGTGAAGCCGCCCGGGCCTAGGTTGCTGAGCACGGCCGGACTTCCCAGGCTCACGTAGTCGTTGCTACCATCGAAGGCCAGTGCGTTGTTGGTGGGCGCTGGCACCGTCGTGATGGCCAGCGCCCCATTGCCCAGAGCCCCAGCGAGGCTGTAGCTCACGTTGCTGCTGCCCGTGGGCAACACGTATGACGAGCCGCCGCCCCCGCCGTTGAGGCCGGTGGCAAAAGAGCCCGCCGGGCCGCCGGCACCGCCGCCGCCGTAGTAGCCGCCACCGCCTGCTGCGTTGAAGTTATTGGGGTTACAATTGCCGCCCGTGCCGTTCGAGCCCAGGTAGCCGCCCCCGAGGGCGGTGGTGGTGGCGCCCTGACCAGCTGGGCCGCCCTGCCCGCTCACGCCGTTGCCGCCGTTGGGCGTACCGGCCGCCCCGCCGGCGGGGCCGCTGTCGGCCGCACCGCCGCCACCGGCCACCAGCAGCGCATTGCGCGAGGTGAAGTAGTCGCCGGTACTACCGCTGGCCGTGGCCCGGCGCAGGTCGGTGGCCCCGCCGCCGCCGCCGCCGGTGTAGGCGCCGGTGCCGCCGCCGTTGTAGCCGCCCGCGCCGCCCCCGCTGACGCCCTGGCCGCCGTTGCTGTTGCTATCGACTCCGCGGCCGCCCACCACTACAGTGAGCACCTCGCCGGGCACGACCGTCACGGTGGCTTGCACCACGGCGCCCAGGCCACCCTTGTTGTTGCCCCGGTTGCCGCCGCCCCCGCCCCCAGTGGCGACCACGTTGAGCTTGGTAATGCCCGCCGGCACGGTGTAGGTCTGGGTGCCGCCGGTGTAGGCGAAGTTGGTAGTAGTCTGGGCTTGGGCCGCGCCGGCCGTAGCCAGCAACAGCCCCAGCGCCGCCAGCGGGTGGGCCAGCGGGGTGGCTCCCCGCGTGGGGAAGACCAGGGAGAAGAGGTTTCTCATACTAAAAAGGGAAGAGATAAAGCCTGGCATTCATGAGCTGCGGCCAGAACTTGCGCAGCAATTGGCTACAAAGCACGAAGCCTCAACCATGCGGCGGTATCGCATGAAAATGTGAAAATGCGAGAGCCGTGCTGGCTGGCCGCTTTGGCTTAGTGACTGACCTGCTAGAGCGGGTAAATGGCGCGGATGACTAGTGAGATTCCGCCCGCAGCCAGCCCTGCTTGCGCAAAAAGCCCCCGCGACCGGGGGCCGCGGGGGCTTTTGCGAAGCCAAGGGGATTAATTGACTCGCCTACTCCACGGCCAGGCGCAGGGCGGGGGCCGCCCCGCAGCGCACCAGATACAGGCCGTTGGGCAAGGTCAGCGTAGCGGTCCCGGCGGCATCGGTGCGGGTGGTGAGCACCAGGTCGCCCAGCGCGTTGTACACCCGTACGGCGGTACCCACGGGGGCACCAGCCAGGGTGGCGGTGCCCACCGTCGGGTTCGGATACAGCAAGGGCTGGCCGGCGGCCACGGCCACCGGGCGCACCGGCGAGTAGGTGGCGGTACTATCCTGGTCTACCTGCCGCAGGCGATAGTAGAGAGTAGTGACCCCGGCTGGCAGGACCGCGTCGAGGTACGCGTAGGCGCGGGGCCCGCTGCTGGTGCCCGCCGCCGCTACCTCTCCCACCCGCTCGAAAGCCCGGCCGTCGAAGCTGCGCTCTACTTCAAAGCGGGCCGCGCCGAACTCGGTGGCGGTAGCCCAGGCCAGGGCTACGGCCGGGCCCTGGGCCTGGGCCGTAAAGCTGGTGAGCTGCACCGGCAGCGGGGCGCGGGCGCTGCCCAGCGTCCAGTACGAAAACTGCCGAATACCGCCGAGGCTGGCCGTGTTGGCCGTGGCGTTGTAGCTGGCACCGGCCATCGTAAACCACGTCGCACCAGCGTTTTCCGATTTGTAGAGGTGCAGGTCACTTTCGCTGATGCCGTTGAGCTCGCTGTCGAGGTAGCTCAGGATGAGCGTCACGTTCAGGTTATTGTTGACGGTGGGCTGAATGTCGTAGTAGCGCTTGATGCTTGGGCTGCCGCCCATCCCAGTCAGGGCCGTACCCGTGACGCGCCGCACCAGGGTGCTACCCGGCAGCGTACTGCCGCTGGGCGTCAGGCTCAGGCCCATACCGCCGAAGGTTTCGGTGCGGTCCGCCGTGGAGAGGGCGCGCGTGGTTTGCACCGTACCCGTTACGAAGCTGGTCGTGGTTTCGCTGAGGGTGGCGGTGGGGCTCAGGGTAATTGCGTTGGCCCCGGTGGTCAGCACGCCGCTGGTGAGCGTGACGGCCGTGCTGGCCGTAACCGGGCTGCTGAGCGTGAGGCCGGCGCTGTTGTTGAGCGTGAGCGCCCGCACCGTGCCGGGCAGGCCCGTACCCGTGCTCTGCGCCCCCGTGCCGCTGTAGCCGTAGCTGGCATCGGTCGAAAACGAGCGCGGGCCCGTGACCTGCACCGCCCCGGTATAGCCGCTGCTGCTGATACCCGCCGCATTCGTGATGTTCAGGGTGGCGCCGGCCGCCGCTGTAAACGAGCCGCCGCCGTACACCGTGAAGCCGTTGTCGTTGAAAGTAGCGCCGTTAGCGATGGTCAAGGCTCCCGTTACGACGGTATTACCCGTCAGGGTGAGGGTGCTGCCGGCGTTCACGGTGATGGAATTGTACGAGCCCGCGGCCGTGGCCGCCCCGCTGGTGCTGACGGTCGGTAGCACGGTGGTGTTGAGCAGCACGGCCACGTAGTTACTGCCGTTGTTGGCCGACACCATGTCGAGCTTACCGTCGCCGTTGAGGTCGGCGGCCCGCACACCGTTGGGGGCGTAACCGCATTTGTAGGTTGTGGCGGTGCCAAAAGTGCCCCCGCCCGTGCCCAGCAGCACTACCAAGGCGGAGGCGGTGCCGCCGTTGGGGTCAGCCCCCAGCAGGTCGATTTGGCCGTCGCCATTGATATCGGCTACGTTCAGGCGGGTCGGGGAGTTAGCACCGGTCGGGTACTTAGTCATCGCCCCGAAGGTGCCGTTGCCGTTGTTCAACAGCACCCCGAACACGCTGCCGTAGTAGCTGGTAGTGAGAATATCGGGTTTGCCGTCGGCATTCACATCGGCCACGGCCAGACCCTGCTGGCCACCCTTTGTACCCGCTGAGTTGGTGGCAAAGCTGGAGTACGCGGTTGCGGCCCCAAACGTACCCGTGCCCGTATTCAGCAGCACGCCCACCGCATCGGTAGTTGAGTTGGAAGTCAGAATATCGAGCTTGCCATCGGCGTTCACATCAGCCAGCAGTACTTCCATCAGGGCGGTGCTGGTGCCGGCCACATACAGGGTAGCTCCCCCGAAGGCACCGCCGCCGGTGCCCAGCAGCACGGCCACCCGGCCCGCATCGCCCCCGTTGTTGGCTGTCACGATGTCGGGCCGGCCGTCGCCATTCACGTCGCCCACCGCCAGGCTGCTGATACCATTGGTGGTGCTGGTAGAAGCCCCCGCGCTGTAGACGCTGGCGGTCCCGAAGGTGCCGGTGGTATTACCCGTGCCCAGCAGCACCGACACGCCGGCGGTGCTGCCGTATTTGTAGGGGGCCATTATGGCGTCGGGTTTGCCATCGCCACTCACGTCGGTGACCATAATGCGGTCGGAATTCATCGAGCTCATTCCCGACGCATAGGTGGCGATGGTCCCGAAGGTACCCGTGCCCGTGCCTAGCTGCACGCCCACGGTCCCGGAGAGGGGCGTAAGTATATCGACCTTGCCATCCCGGTTTACGTCGACCAGGGCCACGTCGTGGGGGTAGCTGTCAGCGCCCGTCGAATACGTCGTCGCGGTGCCGAAGGTGGCCTGGGCCTGGGCCTGGGCGGGGCGAGCGAATGCCCCGCCCAGGCCCAGTACCAGCAGGATTGCCAGCCGACGCGCGGGCAGCAGAGAGCAGAAGTTTGTCATCACAAAAGCAGTACAGAGTAGTTAGCTGAACCAGGCCCCAAAGGACGGCGCCAGCCCCACGCGGCGGTATCGCATAATGATGTGATTATATAAAACCAGTTCTGATTGCTCAGCCTGGCTTAGTAACTGGCCCAGCCAGACGGGCGAACGGTCAGACAAGCCTAGGCAAGCAGCCACCGCGATGCTTGCGGACGACTCGGCAGGGCAGGCTAAGAATTCTTTTAATCCCATACTGCTGCCGAATTGCTCCCCGCTGGCCCTACCCTAACTAGCCGCCCCCACCTCGGACGCGAAGCGGGGGCGGTACATAGCTCAGAAAGGGCAGCGTGAAAAGAATAGCCGGAAGGCGGGCTGCTACCAGGACAGGCGCGAGCGGTTCTGAGCCCGGGCCATTATCTCGGCTTTGGAATTGACTTGCAGTTTGCGGTATACCTGCCGAATGTGCGAGCGCACGGTATCAAGGCTCACGTGCAGGCGCTCCGCGATGAGCTTATAGCTCAGCCCATCCTCAATGGCCCGTACGATCTCCTGCTCGCGCGGGGTCAGGTTGTCGGCAGCGGGCACCACGGGCCGGGGCGCGAAGTAGCGCGTCACGTGGCGGGCCACGCTTGGGCTCATGGGCGAGCCACCAGCCGCTACTTGCAGCAGGTGTTCTTTGAGCAGGGGCAGCGGGGTGGTTTTTTCGAGGTAGCCCACCGCCCCCGCCCGCAGGGCCTCAAACACGCGCTCGGCATCGGTGTATACGCTCAGCATGAGCACTTCGGCCTCGGGCAGCACCTGCCGCAGCACGCTTAGTCCCTCGATGCCCGAGCGCCCGGGCAAGCCAATATCGGAGAGCACCAGCGTGGGGGGCGTGGCCAGCCCCGCCAGCCCGGCCATAAACTCCTCGTGCGAGGCCGCGCACAGCACGCAGTCAAACTCCGGCTGTGCGCCGAGGTATTCGCACAGCGCCTCCCGAATAGCAGCCTGATCTTCGATAATGCCGAGTGGTATCACGGGGGCAAAGGTCGGTGCCTGTCCTACACGGCGCTATCGCATAAAGATGTGAGGCGGCGAGTGGCGAGTGGTGAAATGGTGAGGTGGTGAGGTGGTGAGTGGTGAGGTGGTGAGTGGTAAGTGGTGAGTTGGTGAATTAGAAAATAGTAGATAATAACTTGCTGCTTCACCATTTCACCACCTCACCATCTCACCACTACCGGAGGGGCAGGCGCACTACCAGGCCCAGGCCCTGGGCCGGGCCGCTGGCTTCTACTTGCACGGTACCGCCCACGGCCTGGGCGCGCATGCGCATGTTGGGCAGGCCCTGGCCGCCGGGTCGGCTGGCGGCGGCGCTACCCCGGCCGTCGTCGCGGACGGTGAGTTCCAACTGGCCGTCCGGCAGGCGCAGGCGCACTTGTACCTGGCGGGCCCGGGCGTGTTTTACCACGTTGTGCAGGGCTTCTTTATAGATGGAGTAGAGCGCCTGGCGGGTAGCCAGCGGTACGGCGGCCGTTGCCACGGCCGCCTCGGCCCCGAAGTCAATTTCGAGGCCGGCGGGGGGCAGTACCTCGTGGGCGTGGTCGCGCAGGCGGTCAAGCAAGCTGGCGGCCGAGTCGTAGCGGGCGTCGATGCTCCACACGGCGTCGCTCATCTGGCGGGCGGCGCGGCGGCTGGCGTCGGCCATCTGGTCGAGGTAGGCCTGCTGCTGCGACGGGGCGTAGCGGCCCTCCCGCAGCAGCGTACTCTGCATAGAAATTTGGGTGAGCATGCTACCGACCTCGTCGTGCAGGTCGGCCGCGATACGGGTCCGCAGGGCCTCCTGGCGGCGGGCCTCGCGGCGGCGGTAGCGCCACAGCAAGTAGCCCGCCAGCGCCAGCACCAGCCAGGCCCCACCGATGAGCACCGCCGCCGCCTGGCGGTAGTGTAGCCGATCAAGCTCTTGCTGCTGCGTTTGTAAACGGGCCTGCTGGCGCAGCAGCCGAATCTGGCTCTGCTCCTGGCTGTGCGTTGCCTGGGCTTCGAGGGCGGCCACCCGGCGACGGGTTTCTTCACCCGCTATGCTATCGGCATAGGCGCTGGCTAGCACTTGGTAACGGTAGGCCGCGCGTCCTTGCCCCAGCGCATCGTTGGCCTGGGCCAGCACCAGGGCCGCGTCGCGAACTATCAGACGCAGATGAGCAGCCCGCGCCGTAATCAAGCTGCGGGCTGCGGCGCGCTGGGCACTGTCGGGGCGGGCAGTAGCCAGCCAGGTTTGGGCGAGCAGCAAGGCGGCCTGGGCTACCTGCTCGGGAGTACCCGTAGCCTGGGCACGACGCAGTAAGCTCCGGGCCGCCCGGCGGGCGGCCACATGGTCGCCCAAGCGATTGGTCATGTCGGCTTGCGCTAACTCTACGGGTAACAGGCCGCGGGCATTGTATACTTTACCGTAGTTGGCGGCGGTCTGGCCGTAGTAGTTACGAGCGGCCAGCCACTGCCCCTGCCGGCGGCTGATGTCGCCGAGGGCCTGGTACACGTATCCCGTACCCAAAGGATCGTGGGCGGCTGGTATCAGGCGCCGGGCCGCCTCCACGTGGGTACGGGCCGCGTCGTATTCGCCCAGCGCCAGCTCAATCCGCGCCGCCTGCACCAGTTGAAATAACTCGGTCCGAGCGTCACGCAGTGCCCGCGCCACGGCTAGCCCCTTCAGGCTCATCCCTAGGGCCGCCGCATAGTTGCCCTGCTCGGTATATACCCGGGCCAGGTTGTAGTAAGCACGGGTTTCTTTATAACGGCTACCCAGCTGCACACTCAGCTTCAACGCCATCTGCGAGTGATAGACCGCCGAATCGTACGCGTTACGGGCCCGCAGGCAATAACCCACGTTGAAATGAGCATCCAGCAGGCCCTGGGTGAACTGTAGCCGCTGGGCCAGCGCCAGCGCCTGCCGGGCCAGGCGCTCGGCCTCCGGGGCCGCGTTGGTGCGTAAAAGGAAGGCCAGCGAATTCAGGCGCCCCACTCGTTGCGTATCAAGCCGGGGCTGAGTAGCCAGCAGCCGCCCGATACTATCGCGCATGACGGTCATGCGGGCCAGCGGTACCGGTGGCCCCTGCGCTCGCGCTACGCTGCTCAGCACCAAGCCCAGCCACAGAATGAATAAGTGTTTTTTTATACTCAACGTGCGGGTGCAGGCAGCCTGCGTAGCGCCACCTACTCAAAAATACTATTAACAGCTCATTAATTAGCCTTGTTTCATCGTTGAGCGGCCCAATAATTACCCCTTACCAGGTCACTAATAAAAAAAGCGCCGGTGCCGCTAGGGCACCGGCGCTTTCGCGTTGTTTGGGAGTATCGTTTACTGGCCAGCCGCCAGCGCTTCGGCCCCACCTACGATTTCGAGAATCTCGGTCGTGATGGCCGCCTGGCGCGTCCGGTTGTACGTCAGCTTGAGCGACTTCAACAGCTCACCGGCGTTGTCGGTGGCTTTGTCCATTGCCGTCATGCGGGCCCCGTGCTCCGAGGCGTTGCTTTCCAGCACCGCCTTGTAGAGCTGAATCTTGAGGCTTTGCGGGATGAGGGTCTGAATAATCTCTTCCTTGCTGGGCTCGAAGATGTAGTCGATGCTGTTGTCGGGCGCGGTGGCGCTGGGCGTACCGGCGGGCACTTCGGTGGGCGCGAGCGGCAACAGCTGCTCGGCCTGAATTACCTGGGTAGCCACGTTTTTGAACTCGTTGTACACCATCACCACCTGGTCGTAGCGCTCCTCGGTAAAGCCACGCATGGCCTCTTCTGCCGCCACGCGCACCGTGTCAAACGAAAGCTTGCCGAATACGTGCGTGTAGTCGCCCACCCGCTGGAAGCTGCGGCGACCATAGTAGTCGTGCGCCTTCTTCCCGATGGCCATCACCGAGATGGCACTTTGCGGCAGGTTGGCGTAGCGCTGGGCAATCAGCGCGTTCACCCCCTTGAATACGTTGGCGTTGAAGGCACCGGCCAGCCCCCGGTCGGAGGTAATGGCGATGATGAGCACCCGGCGCACTTCGCGTACCTGCCCGTACTCGCTCACCACCTCGTCGGTGGTCGTGCGCGTCAGGTTGGCCAGGATGCTGGTGAGGCGTTGCGCGTAGGGGCGCATCCGGGTAATGTTGTCCTGAGCCCGGCGCAGCTTAGCCGCCGCCACCATTTTCATGGCTTTGGTAATCTGTTGCGTGCTCGAAACCGATTGGATACGCGAGCGAACTTCTTTTAAGCTTGCCATTTACTTCAATTATGAGTTTTGAATTATGAATTATGAATTACACGCTAGCCTCGGGGGAGGCAACCGCTTGCCAATTCATAATTCATAACTCATAATCTATTAATTACTTAGCGGCGTAGCCAGCAGCTACATCCTTGGCCGTCTGGCGGATAGCACCCGTTACCGAGTCGTCGAGCTTGCCGGCCTTCAAAGCCTTGAGCACGTCGGGGTTGCGGGCGTTCATCACCTGGCGGAACTCGGCCTCAAACTCCCGTACGCGGTTAACCGGTACAGTGTCGAGCAGGCCGTTGGTCGCGGCGTAGATGATGGCCACCTGGTCTTCGACCTTTACGGGCGAGAACTGGGGCTGCTTCAGGATTTCCAGGTTGCGACGGCCGCGCTCGATGGTGAGCTTGGTCGAGGCGTCGAGGTCCGAGCCGAACTTGGCGAAGGCTTCCAGCTCGCGGAACTGGGCTTGGTCGAGCTTCAGCGTACCCGATACCTTCTTCATCGACTTTATCTGGGCGTTGCCACCCACGCGGCTTACCGAGATACCTACGTTGATTGCAGGGCGCACGCCGGAGTTGAAGAGGTTGGTTTCGAGGAAGATCTGGCCGTCGGTAATCGAAATTACGTTGGTCGGGATGTACGCCGATACGTCGCCAGCCTGCGTTTCGATGAGCGGCAGAGCCGTCAGCGAGCCGCCGCCTTTCACCAGGGGCTTCAGGCTTTCGGGCAGGTCGTTCATGTTGCGCGCGATCTCGTCCGAAGCGTTGATTTTAGCGGCGCGCTCCAGCAGGCGGCTGTGCAGGTAGAATACGTCGCCGGGGTAAGCCTCGCGGCCCGGGGGGCGACGCAGCAGCAGCGACACCTCGCGGTAAGCCACGGCCTGCTTCGACAAGTCGTCGTACACCACGAGGGCCGGACGGCCCGTATCGCGGAAGTATTCGCCGATGGCGGCACCCGTGAAGGGAGCGTAGAACTGCATCGGGGCGGGGTCCGAGGCCGAAGCCGCTACAACCACGGTATAGTCCATTGCGCCACCCTTGGTCAGGGCATTTACTACCTGGGCTACCGTCGAGGCCTTCTGGCCCACGGCTACGTAGATGCAGAATACGGGCTCGCCGCGCTCGTAGAACTCGCGCTGGTTGAGGATGGCGTCGAGGGCCACGGTCGACTTGCCGGTCTGGCGGTCACCGATGATCAGCTCGCGCTGGCCCCGGCCAATCGGAATCATGGCGTCGATAGCCTTGATGCCAGTTTGCAGCGGCTCGGTAACGGGCTGGCGGAAGATTACGCCGGGAGCCTTACGCTCCAGGGGCATCTCGTAGGTCTGGCCCTGGATGGGGCCGCGGCCGTCGATGGGCTGGCCCAGCGTGTTTACCACGCGGCCCACGATGCCCTCGCCTACCTGGATAGCAGCGATTTTGTTGGTGCGGCGCACGGTGGCACCTTCCCGAATTTCGGAGTAGTCGCCGAGCAGTACGGCACCTACGTTGTCTTCTTCCAGGTTTAGCACCAGCCCTTGCAGGCCGTTTTCAAACTCGATCAGCTCGCCCGACTGGGCGTGCGACAGGCCGTAGATGCGAGCCACGCCGTCGCCCACCTGGAGCACGGTGCCGACTTCTTCCAGCTCAGCGGCCGATTTAAAGTTGGACAGCTGCTGCCGCAGGATAGCGGATACTTCGTCCGGGCGTACTTCTGCCATGATAGTATTAGTTTAGACTAGGTTGGTAAGAATTATCGGTCAGGGAGGAGCGCAGGCGGCGCAGGCCACCCCGAACCGAATCGTCAATCTGCTGGTCGCCCACGCGCAGGATAAAGCCGCCAATCAGCGAAGGGTCTACCTTTTCGGTGAGCGACACTTCCTTGAGGCCGGTTTGCTGCTTCACCAGCTGCTCAATTTCGGCGCGGGTGGCGGGCGTCAGCGGCGTGGCCGACGTAACCTCGGCTACCTGCACGCCCATCAAGGCATTGTACTGGGCTAGAAATTCGGTCCCGATGTGCTCCAGAGCCGACTCGCGGTTTTTGCTGGTCAGGATCTGGAAAAAGCGCAGCATCGTTTCCGACACCTTGCCTTGAAACACGGCGTTGAGAATGCTGAGCTTCTTGTCGTGCTTCACAATCGGGTTGCGCAGCAGCAGGCGCAGGTCGCGGCTGCCAGCCATGGTGTTGGCCAGCAGGTCCATGTCCTGCTTAATGGTTGCCAGGGTGCCCATTTCCTGCGCCAAGTCCAGCAAAGACTTGGCGTAGCGGGCGGCTACTCGTTGGTCGGCCATTGTTGAGTTTAGCTGTTAGCTTTTAGCTATTAGCTGCTAGCCTTCTCTACCCCGACAGGGGCGCTAATGGCTAGCAGCTAATAGCTAACAGCTTAATTCAATTTTACGTCTTTCAGGTAGTCGTCTACCAGCTTTTGCTGGGCGGCGGGGTCGGCCAGTTCGCGGCGGAGCAGGCGCTCGGCGATGTCCACGCTCAGCTGGGCGGCAGTGTTGCGCACCTCGGCCAGCGCCTGGCTTTTCTCCTGCTGAATGGCTTCGCGGGCTTGCTGCGTAATGCGATTAGCTTCTTCGGTAGCCGTAGTTTTGGCTTGCTCCACAAACTGAGCTGCCATTGCCTGGCCTTCCTTCAGCATCTGGTCGCGCTCCTTGCGGGCTTCGGCCAGAAGCTTCTCGTTGCCGGCTTTCAGGCTTTGCATCTCTTCCTTCGCCTGCTGGGCCATCTTCAGCGCGCTGTCGATGCTTTCTTCCCGCTCCTTGAGCGAGCCCAGAATCGGCTTCCAGGCAAACTTGGCCAGCAGCAGAAACAGGAGGAGGAAAATCAGGGTTTGCCAGAAGAGCAAACCAAATTCGGGGGTGATAAGATTCATAGAGGACGGCAATTATCGGGGTGGCAGCGCCGCGACAAGGCGGCACCGATAAACATCCGGCGGCGGCAGCTTAGTTGCCCAGGTACCCGGCCGGCTGGGCGAGCCAGCGAAAAACCAGGCCCTAGCCGAACGAAAACCCGGCGCGACTGGCCTCCCGGAGGGGAAGCCAGCCGGCCGGGCTTAAACCGACGCGATTACTGCAAACGCAGGGCGATGAGCAGGCAGACTACGACGGCAAACAGCGTAGCACCTTCCAGCAGAGCCGCTACGATCAGCATAGCAGTCTGGATTTTGCCCGAAGCCTCCGGCTGACGGCCGATGGCTTCCATAGCGCTACCGCCGATGCGGCCAATGCCCAGGCCAGCGCCCAGGATAGCCAGACCAGCGCCGATGCCGGCACCCATTACAGCCAGACCAACCGAATTAACAACTTGCAGCAACAACGAAAGAAGCATGGTAAAAAGAAAAATGTGTGTAGGGAAAAAACTTGGGGAAATAAAGACCCGGCCGCCAATGCGGTGGCGAGGTTAGCTTAGTGAGCGGCTACGTCGGGGCGGCCCAGGTGAGCCAGGTTGGTACCACCGGCACGCTCCTCGGCGGTGCCGAAGTCTTCGTGGTGCGCCTCGTCGTGGTGATGCTCTTCCACGGCGCTGCCGATGTACATGGCCGTCAGCAGGGTGAAGATGTAGGCTTGCAGAATCGACACCAACAGCTCCAGCATGCTGATGAACAAGCCGAAGGGTACCGAGAGGAAGCCCGTAGCCGACGAGCGGAAGATGAAGATGAGGCTGATGAAGCTCAGGATGATGATGTGGCCGGCCGTGATGTTGGCAAACAAACGAATCATCAGCGAGAAGGGCTTTACAATCACGCCCACCAGCTCAACCGGCACCATGATCACGTAGAGCGGCCACGGCACCCCGGGAGGCGCGAAGATGTGACCCCAGTAGTTCTTGTTGGCGCTGAACAGGGTGATGATGAGCGTGAGCAGGGCCATGGCCATCGTCACGGCGATGTTGCCGGTGAGGTTGGCCGCGCCGGGCGTAAGGCCCAGCAGGTTGTTAAACCAGATGAAGAAGAATACGGTGAGCAGGTACGGCATGTAGCGCTCGTACTTGGGGCCGATGCTCTTCTTACCCACTTCGTCGCGGATAAACACCACGAACGGCTCCAGGGCGTTTTGCAGGCCCGAGGGCGCCTGGCCACTGCGGCGACGGTACGATTTAGCAACCGAGCTGAAAATGATCACCAGCAGCAGGCTGCTCATGGCGAGGGCCGCTACGTTCTTGGTAATGGAGAAATCGTAGACTTTGCTGCCATCGGTGGTAACGAGCTTCTCTTCTTCGAGCTTCAGGTTGCCGTGAGTTTTGCCCTCGGCTACCTCTTCGGAGGAGAATACGGATAGTCCTTTGCCCGGCTGATAAGCGATGATGGGCAGGTACGTTACGAAGTGTCCGTTGTCCGTGCTAAACCAGTGCCACTCGTGGGAGTCGGCCACGTGATGCAAAATAACTTCGCCGGGGTTGAAGGACTCCCCTTTTTCGCCCGATTCAGTGGGTTCGGCCCCGAAGCCGACGAACGTGCACAGGCAAAGCAAGAGGGTAAGTAAGCGCTTCATTCAATAGTGATTAAAACCCAAGTCCGGGGGTAAATTATTCTTCTTTTGGGACTTGCTTCGCTGAAAACGGGCGCAAGTTACTAAAAATAGCCCATATTTCAAAACCAGCGCACAGAAAGTACCCTATGAAGAAGGCTCCGAGGAACGTGAGCAAGCCGTGGCTGTCGTGGATATTACCGGCAAAAAAGTAGACGAGAATAATACCAACGCCAATCAGCAACCGCGCCCCTACCCCACCGAAATAGGCCACTAGAAAGTGGTTGGGCGAGCTACGGGTGACCGTCGCCGTGAGCCAATAGGCCAGCAGCGTCAGCCCCAGCAGCGCCCCCACCACGTAGGGTGCCAGCGGGTGGACCACCGCCGTGCCGAAGGCCGCCCGCAGGCCGAAAAGCACGGCCAAACAGAACAGCGCAAAGGCCGCAAACTGAGTAAGAAATCGGGCGTTCATGGGCAGCAGGTCGAAACCGGGCCGCAAAGGTCGGCACAGAAGTGCGCAAAAGCCCCGTCGGCCGGGGCCAACGGGGCTTTATTTGTGAAAAAACTCTGAAAAAAGTGGCTGACTTATAGCGAGCGGTACTCAAAGCGCAGCCGGCCCACGCCGCCGTTGGTGCTGGCACGCAGGGCGAGCACCCGCAGCAGCATGACTTCGGTGGTGCCCCGCAGGCGCACGGCGTACACGTCGCCCACGGCGGGCGCGCCGAGGTCGGCGGTCGTCGTGTTCTGGTAAAGCAGGTTGCCGATAGCGTTGGCGCTGGCCGTGGCGTAGGGATTGGCCGACAGCTGGGCGGCGGTGAGCTTGTAGTAGCGGGTGGTATTACCCGCGCCCAGCGTGAGGGTGCCGGTGCTGGCCAGGCCGCTCACCTGCAAGTCTTTACCCGTAGCCGGGTTGGCAGCAGGCTCGTTGAGGCCCGTGCTCAGGTTGAAGGCCAGCGAATCGGTGCTGACTCCCCCGCCGAAGGCCACCCGGCCCTGACGGGTAGTTTTGAAGGGCGTGGAGGCCACGACGGACAGCAGCGGCGTGCTTAGGCTGGTGGCGACAAACTGCGCGTACGCGGTAAAGACGAAGCTCACCCCGCCGCCCGCCGCCGCGCCGGTGGGCACACGCAGGTCGATAGTGCGCTTGTTTTCGACGCCGGCCGTGGGCGAGCGGAGGACGCCCTGCCGCAGCAACGCGCCCGTACCACCAATCCGGGCGTAATACACGAGGCTATCCACGCTCTTATACAGGTTGGCCACGGGCGTAGTGGAGGTCGAGATACCGCCCGCGTTGATAGTCAGAGCGTAGCCGATGAGGTCGCCCTCGGCCTGGCCATTGGCCCCGAGGCCGTTGCGGTACGTAACGGCGGGCGTACCGAAGATTAGCGTGGGCGCGTTGGCTACTTGGTAGGTGAAGCGGCGCAGCCGCTGGCCACCATCGGGGAAGGTGAGCGTGAGGTCCACGCGCACCGACGTACCAATGGGGTAGGTAGTCGGCACTTTGTAGGGGACGGTCTGGGTAGTCAGCTGCGCGGACTGCAAGAACGTGCCGCTGACCGGGTAGCTACCCACCTGGGCCGAGTCGGTTTTGGTAGCTTGAAAAACCGTGATGGTCGTCGGGTTGTCGGGCTGGTTGTAGCCGGCGATGATGGGGATGGTTTCGCCGGGCGCGTACTTGGCTGCGAAGGTGTTGGTAGCGGTGGTGCTGAGCGTTGCATTGGGCAGGCCCACCACAAAGTAGCCAGCGGTGGCGACGGGAGTATAGTAGTCGTCCAGCTCTTTTTTGCAGCCGGCCAGCAGGGCCAGCCCGGCCACTAGCGGGGCCGCAACTTTATAAAAAGGCTTCATAGTCAATTAATAGCAAAAGTGAGCGCCTTATTTCTGGTCAAACCACAGGGGCTTGAGCACGTAGTCGTCGTTGGTCGTAGCCCCAGCGTCGCTGAAGAGCTTGGTCACGGCATTAGGATTGTAGAGCAGCTCGGTAGCCCCTGGTAGCATGCGGCGGGGCCAGCGCAGCTTGGGGTCGGACTGGGCCACGGCGCTGGGGTTGGGCTGGCTCCCCACGGGGTACACGAGGTTGACGTAGATGTCGGTGCTGTAGTCGAGGCGGCGCAAATCCGACCACGAGTCGGGGTTAAGGAACATGGCGAGGTACTTCTGCTGCATGATGCTGGGCAGCGTGAGCGAGGCTTCGTCCTGGGGCACGGCGGCCGAGGCGAGGTAAGTATTGATCTGGGTTGAGGAAATGGTGGGGAAGGTGACGGCCGGCAGGGCGTTGCTCCCGCCCTGACCCACCTTGGTCATGTGCGCCCGGATGCCGTCGCGCAGCGCCCGCAAGGCGCGGGTGCGGTCGCCGGCCCGGAAGGCCGCCTCCGCCTCGATAAACTTGACTTCGTGGTAGGTGATCAACTCGAAGTACCCCAGCTCACGAGCGTACCACCCGCCGTAGAAATCGGTGAGCGTGGAGCCGGGCGTGAGATTGGCGGTGGTAGTGGTGCCCGCCCCGGGGTTGGCCCCCGTGCTGGTAGTGGGCGTAATAATGCCGAAGCGCGGGTCGATTACGCCGGAAAAGGTCGTCCCGTTCAAGTACTTAATGACGTTGGTCGAAAACGTCGCCCCGCCGAAGTTGGAGCGGGTGGGGCCGAAGATGCTGGTGGTGTTGGCCAGCGGGGCCACCGCCGTTTGGTAATTGATTTGCGCGTCGTCGGCGCTGGAGGTGAAGGCTTTATCGACGAGGGCCAGCACGGCGTTGGGGTCGTAGCTGGCTTTTTTGGTGAGATGCTGGGCCTGGCGGGCCTTGAGGGCGTAGGCCAACCGCAGCCACTTGGTTTGGTCGCCTTTATACAGAATGTCGCCGCTCTCGCTGGGGCTGGTGCTGTAGAGCGGCCGGAAGTTGGCGCTGCTGGGCTTGGCCATCTCCACGGCCCCCTCGTCGCAGAGCTGGTTGATGGCGGCGTAGATGGATTGCTGCGAGTCGTACTTGGGCGTGTAGTTGTCGCCGCCTTGATATGCCTCGGTGTAGGGAATATCGCCCAGCATGTCGGTAGCGTGGGCCAGCAGTACGGCCTGCATAATCTTGCCCGCCCCCACGTAGTAGACCGAACCCTCGGCCTGGGCCGCGGCTATCATCTTCGGGATGTTGCCGCCCGATTGAAAGTAGGAGTAGTTGAACGTATTGGTGCTCTGCGCATTGGTGAGTCGGAACTGGTCGAGGCCCACGTTGGCGGCGCGGCTCACTACGTACTGCGTAAAGTAGGGCGTGCGCAGGGCCGTAAACATCTGCGTTTGCAGGCCATTGGAGATGATGCCGGGCAGCAGGAAGTTGGGCGTCGAAACGATGGGGTTATTGGGGTTATCGTTGACGTCGAGAAATTTCTGGCACGCGGGCAGCGTGGCCGCCGCCCCTAGCAGACCGAGAAAAAGAAGATATTTTTTCATCTGGAATAAGTCGTTGGAAAGAGAAAAGGCGCGGGCTAGAAATTGACCCGCACGCCCATGTCCACGCCGCGCGTGCCGGGCGTATTGCCGTAGTCGATGCCGCCCGAGCCGCCGCCGCGCACGCCCGCGCCAGCCGCCGCCGTCTCGGGGTCGGCCCCGCTGTACTTGGTGAGCAGCACGAGGTTGCGACCGGTTACGCTCAGCTCTACACCCTTCAGGAAGGAGGCCGAGCCGCCGAGCCAGCGGGCAGGTAAGGCGTAGCTGAGGGTAACGTAGCGCAGCCGCGCCCACGAGCCGTCCTCAATAAAGGCGGTGCCCGCCCCGGCCAGAATGTTGGTGTAGTAGTTCTGGGTCAGCTCCACGGGGCGGGTATTGGGCACGTAGGTCGTGGCCCCGCTGGCATCCTTCTGGGCCACTACGCCGTCGAATACCACCGTCTGGTAGCGGTTGGCGGTGCGCAGCGAGGTACCCACGCTGGTTTGGTACCAGTCGTTGCCGTTCACTACGACGCCCCCCACCCGGAAATCAAACAGTGAGGTAAGCGATAAGCCTTTGTAGGTAAACGTATTGGTAAGCTGGGTGGTAAAGCGCGGCGCCCGGTTGCCGGCGTACTGAAAGGCGCTGACCGAGGTCACGGTGGGATAGCCGTTGGCATCCACCAGGATCTGGCCGTAGGCCGGGCTGTTGGGATCGGTTACGCGGGTGAAGTCGGTCGAGGCGATGCCCGAGATGGGCCGGCCCGGGAAGGCCCCGCCCTCGTGCACGTTGGTTACGAAGGCGTCGGACTGGTACACCACCGTGAGCGGGAAGGGCAGGCTTTCTACGTTGTTGGTATTATGGTAAAAGTTGGCGTTAACGTCCCAGGTAAAGCCGCCGGCCGAGCGCACGGGCGTGCCGCTAAGGCTGATTTCCTGACCCTCGTTGGTCACCACGCCGCCGTTGATGTATTGCAGAATGAAGCCGGTGGCCTGGCTCACGCGCGGAGCAATGAGCTGGTCCACGGTGCGCGAGCGGTAGTAGTTCACGTCCAAGCTCAGGCGATTCTTGAAGAATTGCAGATTCACGCCGGCCTCGTAGGTGCGGGTGCGCTCGGGCCGCAGGTTGGGGTTGGAGCCGAAGAAGTCGTTGCGCAGCCCGCCGCCGATGTACGTGTTGGTAGTCAGCGGGGCCAGCACGCGGTAGGGGCCGGTATCCTTGCCCACCTCGGCCACCGAGGCCCGCAGTTTGCCGTAGTTCAGGACTGGATTTTGGTCGAGGCCCAGCACCTTGGTAAACTCATAGCCCAGCGCGGCCGAGCCGTAGAGAAAGCCCTTGCCGAAAATCTTACCCTCGCTGGGCCGGGGCAGGGTCGATGACTGGTCGTAGCGGGCTTGCAGCTCCACAATCAACTGGTCAAACACCGTGGCCGAGAGCCGGGCGAAATTGCCAATGAGGTGGCGCGTCTGGTCGCGTTGCAACGCGCTGCGGTTCACCGTATTATTGAGACCAATGAAGTCGGGGTTCTGGAAAATCAAGCCCACGTAGTCCACAGCCTCGTCCTTGTTCTCCTCGATGGTGTTACCCACCGTGAGGCTGCCGCGCAGCTTTTCGTCGAAGAAGCCGCGGCTGTACGTAGCCAGCGTGGTGGCCGTGATGAGGCGGTTCTGATCCACGGTCTGGGCCAGGCCGCCAAACTGGTTGCCGGCCTGCGAGGTGCCCACGGCCCGCACCGACTGGCTGCGGGTGGTGTACACGTCGGTACCGATGTTATGGCTCAGCGTCAGGTTCTTGATGGGCGAAAACGTTACCTGCACGTTGCCCACGAAGCGGTTGGTACGGTCGCTCTGCGGGTTCTTGGCCGCCGTCCAGTAGGGGTTGTCGGCGTCGGCATCCACGCCCGAGCCCAGCGGTAGCAGGCGACGGCGCGAGCCGTCGGGATTGAGGTAGTTGCGGGCGTCGTCGTTGCGCGGCCAGTTGAGCAAGCTCAGCAGGAAGCCACCCGAGCTGAGCGAGCCCGAGGTACTAATCAGGCCCGGCCCCTGCAAGGGGCGGATGGCCCCCGAGTTGAGGTACTGCGCCGAGCCGGTGACGCTGAGCTTGGGCGAGATTTGGGCGTTGCCCGAAATGCGCACCGTGGTTTTGTCGTACTGGCTCTGGGGCGTCACGCCGTTCTGACGCAGGTTGGAGGCCGAGGCGAAAAAGCTGGCCTTGTCCGAGCCGCCCGACATATTAACGAAGTTCTGGAGCGTGTTGCCGCGCTGAAAGAAATTGCCCAGGTTGTCGTACACCGGCTGGTCTGGCTGAAAGCGTGGCCCGTAGGAAATGCGGGAGTTGGAGTCGTAGATACCGCCCGTACCTTGCCCGTATAGTCCCTGCATCTTAGGCAGGCGGTTTACCTCATCTACCGAATACTGAGTGCGGAAATTGAGCTGCGTGCGGCCCGCCGCGCCCTTCTTGGTCGTGATCACCACGGCCCCGTTGGCGGCCCGCAGGCCGTAGAGCGCGGCAGCGGCGGGGCCTTTGAGCACGGTCATGGAGGCAATGTCCTCGGGGTTGAGGTCGCCAGCACGGTTGGCGGCGCCCACCGAGCGGCCCATGATGCCGTTGAAGGCCGAGCCGCCGCCCGGCGCGGTGCTCTCCTGGAAGGACGAGTTGTCCATGATCATCCCGTCGATGACGAACAGCGGCTGGTTGTCGCCGTCGAGCGAGGTGCCACCCCGGATCACGATGCTGGCCCCCTCCCCCGCCCCGCCGCCCGAGGAAGTGATGTTGACGCCCGCCACCTTGCCCTGCAAGGCGTTCACGATGTTGGTCTGCCGCGAGTCAATGATGTCTTTGCTAGATACTTCCTGCACGGCCGTCACGAGGTCGCGCCGCTCCTGCTTGATGCCGTAGGCCAGCACCACTACCTCGTCGAGGTCGCTGTTGCTAGCCGTGAGGGTGATGTCGAGTGAACTACCGTCGGCGCGGCGCTCCACGGGCTCGTAGCCCACGAAGCTGAAGACGAGCGTGGCCCCGGCGGGCACGTTGGCCAGAGTGTAGCGGCCATCCGAGCCGGTGGAGGTACCGTTGCTGGTACCTTTCACGATGACGTTCACGCCCGGCAGCGGGGTGCGGTCGGAAGCCTGTCGGACGGTCCCGGTGACCGAGCCGGTAGCCGCCGTGGCGGCCGGGGTAGTCTGCGCCCGGCCGGGTAGCGCGCTGCCCAACGCAGGTAGCAAGGCAACGGGAAGCCAGTAAATTTTTCTCATAGGAAAGGAGTGAGGGGGAAGGAAAAGAAAAAAAGCGGTCGTGCCACGCCTCAGCGGCGCGTTAGCCAAAAAACCAGAAAGTGAAAAGGTGAAAAGCCTAACCGCTGCTAATTCAGGCAGCTTGCGCGGTTTAGGGCGTTTAAAGATGCAAAAAAATCAGGACATGCCGACGCTTCCCTTTACATTTTGCTCACATTGCCGTAATCCTGCCCCCGGGCTAAGGCCGGGCGCTCTCGATGGCCAATTGGAGCAGCGCCGAGCGCACGCCCAGTTCGCCCAATTTCCCGTTGCGCCGCGTGGGATTGACGCGGTTCGTGAGTAGAATCACGAATAAATCGAGGTCGGGCTCCACCCAGAAATACGTGCCCGTAAAGCCGGTGTGGCCGTAGCTGCGCGGGCTGGCACTGCGGGCTGCGTTCAGGGCCGGGTTGGTGGGGTCGGGCTTGTCGAAGCCCAGCGCCCGGCGGTTGTCGGGGCAAAATTGGCAACGCGTGTATTCGGCCACGGTTTCGGCCTTGATGAGCTGCTGCCCGCCGTAGCGCCCCTGCCAGAGGTAAAGCTGCACCAGCTTGGCCAGGTCGTTGGCCGAGCCGAACAAGCCCGCGTGGCCGCTCACGCCGCCCAGCAGCGCCGCGCCCTCGTCGTGCACCGTGCCGTGCACCAGTCGGTGCCTGAATACCGAGTCGTACTCCGTGGGCGCGATGCGGGCCAGCGGAAACCGCCGGGTTGGGTTGAAACCCAACGTGCCCGCCCCTAGCGGCCGGTACAACTGCTCCGCAATAAACCGCTCAAACGGCTGGCCCGTGGCCTTTTGCACGTAATACGGGTAGAGCATAAACGACAGGTCGGAGTACACGTAGCCCGGCTTGGCATTGAGCGGCGAGGCGGCGATGCCCGCGTAAAGCCGCTCGGGTACTTGCCGGCTGGCCCACAGGCCGGCCGCCACCGGCAGCGGGAAGCTCGCCGAGGAATCGGGCCGTAAGAACTGCGGGCGCGGCTGCCCACCGGGCTGCACGTAGTCTTGCCAGAACGGAATGAACGCCCGCAGCCGCGCCTGGTGCGTGAGTACGTCGCGCAGGCGCAGGTCTTGCTTGTTCGAGCCTCGCAGAAAATCGAAGAGTGCGCCCAGCGTGTAGTCCGGCCCCAGTAAGCCGCGGTCTTGCAGCAGCATAAGCGCCGGCAGCGCCGCCGTTACCTTGGTGAGCGAGGCGAAATCGTAGAGCGTGTTATTCAGCACGGGCTGCGCCGGGGCGGCGGGGCTGGCCGGGGCTTGCAGCACGCCGTAGCTGCGGCGCAGCGCCACTACCCCGTGCCGCACCACCATCACCTGCGCCCCCGGGAAAGCACCCGCCTCCAAAGCCCTCTTCAGCAGCGAATCGACCAGCGCTGGCAGGTTGGCGCGCAGGCCGGCGGCCTGGGGCGTCGCGTAGGCCAGCCGCAAGCCGCCGGCCGTGGGCTGGCCCGTTTCAAAGCCGCCGAGCGGAGCTTGCAGTTGCCCAGTGGTACCCATCCCCCCGAACACTACCTGCACCGCCTGGCTAATTGCTTGGTAGCTACGTCCCCGAGCCAGCACCACGGCGGTAGCCTGCCTTAGCTCGGGCAGGGCCGTGAGCGCGGTGCTGTCGAACACCAGCACCACCGTCTTTTTGCCGAGGGCGAGCAGGTGGCGCACCGCCGGGCGGGCAGTGGCGGGGCCATCGGGCAGGGCCAGCAGGAGCAGGTTATCGTGTTGTAATGACTTATTATCCGACGACTGCGGGCCGACGAAAAAGCTCGTCGGCAGATACGCGGCTACTTCCTGGGGCAGCGGCCAGCTGAAATCTACGCGGTCGGGTTGGGCACGCACCTTCACGGTAGCCAGCCGCAGGGTGTCGAGGCGGCGCAGGGGCAGCAGGCCACCCTCGTTGCGCAGCACCACGACGCTGGCGGTAGTCAGCCCGGTACTTAACGCCTGCGCCTGGCCGGCTGGCCCTGCAATTACTATTATTAATAGCGAACATATTAACCTACCCCACAACCAACCGCCGCGCATAGTTTTACTGTTGAGTAGCCGAACGAATAACCTGATACAGTGCGCCGAATATCCCCAGCAGCGTGAGGCCGATGGTGTACCAGGGCGTCTTGGTCTGGAAATGCCCGTCGAGCCACACGCCGGCCCAGGTGCTGAGGCCGATGATGGCAATCATCTGCACGGCGATGCCGGAGTACTTGCCGAGGGCCGAGCTGTTGCGGGCCGAGTCATCGGCGTCGGGGGTGGGAGTGGTAGTAGCCATGAGGGCAGGCGATTGAAGGGTGGTAAAGCTAAGCGTTGGGTGAAGGTTTCGGCGGGGCCGGGCGTAATTTTACGGGTTGCCGGCCGTTAGGAGTCACGGAGCCGAACAATTTGCGCCGGGAGCGGCGTTGCGACCTACTAACCAGACCAGTTTTCGACGTTGAAAATCGCTATTCCCCCGACATACTACCGGCTCGGGCTGCTGGCCGGACTGGGGCTGAGCCTGGCTGGCTGCGCCTCGGATAAATCGCTCGTGAGCCACGCCCTCAACAACGTAGCCGCCCGCGACAATGGCTTTTTCCTGGCCCGCGAAAAGCTGTGGGCTACCGAGGCCACGCTCTACAAGGGCCGGGGCGACGACTACAACCGCGTACTGCCCCTCTACCCCACCCTCGACAGCACCACGGTGCGGGCCACCCGCACCGACCTCAACGACGTTATCAAGAAGGCCTCGCTGCCCATCCAGCATCGCTCGGGCTCCGACTGGACCGACGACGCTTACCTACTAGTGGCGTGGTCGCGGTTTTACAAGATGGAGTTCGACGACGCCATCCTCACGTTTAAGTACGTGAACAGCACGAGCCGCGACCCGTTTGCCAAGCAGGAGGCCCTCATTGGGTTAATGCGCAGCTTTCTCATTACCAAGCAGCTCGACAACGCCAAGGCCGTGTCGGACTTGCTTGACAAGGAAGTGGGCCTGGTCAAGGACGCCCGCGAGCTGTTTTTGGCCCGGGCCGATTACTACCTGCAAGTAGAGGAGCCGAAGCTAGCCATTACTCAGCTCGAACGGGCCGTACCGCTCATTCCGGCCAAAAATGAGCGCTCGCGCACACGCTTTATCCTGGCGCAGCTCTACCAGGCGCAGGGGCAGGACAAGGAGGCCACCGCGCAGCTCAACGACATTCTCAAGCACAATCCGCCCTACGAGCTCGACTTCCAGGCCAAGCTGCTGCTGGGCCAGGTATCGGACCTCGACAAGCAGAGCAAGGAGCGGCTGGACAAGTATTTCGCCGCGCTGCTGAAAGACCCTAAGAATAAGGAGTACCGCGACAAAATCTACTACGAGATGGGCCGGCTGGCCTATCGCCAGCAGAAGTACGGCGACGCGCTGGCCCTGCTGCGCACGGCGGCTAAGGTGCCCACGGTCAGCAAGTCACAAAAGGGCTACACCTACCTGTTGGCGGGCCGCATCTACTACGAAAACCTGCGCAAGTACCCACTGGCCGCCGCTTACTACGACAGCACGGTGCAGGCCATGCCCAAGGAAAACCCGCTGTACGCCGCCACCAAGGAGCGGGCCGACATCCTGAAGGAGTTTGCTAAGCAGTACGTCATCATCGAAACCCAGGACAGCCTGCAAGCCCTGGCCCGCCTGCCCGAGGCCGAGCTCGACAAGCGCCTGAACACCTACGCCGCCGCCGAGCTCGAAGCCAAGCGCCAGGCCGCGGCCAAGGTTCTCGCCGCCCAGAAGGCCCAGGCCCAAAAGGCCCGCGTTGAGGCCAGCCGCATCAGCGGCACGCCCAGCGCACTCAGCGGTAGCCAGCGCGACATCAGCAACCCCAATGCTTTTGATGCGACCGCCGCCGTACCCAGCGGTGCGCAGTGGTATTTCGACAACCCCACGGCGCTGGGCACGGCCCGAGCCGACTTCATTCGGCTCTGGGGCGACCGCAAGCTGCAAGACAACTGGCGCACCACCCTCACGCCCAGCAACTCGCCCAACGCCCCGCAAAACGGCGGCGTCCCCGTGAGCCTCACCGGCAATGACCAGACCCGCGTCAATGGTGGAGACGGTACTGCGGCCGGCACGCCCGCCGCCCCGGCTGACCCGCTGGCGGCTCAGAACGCGCTCGTGGCTACCTACCGCCAGAGCCTGCCCACCACGCCCGCCCAGCTGGCGACTTCCAACCAGCAAGTGGAAGCGGCCATGTATGAGCTGGGTGGCATTTACAAGGAGCTGCTTAAAGAAAAGCAGCGCGGCTACGAAACCTATGCCAGCCAGGTAGAGCGTTACCCGCGCGGCACGCACGCGCCCGATGCCGACTACCTGCTCTACCTCTATTACAAAGACCTGCCCGACCCCGCCAAGGCCGCGCAGTACGCCGCCGCGCTCCAGCGCGAGTTTCCGACCTCGACCTACGCCCGGCTCATTGCCGACCCGCTCTACCGCGAGCACGAGCGGGCGCTGCACAACGCCGTGGCGGCCCGCCTCGATTCGGCCTTTACGCTTTACAAGGACCAGTACTTTACCCGCGCCAAGGCTGCCGTAGCCCGGCTTGAGCAGCAGTACCCGAAGAGCGACCTCACCGACCGGGTGGCTTACCTGAAGTTGCTGCTGGCCATCCGCACCCAGCCGCCGGTGGCGGTGCGGGCCTCGGTAGCGCAATTTGCCAAGGACTACCCCGACAGCCCGCTCGTGCCCCAAGCCCAGGCGCTGGCTGGCGCCTTCCGCAAAGCCGAGGCCGGCCAGCTCACCGGCGCCTTGGCCTCTACTGAAAAACCCGTGGTGTCGCAGTTCCGGCCCGGCGAGGTCGAGAACCGGATGCGGATTGTATACGCCGACGACGAGTCGCCGTACCAGCCGCTCACGCCGGCCCCCACCCCCGCGCCCGCCCCGGCCCCGGCTACGTCCAACCTGAAGGCGGGCCGCGCTCCCGTCACGCCTGCCGGGGCCGATGCCAGCCCTACCCGCCCCGCGTCGACTCCGGCAGGCGGTCAGCCCGCGCCCACGCCGGTCGGCCAGCCCACGCCGACTCCGGCCGGTCAACCTGCCCCCGCCCCAACGGGCCAGCCTACGCCAGCTTCGACCCCAGCCGCTGGCTCGCCAGCACCTTCCACCCCAGCCAGCCCCGCTCCGACTACCCCGGCTGCCCCCGCCGTGGCCTACGCTACCCAGCTCAGCGCCGCCCACGCCGTGGTACTCGTGTATCCCAAGGGCACGTCCCCCACGGCCGACCTAGCGAGCCAGCTCACTGCGTACAACGGCAAATTTTTCCGGGCTAACAACCTGACGGTGCAGCCAGTCCAGCCCCTTGGCCCCGACCAGGAGATGGTGGTGGTCCGGTCTTTGCCGGGCGCGAAAGTGGCCCAGAGCTACGCTACCAAGCTGCGCGGGCCGCAATCGCCGCTGGCTCGCCTGCGCGGCCAAGGTTACCAAGCCGTAATCATCAGCCTGGCCAACCTGACGCTGCTCCAGGAAACCGGGGGCGACCTTAGCGGTTACCAACAATTTTACCAGAAGGTTTACCAATAGGCGAATCTGGAATTAAGGCGCAGGCTGGCTCACTCGTTATCGTTGTTGGGCCAGCCGGTCTTACCTCCGCTTCGCCGCTTTTTTACGATGCCTACTTCCCATTCCTCCCCGGCCCGCCCCACTCCGCCAGTCCGCCGGGGGCCGCCGCCGGCCCGTAAGGGGCGCTTCGAGGCATTCACGCGCACCATGTGGGTGCTGTTTGTGGGCGGTGTGCTGGCTACGCTGCTCTACGTGGGGGCAGTCAGCATTAACTTCATGAACCTCTTCGGGCGCATGCCCAACCTGAAAACGCTGGAAAACCCCAAGAGCGAGCTGGCCTCCGAGGTCTACTCGGCCGATGGCGTGCTGCTGGGTAAATATTTCCGCGAAAACCGCACCCCGGTTGACTATAAAGACTTGCCACAAAGCGTAGTTGACGCCCTCATCGCCACCGAAGACGTGCGTTTCGAGGAGCATTCGGGCATCGACTTCAAGAGCATCATGCGGGCCGTGGCTGGCCTGGGCCGCAGCGGTGGCGGCTCCACGCTCAGCCAGCAGGTAGCCAAAGTGCTCTTCAAGACCCGCCCCGGCGAGGCTAGCAACCTCAACGAGGGCAAGCTCAATGGCGAGCACAAGCTGGGCCTGCTCATCACCAAAACCAAGGAGTGGCTGCTGGCCATCCGGCTGGAGCGCAACTATACCAAACGCGAAATCATCCGGATGTACCTTAATACCGTGGACTTCGGCTCCAACGCCTATGGCATTAACACGGCGGCTAAGACTTTTTTCAATAAGAATCCCAAGCAACTCAATACCGTCGAGTCGGCGACGCTCGTGGGTATCGTCAACGCGCCCTCGCGCTTCAGCCCCGTGCTGCACCCGGTGCGCTCGAAGCGCCGCCGCAACTGGGTGCTGCAACAAATGACTAAGGCCGGCTACCTGCCCGCCGCCGAGATGGTGAAGGATACCGCTAAGACTATCAAGCTGCACTACAGCGTAGAAAGCGCCGTGCAGGGGCTGGCCCCCTATTTCCGTACCGAGGTGGCCAAGTACCTGCAAGCCTGGGCCAAGGAAACCGACCACGACCTCTACGCCGACGGCCTGAAAATATACACCACCCTGGACTCGCGCATGCAGACCTACGCCGAGAAGGCCGTGGCCGAGCATTTGTCCTTGCAGCAAAAGTGGTTTACCGCTCACTGGAAGGGGCAGCTACCCTGGCGCGACGAGAGCGGCAAGGTTATTCCGCGCTTTCTCGAAACGGCCATGCGCCGCACCCAGCGCTACAAATCGCTGATGGAGCGCTACGAAGGCAATAAGGACTCGGTCAATTACTACCTCAATCACAAGTACCGCATGCCGGTATTTACCTGGCAGGGCGAGCGGGAAATGCTCATGTCGCCGATGGACTCGCTGGCCTACTACAAACGCTATCTGCGGGCCGGCTTCATGGCGGTCAATCCGCTCAACGGCTACGTAAAAGCCTGGGTGGGTGGCCCGAACTATAAGTTTTTCAAATTTGACCACGTGCGGCAAGGCAAGCGCCAACCGGGCTCCACCTTCAAGCCCATCGTGTACACGGCCGCCATCGACCAGGGGTACTCGCCGTGCTTCCCCCGTCCCGACGTGGCGACTACTTTCCCCGCCGCCGCCGGCCGCCCGGCCTACACGCCCAAGAATTTCGAGGGCAATTTCTCGGGGCGCACCTTTACTTTGCGCCAAGCGCTGGCCCGGTCCATGAACTCCATCACCGCGTGGCTGGTGTACAAGCTCGGCCCCGAAACGGTAGTGGCGTATGCCAAGCGCCTGGGTATCACTTCGCCCATCGACCCGGTGCCGGCCGTGGGCTTCGGTGCTTCCGATTGCAGTATTTATGAGCTGTGCGGTGCCTACGGCACGTTCGTCAACAAGGGCGTGTGGACCGGCCCCATCATGGTGACGCGCATCGAAGACAAGAACGGTAACGAGCTGCGCCGCTTCGTGGCGCCCACCAAGGAGGCTCTGAGCGAGGAGACCGCCTACGTGATGACCAACATGCTGCAAGCCAGCACCACCGAGCCCGGCGGCACTAGTACTATCCTGCACACCGGCTTCAAGTTCAACACCACCATCGGCGCCAAAACTGGCACTACTTCCAACTATTCCGACGCGTGGTTTATGGGCATTACGCCCAACCTCGTGTGCGGCATGTGGGTGGGCGGCGAAGACCGCAGCATTCACTTCCGCACTGGCACTTATGGCCAAGGTGCCCGGCTAGCCCTACCGCTCTACGGCATCTTTATGAAGAAGGTGTACGCCGATAAGTCACTCGACATCGACACCGGTCCCTTCCCGCCCCCCGCCGCGCCGCTCAACATCGAGCTCGATTGCACGAAGTATAACGGCGGCGGCCAGCGCGATACCATCCCCAGCGACCAGAAGATGGCCCAGCCCAATCTCGACGACCTCGACGACAAGGACATCTAGACCGCAGATTCAACGGATTTAACGGATTTCGGGGATACGCCCGCCGGCCTCCGGCGGCGGGCTGACTGGCTGATGAGTGAATGCAAGGAGGGCCCCTGGGCCCTCCTTGCGCATTTGGCACCGAACCCTACGGCTACTTTTGCCAGCCGCCACACGTTCTACACACGTACCCACCCAAAGCCAGTCAGCCCGCCACCACAGGTCGACGGGCGTATCCCCGAAATCCGTTAAATCCGTTGAATCTGCGGTCTATGGCAGCCAAACCCGAACTACAGGAACAAATAAATCGCCTGCCCCACCAGCCCGGCGTATACCGCTACTTCGACGACGAAGGCATCATCTACGTGGGCAAGGCCGTGGACCTACGCAAGCGCGTGAGCAGCTATTTCACTAAGCAGGACCACAATAAGAAGACGCAGCAGCTCGTCAAGAACATCAAGCGCATCGAGTTCACCATCGTGAATTCGGAATCGGATGCCTTCCTGCTCGAAAACAACCTCATCAAGCAGCATCAGCCCAAGTACAACATCCTGCTCAAGGACGGCAAAACCTACCCGTACCTGCTGCTAACCAAAGAGCGCTTTCCGCGCCTTATTCCCACGCGCAACAAACAGCCCGGCGACGGCCAATATTTCGGCCCCTACGCCCACCAGGGCTCGCTCAACGTGCTGTTAGAGCTCATTCGGGCCCTTTATCCACTTCGCACTTGTAATTATAACCTGAGCCCCGAAAACGTGGCCGCTGGCAAGTTCAAGGTGTGCCTGGAGTATCACATCGGCAATTGCAAAGGCCCCTGCGAGAACAAGGAGGACGAGGCCAGCTACAACCAGTACATTCAGCAAATCCGCCAGATATTGGGCGGCGACCTCCGCCTGCCTAAGCAGTATTTCCGCGACAAGATGACGGCCGCCGCCCAGGAAATGCAATACGAGCTGGCGCATCAATTCAAGCAGAAACTCGACAAGCTCGACGACTTCCAGGCCAAGAGCACCATCGTGAGCGCCACGCTCACCAACATCGACGTCTTCGCCATCGCTTCCAATGAGAAGGCCGCCTTCGTCAACTATTTCAAGGTGATGAATGGCAGTATCATTCTCACCCAGAACCTGGAGCTGACCAAGAAGCTGGACGAAACGGATGCCGAGATTCTGGCCCCACTCATCATGCAGCTTCGCCAGGAGTTTGAGAGTGAGGCCAAGGAGGTACTCACCAACGTTCCCATCGAAAGCCTACCCCTGCCCGGCGTCACGTTCACCGTCCCCCAAATCGGCGACAAGCGGAAGCTCTTAGAGCTTAGCCTCAAAAACGTGCTTTACGCCCGTAAGGAGAAGGAGAGCATGAACGAGAAGAGTAAGGACGTCAACGAGGTACGCATCATGGAGCAAATCAAAAAAGACTTGCACCTAAAGGAGCTACCCAAGCACATTGAATGCTTCGATAACTCCAACTTCCAAGGCGATAATCCGGTATCGGCGATGGTATGCTTTCGCAACGCCCGCCCCAGTAAGAAGGATTACCGCCACTACCACGTCAAAACGGTGGTCGGCCCCAACGATTTCGACACCATGTACGAGGTCATTACGCGCCGTTACCGCCGTTTGGTGGAGGAAGGAGCCAGCCTACCCCAGCTCGTCATAGTTGATGGCGGTAAGGGACAGCTCAGCATGGCAGTAAAGGCGTTGAAGGACCTCAATCTCTGGGGGCAGATTCCAGTCATCGGCATCGCCAAGCGCCTGGAAGAAATCTACGTTCCCAACGACCCCCTCCCGCTTTACATCGACAAGAAAAGCGAGAGCCTGCGCTTGTTTCAGCGCATGCGCGACGAGGTGCACCGTTTCGGCATCACCTTCCACCGCAACACCCGCGACGCGGCCACCCTCAAGACGGAGCTCACCGACGTAAAGGGCCTCGGTCCCGTTACGGCCGACAAGCTCCTGAGCAAGTTCAAGTCTGTCAAGAAAATCAAGGAGCTTAGCGAGACGGAACTGGTCGCCGAAGTCGGCAAGGCTAAGGCAAAAATCCTACTGGCTTATTTCAGTCAACCAACTGGGGCTGCGGAGTAGGCCGGTATCTGCCGCTAATGTCCCCGACCCAGCCATTACGGCTTTCCCTTTCATAAAAAAGGCCCGCGCTGAGTAGCGCGGGCCTTTTGCGTATCAAACAAGCTAATTGAAGCCGCTTAGAAGCTCCACAGGCTGTATTCGTATTCTACGAGGTCGGAGGCAATTTGCTGGGCAGCCAGCAAGCCTTCGCGCTCACTACCGTACTGCGTAGCCAAGTCGTCACCAGCGGGGTTCGAAACCTTCACGATGTACGAGTTGAACAACCACAGCTCAAATGCATCGGCCAAGTTCTTATGCTGAGCATCATTCTGCGCGTTAAACCAAATGGCTTGCTGCGGATTGTTGCGGAACACCTTGGCCAGGTCGGAGTACTTGAACGTAGCGACCGTCTTTTCCAGACCCGAAGTGTTAGTTGAGAGCGTGGAAGGCAGCTTCAGCGTCACCGTTTTAATCTGGTGGTACATCCGCGAGCGCTTCTTATCAAAGATCATCTCCTCGGTAAGCTCCATCTGGTAGAGGTCCTTAGGACGATACTCAGCCGTAGTGGGCGCGGGCGGCGGGGGCGGGGGCGCTACCGCAGTAGTGCTCACCGTCTTGTACACGTACTTCCCGTTCTTTTTCACCGGCTTGCCTTTGCTGTCCAGCACTTTCACTTTTTTGGTGGCGGGCGGCGTAGAGGCAATGGGCGCACCCCAGCCATCATTGGCCGGAGCGGCCTTTTTCTTCGGGGTTTTCGAAGGGGCTGCACCCCAGTCGCCGCCGTCAGCATCGACGCTGATGGGAGCTTCGATAGCGTACGACATATTCGACGACATCTCTTTGGGAGTGAGCGTCGAAGTCACCGAATCGTTTTTGTAAGCCGTCAGTTCGCCACGCTTTACAGCATCGATAATAACCCGGCTGATTTCTTTACCATCCGAGAACATCGGGCGGTTTTGCTTCTCCCGCAGGTCGATAGCCCGCGTGATGGTTTTGCGGAACATCTGGTCGGAAACCGGAATCTGGCGGATGGCCCCCGTTGTAACGGTCGAGGTAGCCTGCTCCTGCGCCCGGCCCACCAGTGCAGCCAGCAGGGCCGCAGCAGTGAAGGGCAGTGCTTTGAAATAGCGGGTCATAATAGAATTTTTAAAGCTAACGAATTGCCTAATTGCTTATTGCAGCGGGATGTTGAACGTGCGCGTCATGTTCACGTCTTCCGTCTGGTTCTGGAAGTTCATGCGCTGCACGCCTTGTACTTCAATGAACAGACGGTCGCCTTCTTTATAAGCGCTCGTCATATCGCTGAAGTCGCCTTGCGGGCCGTTGATAACTTTCGGGCCGATAACCGGACGCTTGCCCCGAGCCAGTACGGCCGTGAAGCGCGACACGCGGTAGCGAGCATCTTCGGGCAGGAACGTAGCGAAACCGGGGTCAGCAATGGCACGCAGGGTGATAGACCGAATCTGCAGGCCGGGAGTTCCCTGCTTTTCATTGGCTTCGCTGCCGCCAGCGTAGCACTTGATGGTGGGGTTCGGAATCGGACGAACTTTGAAAGTTTGCGAACCGATGGGGTTGCCACCGCTGCTTACGTTCAGGGTTACTTCACGCGAGTTGGGCACCAGCGTTACTTCACCTTTCTGACCAGGAATAACCGAGGCACCCGAAGCCGAGAAGCTGGGCTGGTATTGCGCACCGAGGGCCGGTACTTGTACGCTCAGCTTGTTGCCGCACTTATAGTACAGGGCCTGTACCGAAGCCGACTGAATCTGCATCACCGGCTTGGTTACGGTGTAGGGCACGACAACTTTGAACGTAGTATCGCGGCCATTCTGATTCAAGCGGATAGTACCCGTCCACGAAGCTTTCGCGTTACCAGCTTGGTCGAAGGCACCCGGGCGAGCCGTGAATTCTACCTTGCCGTGACCATCCGGACCTACCGACAGCGGTGAACCGTTGTAAGTCATGGTGGGGCGGATGTTAGAAGCCGAGGCCGTCAGGAACAGCTCTGCCTTGTACTTGGTACCCGCAGCTACCGTTTGCGACTCAGCCGAAGCGAAGGCACCCAGCTTGTCGAATACGATGGTTTTGGCACCTACTTTTTGTGCTTGTGCCGACAGGGCATCAGCTTCCAGTTTCAGTACCTCCGTTTCTTTCTGCGAAAGCGTAGCTAGAGCAGCAGCCAGCGGCGTAGACTCGAAGTTGAGCTGAGCGAAGTCTTTTGACTTCTGCTCCTTCGTGGTTTGGTCCTTGGCAGTGGTTACTCGTACGTCGTCTTTGCCGTCCAGCGCCAGTTGCTTAGCATCGGGCACAAACTCGCGGATATAGTCGGAATACTCGTTCAGCTTAGCCTTCAGCGGGTAGCCCAGGCCGTTCTTTTTGTCGCCCGAGCCGATCATGGTCGTAGCCACAACATCTTCCGCGTTGATATCCTTGTATTCGGTAGAGCCTTTGGGGTTACCGCCAGCTACCACCAATTTGTCGCGGACATCGCGCAAGTAGGCAATAGTTTCCTTCGTTTTCTGGCGAATCTCCTCGCTCTTGGCCAGCACGGCCTTGTCTGCGGCTTGGTTGTTGTTTTTTACAACCGCTGCCTGAATTCCTTTGATAGTACCGTCTGCTGCATTTGAAGTCTTATCGTTTACGCTCAACAGACTGTCGTCAATGAACTTAAACTTCAAAATCACAGCCGACTGTACTTGGAGCGCCAGAAGAGCAGTCAGCACGAGGTACATCATGCCGATCATCTTCTGCCGCGGTGTCTCTTTTCCGCCTGCCATTATAGTCGCTTGCTAAAAGTAAAAAATAGGCCCAATCAACCTGATTACTTAGGCTGCGCTGCCCGAGCGCATCGCGTTCAGCATGTTGCCGTACACGCGGTTGAGCGACGACAGGTTGCCGGTGAGGTCGGCTACTTGGTGTTGGAGGCTCTCGGTGTCTTTGCCAGCCTGCACCATGTTCTCCATAGCTTTGCCGAGCGTACCGTAGAACTGGTTCATCGACTTGAGGTGCGTGTTGGCATCCTGCAGTTCCATCTCGTACACTGCATTCAGGGCACCGAGGTTCTTGGTTACGTTCTGCACTTGCAGGTGATACTCTTTCGCATCACCCGTAGCATTCGAGAGCGAGGTGATAGCCTCTACCGTGTTAGCGTAGGCTTTGTTGATACCGTCGAGCGACTGGGCAGCCGAGCGTACTTTCTGGGTGTACTCGTCAGTTACTTTGGTAGCCTCACCGAGTTGACCGAGCTGAGCGGTAGTAGCGCTGAGGCGATTCAGGCCCTGGCCCAGGTTGGTGAGGGCTTCGGGGGTAACGTTAGCATTTTTCAGCATGTCGTCCAGCTTGCCGGTCAGGCCGTTGGGAGCCGGAGTCTTCTCACGGAAGCGGTTGTCGTTAGTCGAAGGATCGTAACCTTCGCTCAGTTCAGGATATACCAGCGACCAGTCGGTTTCAGCCTGATGGGGTTGGAACGCGCTTAGGAAGAAGATTACTGCTTCGGTCAGCAGACCCACGGTGAGCATGGGACCGGCACCCGGTAAGTGTTGGATTTTAAATAGAGCACCTACGATAACAACTGCCGCGCCAATGCCATATATCTTCGGCATCAAGGTGTCGTAGAGGAAGTTTTTCTTAACAGCCATTGTGAGTTGGAAGCTAGTAAAGCTTATTTAAGAGAAAGAAAAAAAGGATGAATTGGGCTACGAGAGAGGATTAGTTCAGGCGGCGGTTGGTACCCATACCAATCTGAATCATGGAGCAACGGAAACCGATATAAGAGCGGGCCGAATCCTGGTATTCAAAGTTGCGGGTACCCGTTTCGAGGAAGTACTGAATGTCTTTCCAAGAGCCTCCGCGCACTACTTTGCGCGGTTCGTTATCGTCGGGGTTGGTGGGGTTCAAGTCCCAAACCACCGGCACTGAAGCTTCCATGTAGGCGTCATCGCACCACTCGGATACGTTGCCAGCCATATCGTACAGACCAAAATCATTGGGGAAGTAAGAGCCTACTTCCGACGTGTAAGCGTAGCCATCGGACGCGTAGTCGCCCCGGCCCGGCTTGAAGTTTGCCAGCATGCACCCTTTGGTGTTGCGAACGTAAGGGCCACCCCAGGGGAAGGTAGCGCCCTCGCGGCCACCGCGTGCGGCGTATTCCCATTCGGCTTCCGACGGGAGGCGGAAGTTGGGATACGGGGCATCACCGGTTTCCTCGGCGGTCGTGTTTTTGTAGCGGGTACGCCAGTTGCAGAAGTAGCGGGCGGCGAACCAATCAACCCCTACCACGGGATAATCATCGAAGGCAGGGTGCGAGTAATAGTATTCGAGCAGCGGGTCACCCATGTGATAAGTGAAGTCGCGTACCCAGACAGTAGTATCGGGATAGAGCTCAGTTTTGATATAATCTTCTCCCAAAGCCTCCACGGAATCTTCCATGATGGCATTCACGAACTGGCGGTATTCATTGTTCGTGATTTCGGTTTCGTCCATGTAAAAGCCGGCGATAGTCACCTGCTTGTTCATGTTGACCATCGAGGCGGAGATGTCCTGGTCGGTCTGCCCCATGTGGAAGGTGCCGCCGGGGCAGGGAACCATGCCAAAGGGTACTTCCTGTGGGTTGAAGACGGGCCGGTCGTCAGTACCTACCAGTTCGCCTTTGAAGTTCTTAGTGAAACAGCCACCCAGGAATACCCCCGATAAGGCGATTAGGGGTAATACTAGAAATTTTTTCATAATAAGGAGAAAGAACTAATTTATAATCAGGCTGCGATTGGGGCAAGTTTGTATCTAGTGGCAAATCTACGGGATTCGGAGGAGCCGTACAATACGGGTTGCAGCAGCGCAAGCCCCTAATTCGCTGAGTGGGTTGAAAAACTCGTTAAATGACCCTAAAATCCTAAGTTAGATACAATCAGGAACCTGCATTAGAGGTTAATTCTTGTAAAAATTAACCTTTTAACTACGCTAAAAACTGTAGCGGGGCGTGCGAATGGCCGGGCGGGTGAGCGGCACTGCCTTGGGGAGGCGCAGGGAAAGCATGATTTCGTGGGAGCTGAATGCGCGGGCTGCCTGATTGAAGGCGATGAAGTCGAAAGCGTAGCCGATGCGGTAGCGATTGTCGGGGCCGAAGCCGTAGCCGAGCAGACCCGATACCGACTCGTCGTAGCGGTAATTGAGGCCAGCCCACACCTGATCGTTGAGCGTGGCTCTCACACCCGCTTCCACCGAATAGTTGTGCTGATTGTCGTATTTACTTTTTGTATCGTAGCGTCCTGGTAGTACGGCTTTTAGCAGCACCATCGGCGTAACCGTAACGCTGGACGAAGCCTCGATATTGTAGCCCGTGGTGAGATAGGCGTGATTCTCTCCCAAATATTGGCTGGCAATGCCCACCGTACCATTGCTTTTGAAGGCGTATTCGGAGCGCAACAGGTTGTTCACGCTCAAGCCGGCGTAAAACTTGGGGGCCTCGTACCAAAGGCCCGCGCCCATGTCGAATTTACGGTCGGAGGCATTGGCCGGAATACTGGCGTCGGTGGGATCGATGGCCCGGTAAGTGCCCTTGCCAATATAAGTATAAATACCTTGAACCCCGATTCCGAGTCGTCCCCGGCCCAACTTGATGTGTTGCGAATAGGATAACGCCGCGTTGGTCATCTTCGTCACGCCAGCCTGGTCGTAATACACCACCAAGCCTAGCCCCCCGCTGAGCGGCAAAATGGGCACCGAAATTGATGCCATACCAGTGCGCGGCGACCCGTTTTCGTCGCCTACGGAATTACCCAGATTTAAATACTGGTACCGGCCGATAATATTTACCTCCGTTTGGCCCTTGATGCCAGCATAAGCCGGGTTGAGGTACATACCGTTGAAGCCGTAGTGCGTAAACTGCGGCTGCTGCTGGGCCAGCGCGGGAACAGCCGCCGCCACTAGCAGCGTAGCAAGTACAATTCCTTTCATGAAGCTGCGGAGGAAAGGGACGGAGAAGAAGATAAAAGGTAGTAAGCTGCCCGAAGGCAGCTTACGTTCAAATGTAACTGTCAACCGACCCTATACGCGCCCCGCGCGGAAAGAAACGACTGGCTAAGTGATGTAAGTAGCCAGCGCTCAAATGGGTTCCCTTAGCTGCTGGCGGATTTGTCTTTACCCACGGCCTGCCCCGATTGGGCAGCGTGCTGGCGAATGTAGGCCTCGATGGCCCCCGTCATGGACGGGGCATTGGGCATGGGTGCTTCGATGTCCAGAATCAGGTTGGCATCGCGCACGGCCTTGGCGGTGGTAGGGCCAAAAGCGGCGATGCGGGTCCCATCCTGGGTGAAATCAGGAAAGTTGACGAACAAGGAGCTAATTCCCGACGGGCTGAAGAAGGCCAAGCAGTCATACTTCACCTCCGCCAAATCCGACAGGTCGCTAGCTACCGTGCGGTAGATAACGGCCTCCGTGAACTTGAGGTTGTTAGCCCGCATAAATTCGGGCAGGTCATCCTTGCGAATATCGGAGCACGGGTACAGAAACTTCTCTCCTTTGTGCTTCTTAATCACCTCAAAAAGATCGGCTGCCGTGCGCAGGCCGACGAAGAGCTTGCGCTTGCGCAGCACGATATATTTTTGCAGGTAGTTAGCCGTTTGATCAGAAATACAGAAGTATTTCATTTCGGCGGGCATTTCCAGCTTAGCCTCCTGGCAGATGCGAAAGAAATGGTCGACCGCGTTGCGGCTGGTGAAAATAACCGCCGTGTGCTCCAGAATATTGACTTTGTCTTTGCGAAAGTCTTTGTAGGGCACCCCCTGCACGTCGATGAATTCCCGGAAATCTACGCGAACTCCGTATTTCTCGGCCAACGTGGAATAGGGCGAAACGTCAGTGGCTGGTTTGGGCTGGGTAACCAGGATGCTGCGGATGGGCTTGGCGTGCCGGTCCAAACCCGGCTGTGCTGCGCTCTCGGCCATAAAGGAAAGTAAAGGGTAACGCTAGAACTATAGAAGAAAGCTAATCCTTGCCGAGGGCCTCGGCGCTGCCTAAGCAGGATACGTGAACACGATGAGTTTCAGAAGCACGGCCAGGGGCAGTACTTCGGTAGCACAAAGGTACGCGAACAAATGAAGATTGAGAAGGGAGGCCCGTTGGTGTAGCGTGCGGGCCACGCGCAGCACGGTGGCCGTGAGGAGGAGCAGCACACAACTATTAGCCACCTCAACAACGGCGGGCCAGCGGGCGTTCAGCGCGAGGTAGAGCAGGAGCACCAGCGGCACCAGTAAGCCCAGCAGTAAAGTGGTACGTAAAAACTCCCGGTAGTGCAGGTTGACGAGCAAGCGCAGGTCGAAGATGTAACTGAGCAATTCAACCAAAATGTACTTACCCACTATAAAGCTGAGGATAAGCCCGGTGTAAAGAAATACCCGCGCCACAATAGCCGATTCGGGCACGTCGAGCACGCGCTGCAGGAGCGGTAAGCTGCTAAAATCGGTGTGCAGCGCCGTGAGTAACAAGGCCAGCGACAGCGAGAACAAGAGCACCAGCCCCATGTTGAGCCACGTGAAGGCAGGACGCGTGAGAAAGCTCTGCGGGTCGGCCGCGCTGCCAAACAGCTCATTTACTTCCAGAATGCGCCCCAGGCCGGTTGGGTAGGCGCTACGCAGCACGCCGTAGAGCATGCCCACGACGAGCAGTAAAAACAGCAACACGTTGGTACCCTGGCCGGGCGGCAGCCGCAGCTGTAGGCGCGGGGGCAGGCCAGCGACGGCGGCAGCCGTAGGCCGCAAGGGGGCGGTAGTCTCGGCACTGAAAGATCGCAGCACGGGATAGCCATCGGGCTGCCACACGGCGAGTAGGTGGGGCTGGGCTAGCCGGGCGGGCGCGACGAACCGCGTCAGGTCGAAACTGTAGCGGCCCGCCGCAGCGGCGGTGTATACGAGCTGATTATCTAAAAAAACACTTAGGCCCGGCGCGGCCGAGAACGACAGCAGAAAGGGCTGCCGGGGCTTGAATCGCACCCACTGATAATAGGCGTGGGCCGGGGCGTGGTAGCCGGGCAGGTAGAGGATGAGCCGATTGCCAACCGCATCGTGCAGCAGCCAGTCGTCGGCGGCCAGGCCGGGAGTGGCGACGGGGGGCAGGGGCTGGTACTCGGCGGCGCGAACTGACAACAAGGGCAGCAGCCACAGGAGCAGCCCGGCCAGCCAGCCGCCACGACGACAGGAGAAGAAGCAGGCCGCAGTCGTCAGCATGTCGCGGATAATCAGGACGAGGCTACCTGCCGACGAGCCGCCCGGCTTTGGTACACGCCCAAGAACACACTGAGCAACACCGAAAACACGAACAGAATGCCGATGAGTGGCAGATTGCCCAGGTGGTGAAAATTGATAACAAACAATACCACCACGATATTGAGCAAGCCCAGCAGCAGCACGGTGCTGATTTGGGGAAAGCCCATGGCCATGATGCGGTGGTGCACGTGATTTTTATCCGGCGAGAAGGGGGAGCGGCCAGCGGCCATGCGCAGGATAAATACGCGCAGGGTATCGAAGAGCGGTACGAAAAGCACGCCCAGCGTGACGGCCGGGGCTACGTTGCCGAAGGGCTGCCCGGTCCGGCTACCCAGCTCGATAAACTGAATGGCGAGAATCGAAACGATAAAGCCGCATACCAGCGAGCCGGTATCGCCCATGAAGATGCTGGCCTTGTGAAAGTTATACCGCAGAAAACCCAGCATCCCGCCAATGAGGCACACCGCGACGAAAGCGTAGTTGCTGAAGGAAGCCCCGCCGTAACGGTAGAAATAATACCCGAACGTACCCGTGAGAATGAGTACGATGGTGCCAGCCAGGCCGTCGAGCCCATCAATGAGGTTGATGGCATTGGTAATGCCGATAATCATGACGAAGGTGAAGGCGTAGCTGACGCCCACGGGCAAAGTGTAGATGCCCAGAATACCCTGAAAGCTGGTGACGCGCACGTCGGCCATGATCATCACTACGCCACTGGCCAGCAGCTGACCTACAAATTTTTTGGCAACCGAGATAGTTACCAAATCATCCTTCAAGCCCACGAAGAACAGAATGATGCAGCCCGCCAGCAATTCTTTCACCCCGTTGTTGAGCGGGGCAAAAATGGTGAGGGCCGACATGAAGCCCGCAAACACCGCCACTCCACCCAGACGCGGCGTGAGCGACTGGTGCACCGTGCGGCCGTTGGGGGTATCGAGCAGGTTTTTGAGGTGAGCGATGTGCACGATGGAAGGCACGGCGAACATGGCTACCAGCAGGGCCCACAGGCCAGCCAAGCCCAAATACACACTGAAGTGGTCCCCGATAACAGGAGTCGTAATTTGTAACAGGCTCGTCATTATCAAGCAGTGACTAGGGAGATAAAGGTGTGTAATTTACTGATTTTCGGACAAGAGGCTAGCCGTGCAGCACGCCCAGCTGGCCAGCGAGCAGGGGCAGCGGACTAAGATTGTCGGACACGATGGAATCAGGCACGAAGAGGAATTTTTTATCAAAAATGCGGCCACCCAGGTAATAGCTCACCCAATACTGATTGGTGAGGTGAAAAACGGCAGGATCGATCAGCTCGACTGGCGTGGCCGATTGGGCGGCTACCTGCGCGAAGTGGTAGCGCAGGGTACTGGTGCGCACGGTTTCCCCCGTGGGCTGAGTACCGTAGCCATCGGCGGCGATGAGGACGGTTTCGAGCGGAACGTCGTTGCTATTCAGCAGATATACCGTCCAGGTTTGTGCGCTGTCGGCAAGGCCGTTTTCACTAGTGGGCACAATGGCGATGGACACGCCCTCTACGGGGTCGAAGGAAATATCCTGCTTCATAGGGTAGGCAAAGAATGAGCGGCCAGGACCACCGTGGCGTCGAGTTGGGCGAGCAGGGCCGCCAGCAGGCGCTCCTGCACCTCCTCCACGGGTACGGCGTGGCCCAGCTCGGCTTGCAGGGAAGTTACGGCCTTGTCGGTGATACCGCAGGGCACGATGTAGCCAAAATAGCTCAGGTCGGTATTGACGTTGAGCGCCAGGCCGTGGAGCGTAACCCAGCGGCTGCACCGCACGCCCATCGCGCAGATTTTACGGGGATTAGCTGCTCCCTCCTGCCAGTCGAGCCACACGCCGGTGAGGCCCGCAATGCGGCCGGCCTGCAAGCCGTAGCCAGCCAGCGTCTGAATCACGGCTTCCTCCAGCGCCCGCAGGTACCAGTGGATGTCGGGCCGAAAACTTTCGAGGTCGAGCAGCGGATAAGCCACCAGCTGGCCGGGGCCGTGAAACGTAATGTCGCCGCCCCGGTTGATGCGGTGAAACGTCGCGCCGTGAGCCGTCAGGGCGGCCTCGTCGAGCAACAGGTGCTCTGGCTTGCCGCTTTTGCCCAGCGTGTACGTGGGCGGGTGCTGGCAGAATAGCAGGTGATTGGGTGTGGGCCGGGGCGGCTGCCCAGCGGATTCCGCCTGGCGGTTTTCGGCCTTGATCGCCAGCGTATCAGCCAATAGTTGCTCCTGCAACTCCCAGGTTGGCACGTAGGGCACGAGGCCCAGCCGCTGAACGGCGATAGTCCGCTGGGAGGGGGCGGCCATCGGCGCAGCCGGAGCAGAGGCTAGCGGCGCAGCAGGGGCCATGCAGGCCGAGTAAATATCCATCGGAAGAGCAGCAAAGGACGGTCTGGTGCTGCAAAGTTACTTCGCCGCCGATAGTTTAGCTTGCGCGGGTAGTGGGCTGGCCCGACTATTCGCCCCCGCCTACCTGCGGCAATCCTTTACCCATCATTTACTTGATAATCCAGTTTATGGCAACTGCCGCCCACGCATTAGGCCAAGCCGGCGAGGCTGCCGCGGCCGATTTTTACCGGCGAGCGGGCTACGAAGTGCTGGCGCAGGGCTACCGCCACGGCCGGGCCGAGGTAGATTTGATAGTGCGCCAGGGTACCGAGCTGCTGGTCTTCATTGAGGTCAAAACGCGCTCCAGCGGGCAATATGGCCCACCGGAGACATTCGTTTCGGCCCGCAAAAAAGAGCTTTTTCGCCTAGCGGCCACGCACTTGCAGGAAGAGCTGGACTGGCGCGGCGATATCCGCTTCGACATTTTAGCCCTCACGCCCCTGCACAGCGGCTTTCGGCTGGAAGTGTTTGAAGATGCTTTTTACTAAGCCTGCTCGGCGCGGCTAGGGAGTAGTGGTGCCCGTAGCGGGCGTGCCGCCGGGCGGCGTGGGCGACACGGGCGGCGGCTTGGCGGCGGGGTGGTAGCCAGGGCGGCGGTCCTGGGGCTTGCGCACGGGCGGGCGAGCCGGGGCCGCGCCGTGGTTGCCGGGCCGGCGCGGGTCGTTGGCGGGCGCGGCATCGGGGTCGGCCTGGCCGCGCTTATCGATGTTCTTTTCCTTGTCGTAGATGAGGGAGCCGCCCCGGCTGTACTCGCGGATGAGCTCGGGCTCTTCCACCTCGGGCTCGTAGCCGCTCTCTCCATATTGAAATACGTAGCGCGGGTACTTCTTATAGTCCCCGAAGTTGGTCCACTCCCCTACCCGGCGACCGTTCTCGAAGTGGCCGGTCCACTCGCGCCGGCCGTCGTTGCGAAATTTGGCATAATCGCCTTCCAGTTTGCCATTCACGTAGGGCACTACCTCCCGCAGCATGGTTTGGCCGGCGTCGTAGTAGCTGATGTTGGCGTCACGCGGGAAACCCATTTCGTAGTGGGTCTTGGTCAGCAGCGTGCCTTTTAAGTCGAACGCCTCCCAGCGCAGGTGCCGGGTGCCGTTGGCGAAGTAGCCAGTTTCTAGCACCTGGTTGTTACGCATCCGCTTGTATGGGCCGTGCAGTACCTTGTCGGTAGAAGCATCGAGCTCGCCGGTGGCCTTGTAAATCTTGTGCTTGCGCGGGCTGTAGTAGTACGCCGCCGGCGCCATGGGGTCGGGCTGGTGAAACGTTTTGAGGTAGTAGAATATCTCAATCGTCTGGTTGCGTCCTTTCGGCCCTGACTTCACGTACGCCTTTTTGATGCGCTCCCCCAGAAAAATCTTTTTCTTGATGGGCTTCTTGCGCTGGGCGGCTTTTTCTTCGTCCTTGGCGGCCTTTTCCTCGGCTTTAGTAAGCACGGCCTTGCGGCCCGCAATGCTGAGCTTGGGCGCTCCCTTGCGGCCGGTGGTAGTGAGCGTATCGCCGGGCACCACCACGGTAGCGGGGATCAGGTCGTCGGGCCGCGAGTTGAACGACACCGTTTTGCGGGTGCAGCCCCCCGCCCATAGGGCCAGCAGCCCCACTACTTGCCAACGAGAACGAAGCAACAACATGAAAACACGGACATAATTGTTCGGCAGCCCAACGCAAATGTATCCGGTTTTGGTGCCAGCCGGGCGGTGAGATAGTGAAATGGTGAGTGGCGAGTGCTTTTTTTAAAGCCGCTGCGCTTGCCCACCTTCTCCCTACCCCCTGCTGGCTTCGCCGAGCACCAGCGTATCGCCCGCTACCAATAGGCTCACGCTAAAACCCTGCCCACCAACCGGTTTTCCGATTGGCCGACCGGCGTACGTGCTGGCCGTGAGGGCGCTCCCATCCACCACCATTACTACTTCATCCCCAAATACTTCGGGGGCCTGATCGGGCCGAAAAATGATGCCCGTCTCCTCGCTTAAACCCAGCCCCAATAGCTGCGGATGAGCCAGGATGGCGTGCAGCAGCCGGGGATAGCGGGCACGCTCCACAAAGTGCTGATCGATGAGCAAGTGGGGCAGAATGCCCAGCCCCGGGATCACCTCAATGCCGCCGGCCAGCAGACTGCGCCAGCCCCGACCAGCTACCAGCATCTGGCCACCCAGCGCCGAGGCCCCGGCACTGGTACCCGCCAGGATGAAGCCTGGCTCGGCCTGGCAGCGTTCGTGCAAGATGCGCAGAAACTCCGTACCGAGCAGCTGCTCAGTGAGGCGCTCTTGGTCGCCACCAGTCAGGAAAACAAGGGCGGCGGCCCGCAGGCGGGCCAGCGTGGCGGGCGCGTCGGCCGGGTGATCCTCATCGACCTGCAAGTGGCCTACGTGCGGGCAGTCCAGCTTGTGCAGTGCCCGGGCGTAGGCGGCGTGGGTCCGGGCGGGCTCGTGGGCGGTAGCGGTGGTGAGAATCTCGATGGGCGCGGTGCGGGCAGGTAGCAGCCCCGCCAGCAGCGCCAGCGTGGGGTCGTCGTAGCCGCCGCCCAGCACCACAAGGGTGCCCTGGGGCATAGCCGCGGCGTGGGGCGAGGAAGGGGCAGGGATCAAAACGGCAAACGATGGCGAATACGGCAGCAAGTACGCCAAAAATGCCGCCTAGGCTACCAACCTAGGCGCGGCGTAGGCGTAATTTTGCTCCGTCACCCCCATCTGCCTAGCGAAACAACCACTTTTACTGAAGCCCTTATCAGGCTTTTCTGTTCTGCCTATGACTGCGCCCGAAACTGTGGACCACATCACGACATTGATTCAGGAGGGCGAGTTTTTCAAGCTAAAGAAACTCCTGCGCGGCTTGCAGGCCAGCGAACTGGTCGAACTCATTGAGAATGAGAATGAGCGCGAGCAGCTCATCATTTTCCGCCTGCTGCCGCTGGAACTGGCTACGGCCGTGTTTGAGTACCTCGACCTGGAGGTACAGCGCCACTTTCTCGAAAACCTGGCCCAGGACAAGATTACTGACATTCTCAACGAGATGTCGCCCGACGATCGCACGGCCCTGCTGGAGTTTCTGCCCGCCAACTTCGTGGCCGAGCTGGTACAAAATCTCTCCGAGCCCGAGCGCCGCGTGACCTTGCAGTTGCTGGGCTACCCCGAGTATTCGGTAGGTCGCCTGATGACGCCCGACTACATTGCCATCCGCGAGAACTGGACCGTGCAACAGGTACTTGATTTCGTGCGCCAGCACGGCGGGCAGTCCGAAACACTCAACATGCTCTACGTCACTGATGTGCGCGGCAAGCTGATTGACGACATTCGCATCCGCGAGTTTTTGCTGGCCTCGCCCACTACCCGCGTGCGCGACCTCATGGACCACCGCTTCGTATCGCTCAACGCTGGGCAGGACCAGGAGGAGGCCATCGACGTGTTTCGGCGCAACGACCGGGTCGCCCTGCCCGTGGTAAGCCCCGACCAAGGTATCTTGCTGGGCATCGTAACGCTCGACGACATCCTGAGCATCCGCGAGGAAGAAGATACCGAGGATATTCAGAAGTTTGGCGGCTCCGAAGCGCTCGACGAGCCGTACATGACTACCCCGCTGCTGAAGCTGGTGCAGAAGCGGGCCGGCTGGCTGGTCATCCTCTTTCTGGGAGAACTGCTCACGGCCTCGGCCATGCAGTTTTTTGAGGGTGAATTGCAAAAGGCCATCGTGCTCGTGCAGTTTATTCCCCTCATTATCAGCTCGGGCGGCAACTCGGGCTCGCAAGCTACCTCCCTTATTATTCGGGCGATGGCGCTGGGCGAGTTCACGCTGAGCGAGTGGTGGCGAGTGTTGCAGCGCGAACTGTTGGGGGGCGTCATGCTAGGCGTCATCCTGGGCTTGGTAGGTTTCAGCCGAATTGCCATCTGGCAGAGTATCACGCCTATCTACGGTCCACACTGGTTGCTGGTAGCCCTCACAGTAGGCGTGGCCCTGGTGGGTATTGTGCTGTGGGGCAGCATTGCGGGCTCCATGCTGCCACTCATCCTGCGCCGGCTGGGGCTGGACCCAGCTACTTCTTCGGCCCCCTTCGTAGCTACGCTGGTTGACGTAACGGGGCTGATTATCTACTTCACCGTGGCCCTGGTCATGCTGCGCGGCACACTACTGTAACAAGCAGTAATACGCCGGGCGTGCAGGTATAAATACGCGTTTTAAAAACCAAGTAAAAATACGCTGAAGATAGCGGCTGTGCAGTAGTCCCTTTGCAAGCACAATCCAAGGCTTTTGTTGGTAGAAGGCTACTGAAAAAGCCTCCTTATGCATATAGGGAGGCTTTTTAGTCTTATCGCTTATCCTTCAGCTTTGCTATTCATTGTCGAGCAGTCAGCTACCGTGATTTGCTGCCGACTTTCCGGTGTTTTTCCTTCTCACTTTTTTTTCTCGCGCATGTCTGATTCGAATTGTCTCGATCCGGTAAAATTTAATACTGCTTCAGCAGCGTGGACCGACGCTGTTACCAGCGGAGGAGATTTGCTGCACTACTTTCAAAATAGCGTAGTGTCTCCTGGGCTTCCCCCGCCCCCCCCACCTCTCCCCGTAAATAAGCTACAGTATGTTACCTTCTCGGTAGATGACATGATAGCGCTTGTTTCTACCGTTGGAGTGCGCTATATCCGAGCGCAATTCTTACTCATGCCAGTACCACCAGAGGCATCCGAGAAGCACCCGGAGTTTGAGGAATATAAGGAGTACAAGCCTCGCTTTACAGTGGCTCTTTACGCGCTAGACTCGCTGAAGTGTCGCATTTCCGCTTATTTCGCGGGTGCGGCGGGTGCCATGATGCCCTTCATTCCAGCCCCTGGCGATGAAGGTTGCGTGCCCTTTGATTTAGTCCAACACTGGTTAAGGGCTTGGCAAGGTACTTCTGATGTGACATCAGATATGTGCGATACCAATTATGGTCCGCTGCAAGGGTATATTTTTGATCTAAAAGATTTTATCGACCCGCTTTTCCCTTATATGGTGGATAAGAATCTCTACGAACTACGAATTTACCTTGGCTTGCACAGCTATAGCATCACATCCGGCAGCACAGTTGAAACAGATGAGACGATAGGCTTGGTACTCAGTGTCCAAAAGAAAGAGACCACCCGCCTACCCTTACGCTTCAGTCGCAACAAAAGCCTATCAGCATCGGGGAATAATAGCCAAGCAGCTGATGATGACGGCTATTATGACCTCTCGCACCCCAATCCACCCGGCATGGCCACTACTTACTAAGAAGTTGTATCTGACGTTCCAACAGATTCTGGATGGGCTATCTATGCTGATGGTAGTGGTGGCAGGTGTTAGCGGCCTCGTGCGGCGGCGGCATCTGCCCCATTATCTACGCTATCTGGCTGTACTCACCCTATTTGAGTTACCATTGGAAATACTTGGTTTCGGGTTATTACTAGCCGGTATCAACAACTTGTTTTTAATGCCTATTTATACAGTTGGCGAATTGACTTTGCTCGCCTTTCTGTATCAGAAAACTCTCCAGTCGAAGAGCTTTTCGAAAATTATACCCTGGGCCGTTGGTGGATTTACCCTTTATACACTAGTTGATAGTGTATGGGGACCGGGTTTATCGTGGTTTCGACCAGGGCAGCAAGTAGTTCAGTCGCTGCTAGTACTATCAATGGTAGCCTGCTACTTTCGCAAGCTGCTTAATGAATTACGCGTCACTGCGCTAGAGCGGGAACCTATGTTTTGGGTATCAACCGGGCTCGTTATTTATTTTTTGGGTTATTTACAAATTGCCTTATTCAGCAATTATCTACTACGACACTATTCGGCTCAGTTCAACCGCAATGTATGGGCCGTACAAATTCTACTAGCCATTGTATTGCACGGCTGCTATAGTTTAGCTCTATGGATACGCCCCAAGAGATAAGCTTTGCCCCGCTGCTATTCACCGGCATTAGTTTTATGCTACTGGCAGCTGGGTCGCTAGTGGTATTCCTAGTGGTTTATCAAAAGCGACTGCTTCAGCAGCAATTAAGATTGCAGACGGCCGAGGCCGAATACCAACAACAACTACTATCCGCCGTTATCGAGGCGCAGGAACACGAGCGGGAGCGCATTGGCCGCGACCTGCACGATGGCATTGGCTCGACGCTGGCCACAGCCAAGCTGCTCATGGGTCGGCTAGAGCACCTTCACACCAACGAGGAAACGACCAATCTGACCTACATGGTCAAGGAAATACTAGGCAATGCCGTGCACGACGTACGGGGCCTGTCGCACAGCCTTTACCCGGCCGTACTCGACCGCTTCGGCCTGGCCGAGGCGCTCCAGCACTTGGCCGACGTGAGCGACGAGGCCAGTACGCTCAGCGTGGCGCTTACCGTCGATTACCCCCGCCCGCTGGTACTGGCCCAGGAGCTTGCTCTTTACCGCATTTGCCAGGAGTTGATTCACAACGCCCAGAAGCACGCCGAGGGTGCTACCACGCTGCAAGTGCGGCTTCAGCAGCGGGCGACGAGCCTGGTGTTGGCCGTGGAAGACGATGGCTGCGGCTTCGATGCGGCGGCTCTTGAGCAGCGGCCGGCCTCGGGCGGGGCGGGCCTGCGCAGCATTGAGGTGCGCGTGCAGATGCTGCGGGCACGCCTCAGCCAGCAGTCGGCGCCCGGCGCGGGAACCTGCACGCTAATCGAGCTAGAAAATCCTATATTTGCCTAACTCCCATCCATCCTTTTTCCTAGCTATGCCAACGCCTACTGAGCCCGTCCACATTGCGCTGCTCGACGACCATCCGCTGTTTCGGCAGGGCATGCGCTACATTCTACAGGACCTGCCTTACGTTGAGTCGGTGACGGAGGCCGCCGAGTTGCCCGAGCTACAAGCCATTTGCCGCCAGCGGCTACCCGACGTGCTGCTGCTCGACCTGCAAATGCCCAACATCGACGGTCCGGAGGCGGCACGCTTGCTGCTGCAGGAGTTTCCTAGTCTCAAAATCATCGTCCTCTCGATGTTTTCGGCCGATAAATACATCACGCAGATGATGAAGGCCGGCGCCCGCAGCTACCTACCCAAGGATGTAGACCAGGAGCAACTGCGGCAAACCATCGAAGAGGTTATCACCACGGGCTTTCACTTCACCCCGCGCATCTCGCGGGCGCTCGTGCGGGGCGTGCAGCATCCCGAGCGCACACCCACTCCCAAAATGCCCGACCTCGTGCAGCTTACTACCCGGGAGCACGAGGTATTACGACTTATCTGCCAGGGGCGCACGGCCGCCGATATTGCCGAGCAGCTATTCATCAGCCGCCGCACCGTGGAGGGCCATCGCCAGAAGCTACTCGAAAAAACCAGTGCCCCAAACTCGGCGGGCTTGGTAGTATACGCCGCTCGGCACGGCCTTATCGACTAATTTCCAGATCACTCGATACGTAGAAATACTCACTTTGCAGAAGCACGTATTTCTACGCGCAGAGGGTGGGGCTGCCAAGCGTTTTCTTTGCAGCAGCAGTCAAGAGCTTTTTGAAGCTACCGCTCAACCAGCCGCTTTTGTCTGTCGCCGCCCTTTCTGAGCTATGTAACTTTCCACTCTTCACGCCTCACCTAACCGGCAGCTATCAGCTAGCTGGCTGCACTTTAAGACGCTTTCAGAAGCCATGTGCGCCGCTACTTTTCGTCGATTAGGGCGCACTGTGCCGCCAGCCTAATCGAAACGACGGCGATTGGCTTTTTTCTCGCTTTGCAGCTTTTTGCTTTCCAAACGCTTGCGCACCGCGCCGGCGCTGGGGCGGGTCGCCCGGCGCGGCTTGGGACGGCGCAGGCTTTTTTGCAACAGCTCGTGAAAGCGGGCCAGCGCAATTTCTTTATTGCGCAGCTGGCTCCGGTCATCTTGCGCCGTTACCAGCAGGTAGCCTTCGGCGGTGAGCTGCCCCGCTAGCTTTTCCAGAATCAACTGCTTTTGCAGCTGGCTGAGCACCTGCGACTCTTGCAAGGACCAACGCAGCTCCACCCGGCTTTCCACCTTATTCACGTTTTGCCCGCCCGGCCCGCTGGCCCGGCTGGTTTGAAACGTGATTTCGGGCAGAAAGGCAGCGGGAGGCGGTAGCATAAGCGATTAACTAATTGAGCAGCGCCGCTGTTCCGGCTACTGTTTTTGCAGCAGCATGGCACCGTAGGAGTACCCGCCGCCGAACACCGTCACAATCAGGTTTTCGCCCGGTTGAATGCGGGGCCAGATTTCAGCCAGGCCGATGGCGGCTCCCGCGCAACCGGTGTTCCCCAGCCGCTCGATGTTGCTTACGGCCCGGGCCGGGTCGAGGCCCAGCTGCTTCACCACGTTGGCCGAGATGCGCAGATTGGCCTGGTGCGGAATCAGGTAGCTCAGTTCGTTGATTTCTAGCCCATTCTTATCAAGCAGCTGCTGCGTAATGCGGGCCATGTAGGTGCACGCCTGCTGAAACACATCACGCCCGAAAGGCATCACAATGCCCTTCTCAACGGGCTTGAGCGTCACGGCTTCATCAGCCTTGCCCATAGGCGCGGCCCCACCCGTCAGCACTTGCGCTACGCGCAGGCTACCGGCGCCCAGCGGCTCCTTACTGAACAACAGGGCCGCCGCGCCGTCGCCCCACAGGTGGCCCGCCATGGTATCTTCCTCGTTGTTGTAGGCGGTGTTGTGCTCACTTACCACCACCAGTGCCCGACTAGCCTTGCCAAGGGCAAAATAGCCTTCTACTATCTCCACGGCGTTGAGCAGGGAGGAACAGGCCGACGAGATACTTACTACGGGTATCTCGTTGATGTTCAGCATCCGCTGTACGGCGTGAGCGGCGGTATAGATGGTATCGTGGGGCGTGTAGGTACCTGCCACAATGAGGTCGATGCTGGATGGCTCCAGGTCGGGCAGTTCGGCCAGCAGGGCTTGCGTGGCCGCAATGGCCATGGTATTGGCATTTTCGCCCGGCCCGGCCTTACGACGCTCCCGGATGCCGGTACGCTCGATTATCCAGTCGGAAGCCAGACCATTCAGCCGGGTGAAGTGTTCGTTCGTAACAACGGCTGCCGGTAGGTAGGCAGCCACGTGATGCAGGTACACGCAGTAAGTAGTGGGTGAAAAAATATCGGTACAAAGTTCCGGCTAACAACCGGTAGCCTTCGAATAAAAGCTGCAAAAGCCGGAATGTTGTACGTCGGGTGAGGGCAACGACCGGGCTGGGGCACTAGGTCCGGCCTGGTAGACGTTGGCACCGTAGTTGCCTTTCCGACGGGTAAACCGGCTCCTTCTGATTTTTATGCACCTACGTTTTTTCCGGCTTGGCGGGTTGCTCCTGCTGGCCCTCGTCTGGAGCCAGCACGCCGCGGCCCAGAAATACAATACGGCCCTGGGCGCCCGGCTGGGGGGCGGCAACTACGGCATCACCTTGCAGCAACGCGTGGCCTCGCGCGTTACCATTGAGGGCATTGCCGGGCTGCGCGAACGCGAGTACAGCGGTACGGTGCTGGGGCAGTACCACTTCGGCATCCTAGGTCCCAGCCTCAACTACTACGTGGGCGCGGGCGGCCACGTCGGTCACAATAAGGATACAGGGGGCTTTGGCGGCCTCGATGCCCTAGTGGGCGTAGAGTACAAAGTGGCCTTTTTACCCATTGTCCTGAGCTTTGATTTCAAGCCCACTTTCGAGTTTAAAGGCGACGACTACGCTCGCTTCCCCACGGCTTTTTCCATCCGTTACGTGCTATTTAAGCGCCGCACTAACCTGCTCGACCAAATTCGGGGTCGGTAGAGTTATCCCAAGCTATGTTTTAACATAAAAAAGCCCCTAGCTATTCGCTAGGGGCTTTTTTAGTGGCAACAGTTGGAATCGAACCAACGACACCAGCATTTTCAGTGCTGTGCTCTACCAACTGAGCTATGTTGCCTTTTCCGTAGACCGTTGTGGCGGCTTGGGAGCACAAAAGTACTACGCGAAGCCGACGAAACAAGCCTTTCGGCAAAAAAATTTGTAATTCGTAGGAGAAGGCGATGCCCCACCGCGCAAGGTAGTCGTCATGCCTACTAAATTGCGCGTCCATCCCACCCCGCCGGCTTACCTTTACCGTCTATGCTTCAACCTATCCTTTTCGCACTGCTCCTGCTGGCCGCTTTCGGCCTTTTCACCTGGCAGGTTCGTAAAATCAGGGCTAACATCCTCGTCGGCCGCGACCGTGACATGAGCGGCCACTTCGGCGAGCGCCTCAACAAAACGCTGCTCGTAGCCTTTGGCCAGCAGAAGATGTTCAAGCGCCTCACGCCCGCGCTGTTGCACCTGGTAGTGTACGTGGGCTTTCTGGTCATCAACATTGAGGTGATCGAGATTATCATCGACGGGCTGTTTGGCACGCACCGCTTCCTGAGCTTTTTGGGGCCGGTGTACGATGCCCTGATGGCCGTGAATGAGATCCTGGCGGCCCTCGTTATCGTGGCGGTGGCGGCCTTCTGGTGGCGGCGCAATCACCACCCGCCGGTGCAGCGCTTCACCGGCCCCGAGCTGCGCATGTGGCCCAAGCTCGACGCCAACATCATTCTCTACATCGAGGTGGCCCTGATGCTGGCGCTGTTCTTCATGAACTCGGCCGACATCAAGCTGCATCAGCTCGAAGGCAAGGAGTTGCCGGGGGCTTTCCCGGTTAGCCACTTCCTGGCCAATCTGCTACCTACTACCAACGTGGCTACGCTGGAAGGGCTGGAGCGGGCTGGCTGGTGGATTCACATTACTGGCATTTTATTGTTCCTCAATTATCTGCCTAGCTCCAAGCACTTCCACATCATCATGGCCTTTCCCAATGTGTGGTATTCGCGCCTGGTACCGCAGGGGCAGTTTTCCAACGTGGACAGCATCACCCACGAGGTGAAGGCTATGATGGACCCCAGCTACGAGGTACCTGCGCCGGCTACCAACCCCGATGGCTCGGCCCTGGCTCCCACGCCCTTCGGGGCCAAAGACGTGGAAGACCTGCCCTGGACGGCATTGCTGAACGCCTACTCCTGCACCGAGTGCGGCCGCTGCACCTCGGTGTGCCCAGCCAACCTCACGGGTAAGCTGCTCTCGCCGCGTAAAATCATCATGGATACCCGCGACCGGGTAGAGGAAAAGTATAATTCGCCGCTCATCTTCCACCCCAACGTGTACGGCCCCGAGGCCAAGCACGAGCCCATTACCGACTTGGCCAACGCCACGCTGCTGCGCGGCAAGGTAACGCCCGAGGAGCTCTGGGCCTGCACCACCTGCAACGCCTGCGTAGAAAGCTGTCCGGTCAACATCAACCCGCTCGAAAGCATCGTGGAGATGCGCCGCTTCCTGGTGCTGGAAGAATCGGCCGCGCCCAACTCACTGAACGTGATGTTTTCTAACATCGAAAACAACGGGGCCCCGTGGGCTTTCTCGCCCTCCGATCGCCTCAACTGGGCCGATGACCTCTACGTGGCCGAGAAAGCGCCCGCCCGGGCGTAAACCACCCCTACCGACTTATCAGCTGCCGCATTTTCCGCAATGACTCCTACCTCCTCTCCCGCCGCCCCCGCCAAGCGCCAGCTTACCGTGCCGACCGTGGCCGACCTGGCGGCCCAGGGCAAATCGCCCGAAATCCTATTCTGGGTGGGCTGCGCCGGTGCCTTTGACGACCGCTACAAGCGCGTGACCCGCGCCTTCGCCCGCATTCTGGAGCACGTGGGCACCAACTACGCGGTGCTGGGTCTCGAAGAAAGCTGCACCGGCGACCCCGCCAAGCGGGCGGGTAATGAATTTCTGTTTCAGATGCAGGCCATGCAGAACATCACCACGATGAACGGCTACGGCATCAAGAAAATCGTGACGGCCTGTCCGCACTGCTTCAATACCATCAAGAACGAGTACCCGGCGCTGGGTGGTGATTATGAAGTAATTCACCACAGCACGTACCTGCAACAGCTTATTAATGAAGGTAAAGTGGCCGTGCAGGGTGGCGAGAGCTATAAGGGCCGCCGCATTACGTTTCACGACTCCTGCTACCTGGGCCGGGCCAATAATATCTACGAGGCCCCGCGCGACGTGCTGGCGGCCCTCGATGCCGACCTGGTAGAGATGAAGCGCAGCAAGGCCAATGGCCTCTGCTGCGGCGCCGGCGGTGCCCAGATGTGGAAAGAGCCCGAGCCCGGCAAAAAGGACATCAACATCGAGCGTACTGAGGAGGCGCTAGCTACCTTGAGCGGCCAGGCTGCCGCCCTTGATAACCTGCGCGGCGTCGAGACCGAGCGCACCGTCCCCAGCCAGCACAGCTTGCAAGGCAGCATCATCGCCGTGAGCTGCCCCTTCTGCATGACTATGATGAGCGACGGCGTTAAAAATAAAGAGCAGGAAAGCGCCGTGCAGGTATTTGACCTGGCCGAGCTGGTAGCCAGCGCGGAAGGAATCAACGCCTAGGACCGCAGATTTAACGGATTAAACGGATTTCGGGGATACGCCCGCCTACCTGCGGCGGCGGGCTGGTTAGTTGAGTAGTTGGGGGCTTTTTCTTCGGGGTGAAGCTTTCGAAACGTTTGCCGTTTGCTTACTGTGGTGCCGGAATTCGCACTAAGGATGCTGGCTCGTCGTTTGTACCGTTGGATTTCCGCTAGTTTTTACTTTTGTTGGCAAGCGAGACCTACCTCCGCGTAGTCAGCTCGCCGCCGCAGGCGGGCGAGCGTATCCCCGAAATCCGTTTAATCCGTTAAATCTGCGGTCCTATGTACGTCGCCTTTGACCATTTGCCTCCCCAGGCCCGCGTGTGGATTTACCAGGCCAGCCGTCCGCTAACCGAGTCAGAAATAGTAGCGTTGCTACCGCGCCTGGCTGCTTTTGCCGACGCCTGGACGAGCCACGGCCGGCAGTTGGCCGCCTCGGCGCAGCTACTGCACAAGCAGTTTTTAGTTATCGGGCTCGATGAACAGGTAGCGGGGGCTAGCGGCTGCTCGATTGATGCCTCAGTGCGCTTCGTGCAAGAGCTAGAGCAACTACTAGGCATACAACTACTTGAGAAGTCACGCATGGCCTTCCTGACCAATGGCGAGCTGCGCCTGCTCACGCGCCGCGAACTGCGCGAAGCCATCGCGGCCGGGCAGGTTGGGGCGGATACGCTGTACTTCAATAACACCTTGACGACGAAAGGGCAGCTCGACGGCCAGTGGCCCGCTCCGGCTGGCCAGACCTGGCTGGCTGGCTATTTTACCGCCTAGCGCGTACTAAGGGCACTAACCCGCGGGCCGAAACGGTTGTATACTTGCTCAACTAACTATCAGACCCGCTATTTCTGGCTGCATGGCGCTCTCCACTCGATACTCGTCCTTAAAGAAACTGATGGTGATGGGGGCGGCGGGCTCGACCCTGCTGCTGAGCGGCTGCGCCTCGTCGGGCAAGCTCAGTAAGGCCGATAAGCGCTTTATGCAGGGCGAGTACGAAGCGGCCATTCCGCTTTATAAAGCCCAGATAACGAAAGGCAAAGGTGTAGCCGTGGCGAATTTTCGCCTCGGTGAGGCGTATCGCCTTTCCAATCGCCTCGACCAAGCTGAACCCTTTTACAAGGCGGCGCTGGACGGCAACGCCCGCATTCCCGACCTCGGCTACCGCTACGCGCAGGCCCTGAAAGCCAGCGGCAAGTTTGACGAGGCGGCTACCCGCTTTTCGGCTTATGCCCAGAGCGGGACCAACCGGACCCTGGCAGCCCAGGCCGAGGCAGAGGCCCGGAGCGCCACGGCCAGCAAGGCCCTGGCGAGTAGCAATCCCAACTACGACGTAGCCCCGCTCGACGCGGTGAACTCGCCCAACTCCGACTTTTCGACGGCGCGTATGCCCGGTAGCGGCGAGTTAGTATTTGCCTCCGGCCGCGACGGCAAGTTTTACCCCGGCAATGGCGAGCGCTACACGGCGCTCTACGCCCAAAAATTTGATGACGCGGCAGCCATGACCGGCGGTACGGCCCGCAAGCTGGAGCCGCTCTTCAATAACGATAAGGAACTGCAAGCCAGCGCCACCTACACGCCCGACGGCAAGACGATGGTCTTCGCCCGCTCGAATGATGGCTCGAAAAAAGGCTACCGAAGCGTGGACCTCTGGATTTCGTACTACCGCAACGGGGCCTGGACGGAACCCATCCTGGCCAATATCAACGACCGCACGGCCGATGACTTCGCGCCGGCTTTTGCACCCGACGGTACCACGCTTTACTTCGCCTCGGGGCGCCGGGGAGGGCAGGGTGGCAACGACCTGTACAAGGCCACGCTGGGGCCGAACGGACGCTTTTCGCCGGCTGAAAATCTGGGCGAGGGCATCAACTCGGTGGGCAATGACAACTTCCCCGGGGTGGCCCCCGACGGTACGCTGTATTTTTCTTCGGATGGGCACCCGGGCTTTGGTAAGCTCGATATTTTCCAGGTGAAAAGCGGCAAGCCGGTAAACCTGGGACCGGGTATCAACAGCGCGGCCGACGACTTCGCGCCCTTCTTCACCGCGCCCGGCGTGGGAGTTTTCTCTTCCAACCGCGACGGTGGCAAGGGCTCGGACGACCTGTACACCTTCAAGAAGAAAGCCCGTAAGACGGTGATTTTCTACGTCGATGGCACGGTGCTGGAACGCGACGACAAGGCCGGTACCACCAAGCCCGTGGCGGGTGAGACGGTGACCATCACGAGCGGCAGCGGTAAGAAGCAGGACGTACGCACCGGCCCCGACGGCAAATTCACTACCCGGCTCGACTCGGCCCAGACCTATGGTTTGTTTGCCGACCGCACTGGCGATTTCACGGCCCGTGCCAGCGTGAGCACCGTGGGCCGCTACCCCAGCCAGGACCAATTGCCGCAGCCGCAAAATGAGATTCGCCTCCCGGTAACGCTTACGCTGAATAAAATCATCGTGAACAAGGCCATTGAGGTGAAAGACATCTTCTACGACTACGACAAGGCCAACATCCGGCCCGATGCGGCCGTGCGCCTCGACACGCTGGTGCAAACCTTGCTCGATAATCCTAAAATCAACATCGAGCTGAGCTCGCACACCGACCAGCGCGGCAAAGACGCCTACAACTTGAAACTGAGCCAGCGGCGGGCCGAAGCGGCGGTGGCCTATATCGTGAGTAAAGGCGTGAGCCAGAGCCGCATCACGGCCAAAGGCTACGGCGAAACCCGGCCCATCATAAAAGACGCCAAGACGGAGGAGGATTATCAGCGTAACCGTCGTACCGAGTTTAAGGTGACGCGCATCGACAAGTAATCGCCCCGCTACGCGGCTATAGCCCACTAAAAAGCCTCCGCAACCCGGAGGCTTTTTAGTGGGCTGGCACGAGGTTTGGAAAAAGCTAGTCAACTGGGCATCTTCGCCAAGCTTCTTTTTCCCGCCCCTATGAAAGCGCTCTTTACCTATTGCCTAACTGGCTTATTATCCTTTGCGGGCCTTTCGGCAAGCCTGGCCGCTACGCCGCCGGTCGTGGTCAATTTCAGCGTTGAGCGGGGGCAAGCCTTCAGCTTGCTGCTTGATGGCCAAAGCGTGACGCGCCCCACGGCCCAGCAAGTACACCTCGACAACGTGGCCCCCGGTGTCCACCAGGTAGAGTTGAGCCTACTGACGGCACCCCGCGGCCGTGGTCCACGCGTGCAGGCCACGGTGTGGCTGGAGGAAGGGCTGGAAACCAGCTTCGTGCTCACGCAGCGCCCGGGCTACGGCTGGCAGCTGCGCCAGGTGAGCACCACCGCCTTGCCGGGCTACGGCTACGAAGACCAGCCCGGCACCTACGGCCAGCCCGCCGACCCGGGCTACGGCGGCCAACCCGGCAACGCCCCCGCCGGCTCGGCGGGCTATCCGCCCACGGCGGGGTCGGGCTACCCTACCGGCCCCGCTTACCCGCCGACCGGTGGGGCACCGGGCTACCCGCCCGCGGGCAACTACCCAGCCCCCGGTAACTACCCAGCTCCGGGTGGCTACCCGGCCCCCGCACCCGGCGGCTACCCAACGCCGGGTACTTATTTGCAGCCGCTCAGCCGGCAGGACGCCGCCGACCTGGTGCGCACGCTGCGGCAGTACGCTTTCGACGACAAGCGGCTGCCGCTGTTTTACCAGGCCGTGGGGCGGACGTACGTGCGGGCCGACGACCTAGCGGCAATGGTACGCACGATGACTTTCTCCGAATCGCAGCAGAAGGCGGCCGAATTTGGCTACGCTCACCTCGTTGATCCCCAGAATTTTCACCGCGTGCTCTCGGTCCTTACTTTTCCCTCCGATGCCGCCCGGATACTCAACCACCTGGGCCTGCCCCGCCAGTAGTGCATTAGACGCTTACCCACTTCAACCCAAAAGCCCCGGCCGCCTATCTGGCAGCCGGGGCTTTTGGGTTGAAATGCGAGAGGCTTAGCGCCTAGCGCAGGCGGTCGTAGCTGTTGCGCACCAGCTGCTCATCGCGGCGGATAAAGCGGTTAGCCAGCAGATTGAGCAGCAGGCCCAGCGTGGGCAGGTAAAGCGCCGGCTGATTCTGCCCTTCGAGCTTGGGATTGAGGAAGGCCTCGCCTACGTTGGAGAAGTAGAACGCAGCGCCGAACGTGGCGACCAGCAGCAGCAGGTTGAGCATGCCGAGCTTGAGCTGCGTGAAGCGATTACGAAATTGAAAAATTTCGTAGATGGCTACGGCGGCCGAGGCCAGGGCCAGCACGGCGATAATCCACACCGGGGCCCCGGTGGTGGGCTGCGGCATGTTGACCGCCCGGAAATTAAAGGCCGTCAGGGTCAGCTCCTGGTGCGTGAGGGCATCGACTTTGTGCCAGAGGGGTAGGGCCAGCAGGCTCAGCATTGCCAGCGCCAGCAGCAATAGAAAAACGCTTTGAATTCTTTGTATCATCTTTGCGGTTGTGAAAAAGGCCCGCGCCGACGCGCGTCGCCAGGCCAAAATTAGCCCTCAACCGGCGGACTAGCTTCGCCCCAACGATACCCCCGGAATGCCTAATGCGTATATCGTGGATGCCGTGCGCACCCCGATTGGAAAATTTGGCGGCGCGCTCAGCAGCGTTCGCCCCGACGACCTGGCCGCCCTTGTTCTGCGCGAGCTGCTGCGGCGCAACCCCAGCCTCGATAAAAACGCGGTGGAGGACGTGATACTGGGTGCTGCCAACCAGGCCGGCGAAGACAACCGTAACGTGGCCCGCATGGCCGCGCTGCTGGCTGGCCTGCCCGTGACCGTGCCCGGCAATACCGTAAACCGCTTGTGCGCTAGTGGCATGCAAAGCATTATGGACGCCGCCCGCGCCATCAAGTGCGGCGAGGGCGACGTGTTCTTGGCCGGCGGGGCCGAGAGCATGACCCGCGCCCCGTTCGTAATGGCAAAGTCCTCGACGGCCTTTGCCCGCGATTTTACGGCCCACGACACGACGCTGGGCTGGCGCTTCGTCAACCCCCGGCTGGCTAAGGAGCACTACCCCTACACGATGGGCGACACGGCCGAAAACGTGGCCCGCCAGTACGGCATCAGCCGCGAGGAGCAGGATGCCTTCGCCTTCGAAAGCCAGCGCAAGTACCACCGGGCCGCCGAGAAGGGCCGCTTCCGCAAGGAGCTGGTGCCGGTATTTCTGCCCCAGCCCAAGGGCGACACGGCCCTGTTTGACACCGACGAGCAGCCCCGCGTTTCGACCCTCGAAAAACTGGCGACCCTCAAGCCTGCCTTCCAGCCCGACGGCGGCACCGTAACGGCGGGCAACGCCGCCGGCATCAACGACGGCGCGGCCGCCGCTCTGCTGGTCAGCGACGAGGCTCTGACGCGCTACAACCTCAAGCCGATGGCCCGCGTCGTCGCCTCGTCGGTGGCGGGCGTCGATCCGGCCATTATGGGCATGGGGCCGGTGCCAGCCATCCGCAAAGTGCTGGAGCGAGCCGGCCTGACGCTGGCCGACATCGACCTGTTTGAAATCAACGAGGCGTTTGCCTCGCAGAGCGTGGCCGTGGTTCGCGAGCTAGGCATCGACACGACCAAGCTCAACGTCAACGGCGGCTCCATCGCGATGGGGCACCCGCTGGGGTCGAGTGGGGCGCGCATCATCGCCACGCTGGTGCACGAGATGCAGCGCCGCGAGGGCGTCCGCTACGGCCTCGCAGCCATGTGCGTGGGTGTAGGCCAAGGCACGGCCATGATTTTTGAGAAAATGTAACTACGGCGGGGGCTCCACGAGCTCTCCCCCTGAATAAGTCGAACGATTGGCGCGGGCTCCGGCGAGCCCGCGCTACTTTTCTACCCCGCATGACCTACGACGCCTCTCCTTCCTTTGCCGCCGCCCAGGATGCCGCCGACCCGCTGGCCTCCTTCCGGCAGGAGTTTCATATTCCGCCCGGCCCCGAGGGCCAGCCCACGGCTTATTTCTGCGGCAACTCGCTGGGGCTGCTGCCCCGCGCCGCCCGCGCCGCCGTGGAAAACGAGTTTAAGTCGTGGGAAACGCAGGCAGTGGAGGGCCATTTCCACGGGGAGTCGCCCTGGATGTTTTACCAGGATACCCTGGCCGAAGCAACGGCCCGCGTGGTGGGTGCCCGGCCCATCGAGGTGGTGGTAATGAACACCTTGACGGTGAACCTGCACCTGCTGCTCGTTTCATTTTACCAGCCCACGGCCACCCGCTACAAGGTGCTGATGGAAGGCGGAGCCTTCCCCTCCGATCAGTACGCGCTCGAAAGCCAGGCCCGCCTGCACGGCCTCGACCCCGCCGAGACCATTGTGGAAATAACGCCCCGCCCCGGCGAGCACACGTTGCGCACCGAGGACATCGAGGCTAAAATCGCCGAGCTAGGCGACTCGCTGGCCACCATCATTTTCGGCGGCATCAATTACTATACCGGGCAGGTATTCGACATGGCGGCCATTACGCGGGCCGGGCACGCGGTGGGGGCTACCGTGGGCTTCGACCTGGCCCACGCGGCGGGCAACGTAGTACTGCACCTGCACGACTGGGACGTGGATTTTGCCTGCTGGTGCACGTACAAATACCTCAACTCGGGGCCGGGCGGCACCTCGGGCGTGTTTATCCACGAGCGCTTTGCGCACCGGCCCGACCTGCTGCGCCTGGCCGGCTGGTGGGGCTACGACCCCAAGGAGCGCTTCCAGATGAAGCCGGGCTTCCGGCCGTCGCCGGGCGCTTCGGGCTGGCAGCTTTCGTGCGGGCAGGTGCTACCGATGGCCGTGCACCGCGCCAACCTGGAGATTTTCGACCGGGCCGGCGGCGTGACTACCCTGCGCCAGAAAAGCGAAAAGCTCACGGGTTACCTGGAGTTTTTGATTAAACAGCTCGGCCTGCCCAAGGAGAAGCTCGAAATCATTACGCCCGCCGACCCCGCGCAGCGCGGCTGCCAGCTCTCGCTGCTGGTGCACGAGCACGGGCGCGAGCTGTTTGACTTTCTGGCCGCTCAGGGCATTATTGCCGACTGGCGCGAGCCCAATGTTATCCGGCTGGCACCCGTGCCGCTCTATAATTCGTTTGAGGATGTGCGCCGGGCGGGCGCAGCCATTTCTGAGTTTTACCAGGAGTAGTAGCCAGTGAGCAGTTGTTACCGCTGCCCCCTGGCAACTGCTCACTGTCCATTGCCCTGCTCATCATTTTATGGAAGACTACGCGGCCAAGATGGCCCTCAAGCCTTACGCCGACCTCCGCGCTTACGTGACGGGCCACGCCCAGTACCGCGAAGATGCCGTACTGGCCGCGCTCGATGAGCTGCGCCGCCGGGGCCAGCCCGCACCCGAAGACGCCGACCTGCGCCCCGCGCTGGAGGCCGTGGTGCAGGAGCAAGCCCGGCAGGCCGCCCAGCAGCCCGCCCCGGTTGAGGAGGAAGAGCTACCGCGCCTCTATTCGCCGGCGGGCATCGTGGTTATGTCGGCGATGGTGTCGGTCGTGGCGGGGGCCGTGCTGCTGGCCCTCAACATGCGCATGATGAAGCGCGGCAAGGCCGTACTGGGCCTGGCAGCCTTCGTGCTGGTCTACATGGTAGGGCGCACCTTGCTCATCACCTGGCTGGCCCGGCATCACATGATGACGCCCCTTTCCTTCATCATCGACCTGCCCATCATCTTCGCGTACATCTGGTGGTTTTGGCCGCGCTACGTGGGCACGTATCAGTTTCAGCCGCGCAACTGGCTGCTGCCGCTCGGGGCGTGCATCCTACTGATTACGATTTTCTTCATGCTCAATCCCGAAACGGCCAAGCTGCTACGCCAGCAGATGGAACAGGTGCAGCGCTGATTTGCTTACTCTCTACCCAACGCAAAGGGCCGGCTTCTCTACTTGGAGAAGCCGGCCCTTTGCGTTGGGTGGCGTAGCGCGGCGGACCTTGGCTAGGCCTTGAACTGGCAGATTACCGTTTCGCCGCCCTTTACTTTCTGGCCCAGCTCCACTTTGATTTCGGCGTCGAGCGGCACGAAAATATCCACCCGCGAGCCGAACTTGATGAAGCCAAACTCTTCGCCCTGGCTTACTTCGTCGCCCTCATTGACGTACCACACGATGCGGCGGGCCATTGCTCCGGCAATCTGGCGGAAAAGCACCAGCGGGCCGGCATCACTCTCCACTACCACCGTGGTACGCTCGTTTTGGGTGCTGCTCTGGGGGTGCCAGGCCACGAGGTACTGGCCGGGGTGGTATTTGAAATATTTTACGATGCCCGACACCGGGTTGCGGGTAATGTGCACGTTGATGGGCGACATAAACACGCTAATCTGCCGACGCGCATCTTCGAAGTACTCCGTTTCGATAACTTCCTCGATAACGACTACCTTGCCGTCGGCCGGGGCCAGCAGGAGGTCTTCGTGGGTAAGCAGACGTCGGTACGGCGAGCGGAAGAATTGGAGCAACATCAGGAACGCCGCCACGGAAGCTGCCGCAAAAATGCGGTTGAATATCACGTTGGGGCCGTTGTAGCGGCTCAGCAACAGGTTGAGGGCCAGCAGCACCAGCAGCGTCACGAACAGGATGCGGCGGCCTTCTTTATGTATTTTTATCACAGATTTAACGGATTTAACGGATTTCGGGGATATGCCCGCTCCGCGGGCTGGCTTTTGGGGCGCGGGATGGATACGCCCGGTGCCTTATGGTACGTAGAGATGCCGGGCGGAGATAAGCGCTAAAAGCTTTACGGTGCCTTGCAGCCCCAAAAATAGAAAAGCGCGGGCCATCCGGCCCGCGCCTCCCTCAAATTCGGCAAGTTGCCCGCCGCATATCAACCTTCACGAACCCCAAAGCCAACCCGCTGCCGGAGGCCGGCGGGCGTATCCCCGAAATCCGTTAAATCCGTTAAATCTGCGGTCTGGTCATTAGTACCCGCCGCGGTATTTGTACGTCTGGGCTACCTTGTCGATGGCCACTACGTAGGCGGCAATGCGCAGCGAAATATTGTATTTCTGGCTGGTAGCGTACACTTTTTCGAAGGCGTCGGTCATGATGCGGTCGGCACGCTCGGTTACCATCTCGGAGCTCCACTTGAAGCCCTGCTTGTTCTGCACCCACTCGAAGTAGCTCACGGTCACGCCGCCCGAGTTGGCCAGAATATCGGGAACTACCGAAATGCCCTTGCCATAAATGATGGGATCGGCCGAGGCCGAGGTGGGGCCGTTGGCACCCTCCACGATGAGCTTGGCTTGAATGTAGGGCGCGTTGTGCTCGGTAATCACGTCTTCCACGGCGGCGGGCACCAGCACGTCAACGGCCGAGGTCAGGAGCTTGGTGGGGTCCATGGGCTCGGCACCCTCGAAGCCTTCGAGGCGGCCGCCGTGGGCGTTTTTGTAGGCAATGGCTTCGTCGATGTTGATGCCTTTGTCGTTCCAGTAAGCACCGGAGATATCCGACACCCCTTTAATAGTCAAACCCTTGTCGAACATCAGCTTGGCCGTCCAGGAGCCCACGTTGCCGAAGCCCTGAATAGCTACCGAGGTTTCCTCGATTTTCATGCCCAGCTTGTTCATCGCCGCCAGGCACGAAATCATCACGCCGCGGCCGGTGGCCTCGGTGCGGCCCAGCGAGCCGCCCATTACCAGGGGCTTGCCCGTGACCACGGCCGAGGAGGTCTGGCCGGCAGTTTTGGAGAATTCGTCCATAATCCAGGCCATTTCGCGGGGACCGGTACCCATGTCGGGAGCCGGAATGTCGCGGTCGGGGCCGAATACGTCCTTCATCGACACGGTGTAGGCGCGGGTGAGACGCTCCAGCTCGCCCACGCTCATGGTGGTGGGGTCGCAGATGATGCCGCCCTTGGCTCCGCCGTAGGGAATATCAACCACGGCGCACTTCCAGGTCATCCAGGCGGCGAGGGCTTTTACCTCGTCGAGGTTTACGTTCTTATCGTAGCGGATCCCGCCTTTGCTGGGGCCGAGGATGGTGTTGTGTACTACGCGGTAGCCTTCAAAAACCTGCACTTTGCCGTTGTCCATCATGACGGGCATATGCACGATAACTTGCTTATCAGGAGCTTTGAGCACTTCGTAAGAAGTATCGTCGAGGCCCAGAATTTCAGCCGCGACGTTGAAGCGCGACATCATGGACTCAAGCGGATTTTCGGTATTCTCGACCCGGGGAGCGGGTTCTTTGTACACAGTGGTGGCTGCCATGTGATAGGGTAATGGGGTGAGGGGTGGGTGGGATGCGGAAGTATTGCGCCTGCTTACGAATAAGCGCCGCAAAGGTACAAGCGGTGAAATGGTGAGGGGTGAAATGGTGAAATGGCGAGGGGTGAAATGGCGAGTTAAGACTGTGTCCAACTCACTATTTTACCCCTCGCCATTTTACCATTTCACCCCTCGCTATTTCACCGCTAGCCCAACAGGGCTTGCAGCAGCGCCAGCACCGGCAGCACCAGCAGGAAGGCGTCGAAGCGGTCGAGCAAGCCGCCGTGCCCGGGCAGGAAGGTACCCGAGTCCTTCACGCCCGCGCTACGCTTGAGCATCGACTCGGCCAAGTCGCCGAGCGGGCCGAATACCGCCACTACGCCGGCCGCCACCAGCCGATGGCTCAGCGGAATATCGGGCAGGAAGTAACCAGCGGCCCAGCCCACCAGCAGCGTAAGCGCCGCGCCCCCAGCCCAGCCCTCCCAGGTTTTGCCGGGTGAGATACTGGGGGCCAGCTTGTGCTTGCCAAAGTTTTTGCCGGCGAAGTAGGCCCCGGTGTCGGCCGCCCACACGAAGAAGATGAGGCAGAATACCCGGCCGGGCTCGAAGTGGCCCGAGCCGTAGGCGATGACGCTCAGCAGGGCCATTGGCAAGCTAACGTAGAGCAAGCCCGTGATGGTAGCGCCAATATTGTTCGCGGGCTGGCCATTGTTGGGCCACAGCAGTATCTCGCGCAGCATTAGCAGCACCAGCAGTACTAGAGCCCCACCCAGCCATACCTGTGCTGAAATTACTAAGTGATCTAGGCCCAGCCACCCGCCGGGACCGCGACTTTCCGTTGCTTGCGGCGTTGCCGTTAATGGTGGGTAGATGGTCCAGCTAGTAGGCCAGCCAAACTGCTTTGCGTAAGCGATATATCCCGTCGCGAAATTGATGGCAAAGAAGATAAGAAGTCCTACCACAATCCCCAGCCAGAACGCCGGCTTGACCCCGCTGGCCCGCATAATGCGATAAAACTCTTTCAAAATCACCGCCTGCACCGCCGCAAAGAATAAGGCGAACGGAATAGGCCCGCCAAACGTGCAGCCCACGAGTAACACCGCCGCCAGCGCCCCCCATATCACGCGCAGGCGCAGGTTGCTGGGTCCTTTAGGCTTGTCTTCGGAGTCGGGGGCAGGGGTAGCGGCAGGGTTCAAATCGGGCAGGGCTAGGGCGTGAAAAAGCTAGGGTAATACCCGCGCACTGGACGGGGCGGGGTCGAGGGTCGGGGCGGCGGGGCGGTGGGCCTCCCAGCGCTGATGCAGCCAGTAGAGCAGCCCCGCCGTGAGCGCGGCCGATGCCAGGACGGTAGCCCAGGGCAAAGGTTGCGTAGCATCGGGGTCGAAGGAGTTGGGCAGGTGCTTGCCTTGCGCCAGGTAGAGCAAAATGAGCTGCGAGGCGTTCTGGGTGAAGTGGGCGGCCATCGGCACCAGGATGTTGCCACTCCACTCGTAGAGGTAGCCCAGTACCAGCCCCAGCACGAAGCGCGGCACGAACCCGAAGAACTGCACGTGAATCGCCGAAAAGATGGCCGCCGCCAGCCACACGCCCACGTGCCGCGAGCCGAACCACTGCACCAGGCAGCGCTGCACCCCGCCCCGAAACACCAGCTCCTCGGCCACGGCGGGCACGACGGCGATAACGACCAACCCCACCAGCAGGCGGCCGGGCGAATTAAAATTCGTAAGAAACTTCGTGAGCTCGGCGGCTTGGTCTTCCTTGCCCCGCGCCCACTGCTCGAAACCGTGCAGCACGCCAGGGAAATGGGCGCTGGCATTCCACGACACCAGCGCCGATAAAAACGGCACCGAGCAGAGAATAACCAGCCCGGCGGCGCCCAGCCACCACCCGGCTCCTAGCCGGCGCGGGGCGAAATAGCTGGCTACCGATTGCCCTACCAGGCGCGGCACCACCAACGCCCCCGCCCCCACGCCCGCCAGCGACAGGCCTTGGTAGAGCATTAGCACGCTCCAGCCCTGCGGCATACGCTGGGGCGAGGCTGCCAGCTTGCCGAACTGCTCCAACGACAAGCCATAAACAACAGTAGCCAGCACGACGGCCACCAGGCTAGCCAGGCACAGCCCCGCCACGGCCAGCCCCAGCAGCATTAGCAGCTGCGCGGCGGGGTGCACGGAGCGGGGCGATAAACCATTCATAAGGTCAGGGGTGTTCAAGGGGGTGTAAATTTGCGCAATAAATTCTGGCTGAGTAGCACGCTGGCTTTGCCTTCGCGCTCAACGAGTGCTCCGCCACGCCAAAAACACCCGCGCCACCCCGACGCGCCCCCTACGCTAGCATCCGTTTCAATCCGTTAAATCCGTTAAATCTGTGGTCAATATTCGCAACATCCAGCTTCCCGATTTCCCCTTGCTGCTCGCCCCGATGGAGGACGTGAGCGACCCGCCCTTCCGGGCCGTGTGCAAGGCCAACGGGGCCGACCTGATGTACACCGAGTTTATTTCCTCGGAAGGACTCATCCGCGCCGCCGCCAAAAGCCGGCAGAAGCTGGACGTATTCGACTACGAGCGGCCCATCGGCATTCAGCTCTTCGGCTCTGACGTGGAGACGATGGGTGAGTGCGCGGCCATCAGCACCGAGGCTGGCCCCGACCTTATCGATATTAACTACGGCTGCCCGGTGAAGCAGGTGGCCCTGCGCGGCGCGGGCGCGGCCCTGCTGCGCGACATCCCCAAGATGGTGGCCATGACCGCCGCCGTGGTTAAAAACACGCCCCTGCCCGTAACCGTGAAAACCCGCCTGGGCTGGGACAACGACACGCTCAACGTGGAGGAAGTGGCCGAGCGCCTGCAAGACGTGGGCATCGAGGCGCTGACGGTGCACGGCCGCACCCGCGTGCAGCTCTACAAGGGCGAGGCCGACTGGCGGCTCATCGCTAAAATCAAGGAGAACCCGCGCATCAAGATCCCGATTTTCGGCAACGGCGACATTGACTCGCCCGAAAAGGCGCTCGAATACAAAACTCGCTACGGCGTGGACGGCGTGATGATCGGCCGCGCGGCCATCGGCTACCCCTGGATTTTCCGCGAGGTGAAGCACTTCGTGGCGACCGGCCAGCGGCTGGCCCCACCCACGCTGGAAGAGCGCATTGTCATGTGCAAGATGCACTTCGACAAAAGCCTGGAGTGGAAGGGACCCAAGGCCGGCATCTTCGAGATGCGCCGCCACTACGCGCACTATTTCCGGGGTCTGGAAGGAGCCAAGCAGTGGCGCACCCGCCTGGTCGATGCCGAGAACGGCGAGCAGGTGTACGCGATTTTAGAGGAGATTGCGGCGAGTGACGCCGTGCTGGTGGGCTAGCCACCTTTACTACCACTACCAAAGGGTAGCATAAGTAACCCAAAAACGTCCGTCATGCTGCGCTTGCCGAAGCATCTCGCCCACTTCACCCAACGGTGCGGTAGAGATGCTTCCGCAAGCGCAGCATGACGGACGTTTTTGGGTGCTTTGACTTTTACTCCTTCCTACTTTGCATTTCCCGGCGGCGCATGGGCATTTTATCGACGGTGCCGAAGAGGCTGACCGGGGCCAGCGGCTGGGTTTCGGTGCGTTTAATGCCGCCGTCTTTGCCGATGAGCACGACGCGAAAGCCGGTTACTGGCTGGCCGAGCTGCTGCGTCCAGTACTGGCGGTCGGCGGGCGTGAGCTGGTCGTAGGGCACGTCAATGACTTTAAAATCACGCTCGGCCAGTCCGTTGGCCTCGGCGGCCAATAATTTCTTCTGGTGCTGAAAATCGGCTTGACTGGCCGTGGGTGCGCCGATGAGCAGTACCCGGTGCTGCCAGCGAGCGGCACGTAGTACTGCGGCTAGGCCGGGCGGCACGGCGGGCGGGGTGACCGTAGACGACCCCGCTGCCAAGGCCAGCAGTCCGCAAATAATTGGGTTGAGGGCGAGCATTTTTCAAACCTGAGAAGGTGCGTTGCGCTTACGCTAATCGGGCTACCACTGGCTGGCCGGACCTGCTACCAAGGCAGCCCGGCGGTCTTTTCCGCGTATAGCCTTCCTTTGCGCACTCACACCTTTTCTTTCGCACAATGAGCGACACCCCCACGGACTACGCATTCGGCATGATTGGCCTCGGCACGATGGGCCGCAACCTGCTGCTGAACATGGCTGACCACGGCTTTGCCGTGGCCGGCTACGACAAAAATCAAAAGCAAGTGGACCTGCTGGGCCAGGAAGGCCAGGGAAAGCCCGTGAAAGGCTTCACCGACGCAGCCGCCTTCGTAAAAAGCATTAAAACGCCCCGCGCCATCATGATGCTGGTGCCCGCCGGGGCCATCGTGGACAGCGTAATTGCCGACATGACGCCGCTGCTCAGCCCCGGCGACATTCTCATCGATGGCGGCAACTCCTACTACCTCGACACCGAGCGCCGCGACAAGGAGCTGGACGCGAAGGGCCTGCACTTCTTCGGCATGGGCGTGAGCGGCGGCGAGGAAGGCGCCCGCTTCGGCCCCAGCATGATGCCCGGCGGCGACCGCGAAGCCTACAAAGTGATGCAACCGGTGTTCGAAGCCATTGCGGCTAAGGCCGACGGCACGCCCTGCGTGGCCTGGATGGGACCGGGGGCCGCCGGCCACTTCGTGAAAATGGTGCACAACGGCATCGAGTACGGCCTCATGGAGCTGATTGCCGAAACTTACGGCGTGCTCAAAACCGGGCTGGGCCTCGACAACGCGGCCATCGGCCAGGTATTTACGAAGTGGAACGAGGGCCGCTTGCAGTCCTTCCTGCTCGACATTACCAAGGACATCTTCGCCTTTAAAAACCCCGATAGCGACCACCTGCTGCTCGACGACATCAAGGACGAGGCCCGGGCCAAGGGCACCGGCAAGTGGACCTCGCAGGTGGCAATGGACCTGCAAGCCCCCATTCCGACCGTAGACTCGGCCGTGTCGATGCGCGACTTGTCGAAGTACAAGGCCCTGCGCGAGCAGCTGGCCCAGCAGTACGGCGTAGCGGGCCCGCTGGCCGGCGACAAGGAAGAGCTGCTCAAGCAATTGGAGGAAGCCTTCTACTTCAGTATGGTTATCACCTATGCGCAGGGCATGCACATGCTGGCCCGCGCCTCGGACGAGTTTAAGTACGACTTGCAGCTGGCGACCATCGCCAAAATCTGGCGCGGGGGCTGCATCATCCGCTCCACATTCCTGAACGACATCTTCAACGCCTTCGATGGCGACAACAAGCTGGCCCACCTGCTGCTCGACGCCAACGTGCAGAAGCTGGTGCAAGGCAGCGCCGGCGGCGCCCGCGCCATCGCCTCGGCCGCCCTGCTGGCGGGCCTGCCGGTGCCGGCCTACACTTCAGCGCTGGGCTACTTCGACGCCTTCCGCACGGGCCGCCTGCCCTCCAACCTCATTCAGGCCCAGCGCGATTACTTCGGCGCCCACACCTACGAGCTGATTGGCAAGGAAGGCGTATTCCATACTCAGTGGACCGGCCTGCGCAGCAAGCCCGAGGCCCCGGCCGGCCCGGCCGCCAACGAAGCGCCCGCCACGCCGCCCACGCCCGGCGGCAAGCAGTCGAACCAAGAGCCCACTACCACCCAAGCCTAGATGAACGCTGCCCTCAAATCCCAGCCGACGGTCTTCGTCATCTTCGGCGGCACCGGCGACCTCAACGCCCGCAAGCTGGCCCCGGCCCTCTACAACCTCTACCTCGAAGGCTGGATGCCCGAGCAGTTTGCCCTCATCGGCACCGGCCGCACCAAGCTCAGCGACGAGGAGTTTCAGGGCCGGATGCTGGCCGACATCAACGAGTTTTCGCGCACCGGCAAGGTGGCGGATGATAAATGGCAGGGCTTTGGCCCGCACATTCGCTACCAGGCCGCCGACGTGCAGAACGCCGACACCTACCGCGACTTTGCCAAGCTCATCAAGGGCTACGAGAAGGAATGGAAGACGCCCGCCAACGTCATCTACTACCTGGCAGTAGCCCCCAATTTCTTCCCCATCATCGCCGAGAACCTGGCCAAGGCCGGCCTCACCGAAGACCCCGAGCGCACGCGCATCGTTATCGAGAAGCCCTTCGGCCACGACCTCAACTCGGCCAAGGAGCTGAACGCGCTGCTGGGGCGCATCTTCCAGGAAAAGCAGATTTACCGCATCGACCACTACCTGGGCAAGGAGACGGTGCAGAACATCATGGCCTTCCGCTTCGCGAATGCCATCATGGAGCCGCTCTGGAACCGCGACCACATCGAGCACGTGCAGATTTCGGTGACCGAAAACCTGGGCGTGGGCGAGCGCACCGGCTACTACGACGGCTCGGGGGCGCTGCGCGACATGATTCAGAACCACCTCTTGCAATTGCTGTGCATCGTGGCGATGGAGCCGCCCATCAGCTTCTCGGCCGAGGAAGTGCGCAACCGCAAGGTGGACGTGCTGCGCGCCATGCGCCGCTTCACGCCCGAGAGCGTGCGCGAGCAGGCGGTGCGCGGGCAGTACGGCCGCGGCTGGATCGAAGGCGAGCAGGTGCCCGGCTACCGCGAGGAACCCAACGCCAACCCGCAGTCGAACACCGAGACCTTCGCCGCCGTGAAGTTTTTCGTGGACAACTGGCGCTGGCAGGGGGTACCGTTTTACCTGCGCACGGGCAAGCGCCTGCACCGCTCGGCCTCGGTTATTACCATCCAGTTCAAGGACGTCCCGCACTTCATCTTCCCGCCCGAAACGGCCGATGCCATGCGCCAAAACCGCTTGGTTATCAGCATTCAGCCCGAGATGAGTATTCGCCTGCAAGTGCAGGCCAAGCGCCCCGGCGTGGACATGATGCTCAACACCGTGGACATGGTATTCGACTACAAGGGCACGTACCAGGCGCAGGCCCCCGAGGCCTACGAAACCCTGCTGCTCGACGTGATGATGGGCGACCAAACGCTCTTCATGCGGGCCGACCAAGTCGAGGAAGCCTGGGATCTGGTCATGCCCATCTTGACCTCGTGGCAAAACCGCATCAGTCAGAATTTCCCCAACTACTCGGCCGACTCCTGGGGGCCGGAGGTAGCCGAGGCGCTCATCGCCAAGGATGGCTTTCACTGGTTTACCCTCCCGCTCAATGGAAAAAAGTAGCTTCACCCTGCACGTAGCGCCCACCGCCGAGGCGGTGCTCACGGCGCTGGCCGATTACTTCGTAACCCAGGCCAGCCAGGCCGTGGCGGCGCGGGGCCGTTTCGCGGTGGCGCTCTCGGGCGGTAGCTCGCCCAAGAAGCTGTACGAGCTGCTGGCCTCGCCCGCCTACCGCGAGCAGGTAGCGTGGGACAAGGCTTACTTTTTCTTCGGCGACGAGCGCAACGTGCCCCACACCTCGCCCGACAGCAACTACCTGATGGCCAAGAAGGCCCTCTTCGACCCGCTGAGCATCAAGCCCGGGCAGGTATTTGCCGTGGATACCGAGCTGGCCCCCGCCGAAGCCGCCGCCCAGTACGGCGTAGACGTGGAGGAATTCTTTGGGGAGCAGGAAGCCCGCTTCGACCTCGTGCTGCTGGGTCTGGGCGACAATGCCCACACGGCCTCGCTCTTCCCGCACACGCCCGTGCTGCACGATAAAACGGTGGGCGTGAAAGAAGCATGGCTGCCCGAGCAGCAGGTATTTCGCATCACGTTTACCGCGCCGCTCATCAATCAGGCGCGGGCCGTGGCCTTCCTCGTCTACGGCGAGGGCAAGGCCGAAGCCGTGCACCAGATACTGGAGCTGCCCCGCGACGTAGACCAGTACCCGGCCCAGCTCATCGAGCTGCCGGGTGGGCAGGTCGATTGGTTTTTGGATGAGCCCGCCGCGCGGGCGCTGACTCGATAAGCTACCTGGGTTATTTCAAAGAAAAGCCGGTTGCCCTTAAAGGGCAGCCGGCTTTTTGCTTCAACTTTAAATCGTTTGTGTGGCTCAACTGAACAATGTAACACCAAGCTCCAGCTTGGTGATGCGTTAGGGTACGCTCCCAAAGCAATTCACCAAGCTGGAGCTTGGTGTTACATCGCGGAACATTAACGAAAGATCACGCGGGGTGGCCGTAGCGGACCAGGGACCCGCGAATAGTCGGCACGGGGCGCAGCCCCGCGTCGTCACCACCTTGGCTGTAGGCTATACCCTACGGCAGCTCCGCAAAGTCGGCAGCGGGGCGGGCGGCCTCGCCGGGCTTGAGCACCTGCGCCACGCCACCCTGAATGACCACGGCCGCCTTGGCCAGCCCGATGAACAGGCCGTGCTCCACGATGCCGGGAATGGTTTTGAGCTGCCGGCCCAGCCCCTCGGCGTCGGGAATCTGGCCGAAGTGGCAATCGACGAGGAAGTTGCGCTGGTCGGAGTACACGGGGCTGGTGGGGTCGTCCTTATGCATTCGCAGTACGGGCGCACCGCCCAGGGCCTCTACCGCGTCGAGCACCCAGGGCAGGGCGAAGGGCACTACCTCCAGCGGCAGCGGGAAGCGGCCCAGCACCGGTACCACCTTGCTCGAATCGGCGATGACTAGCAGGTAGCGCGAGGCCGTTTCGATCGTTTTCTCGCGCAGCAGCGCCCCGCCGCCGCCCTTGATGAGGCGGAGCTGCCCATCGAGCTCGTCGGCTCCGTCCACGGCCAGGTCGAAGGTGAGGCCCCGGCGCGGCTCTAGCAGCGGAATGCCCAGCTCCCGGGCCAGTGCCTCGCTGGCCAGCGAGGTCGCGGTACCCTGCACCTTGAGACCCTCCTGCACGCGGACGCCGAGCTGCCGAATAAAGTGGGCCGAGGTAGTGCCGGTGCCCAGGCCCAGCACCATGCCATCGCGCACCCAGCGCACGGCGGCGGCGGCGGCTTGCTGTTTTTCAAGTTCTTGGGGTGAGAGGGCGGGCGCGGGCGCGGACATAAGCAGGAAGTAAAATGGGATTTGCCAACAATGTTACGGCACGCCGCCCGCTGCGACGAAGCGTAATTTTGCGCCATGCCCGCTCCCACCCTACCCCGCCCCACCTCCCACCCGCCCGCCGACGCCCTGGCACCCGCCGTATCGGCCGCGCCCGAGGTTGGGCCAGCCGAGGCCGCCCCATCGGCCGCCGCCTGGGGGCTGCTGGGGGTGTTGTCGCTCATCTGGGGCACTTCGTTTATTTTGATGAAGAAGGGCCTGGTAGTGTTTTCGGCCCTGGAGCTAGGGGCGGCGCGGGTGAGCGTGGCGGCGGCGCTGCTGCTGCCCTTTGCGCTGCGCGAAATCGGGCGCGTAGACCGTAGCCGCCTCAAGTGGCTGGCCCTCAGCGGCACGGTGGGCACGCTCATTCCGGCCTTCTTATTTGCCTACGCCGAAACGCGGCTGGCCTCGGGGCTGGCGGGCGTCCTCAACGCCCTCACGGCGGTATTCGCCCTACTGGTAGGTGCGCTGCTGTTTGGGCAGCGCCTCACGGGGCTGCGGGTACTGGGCATCGGGCTGGGCCTGCTGGGCACCGTGGTACTCATGCTGCTGGGCGGCAGCGGCGATAATGCGGCGACCGGCGGCGCGGGCAGTGCCTGGTACGGGCTTTATATCGTGGCCGCTACGGTGGGCTACGGCCTCAGCGTGAACGTCATCAAGCACCGCCTGCACGCCCTCACGCCGGTGGCCGTCACCTCGCTGCTGCTGCTGCTCATCGGCGGGCCGGCGCTGGCTTATTTGCTGCTGGGCACGGGCTTCGTGCACAAGCTGGCCACGGTACCGGGCGCGTGGCCGGCCTTCGGCTACATCGCCCTACTGGCGACCATGAGCACGGCCGTAGCCACGGTGCTGTTCAACATGCTCATTCAGCGCTCAACTACGCTCTTCGCTTCTTCTAGCACCTACCTCATTCCCATCGTGGCGCTGGCCTGGGGCACGCTCGATGGCGAAACCTTCAACCTGTGGCACGCGGCGGGCATGGTCATTATCCTAGCCGGGGTGTTCATTATTCACCGGGCCCGCTAAGGCTGCGGGCCCGGCGGGCAACGCTACTTATAGTCGCGCTTACGGAGGCGATCCACCACTTTGCTCGGCAAATGGCCCCGCTGGTCGTACTCCAGCAGTGCCTCGAATAGTTTATTGTTGCTGAAGCGCAGTAACTTACTCACCCCTACGCCGCCAAACAGGCCGACGAGTATCCCATAGCCCAGGGGGGTAACGTTGAAGGTGGTAGTGCCCGAGTTCGTCGTTGTCGTACCGGTCTGGCTGGCAATCACCCCGATCGCTACCGCGCCGGTACCCAGCCACAGCCCGCCGCCCGTTTGCTTACGGGCAAACAAGTGAATGGCGGCCTTCGCCTCCTTGTCGTTGGCGTAGCGCTGAGATAGGTAGGCTTTGTATGGCCCTTGCACTTCGTTGGGCCGTTGGATGGCCGGTAGGGCCGTCGGGGCTCCCGACGAGGGAGTAGCGGCGGCCGCAGGCGTAGGCGTAGCGGTAGCTGAGGGGGCACCGGGCAGCGCGGTCGGCGCTTGCGCCCAGGCCGCCGAGCCAGCCAGGCATAGGCTTGCCCCTACTACCCACTTGCGTAGTACTAACGTCATAAACTCACTGTGAGAGGTGTAAAAAACGGATGCTCCTTTGTTTATGCGGCAGGCCGTAACGGTCAAAGGTAGGGTTGCGACGCTTTACTGCCGAGGTAAGCGGGTAGCCCACGAGCCCGTAGCGACGGAGCCCCGCGCTACCCCGCCCACTATCCAGTTCAGGCTCACGCAAGTCCTTAGCCCAACAATAGCTCGCCGTTCTTCTCCCCCAGCCGCTCAGCTACCACTAGCTTGTCAATCACCGCTTCTATTAATTGCCGCTGCTCGTCGCCGGGCCGGGTAAAGCCCAGCCGCCGCGCCGTAGCCAGCACCACGGCCGCGGGCGGTAGCGAGAAACCCTCGCGCACTACGGCGAGGACGGCGGCGGCCAGCTCCTCGGGGGCTACCAAGCTGAGCTTACGGGAGCTAGCTGGCAGGGCGCTCCGGTCGCGCACTGGTACGGCCCCCATGGCCATGCTGGGCGTCCAGTAAAAATCATCCTGCCGGCGGACGCTGCCGATTTTACCCGCCAGCTGCACGGCCTCGGCCACGCTGGCCCGCATGCGCGCCCCAACCTGCGCCGCGCCCGTCGCCGCCGCCAGCCGCCGCGTGATTTCCTCCAGGTGCACGGGGCTTTCTACGGCCACCACCTCGGCCGCCCAGGCCGCCAGCCGGCCTACCGGGTGCTGATGCAGCGCCCGCTGCCGGATGGCGGGCGGCAATTGAGCCACTTGATAGCGTACCGCCGCCCGCGCCGCGCCGGGTGCCGGGGGTGTTTCGCGAGCCAGCTCCGTGGGTTCGGCCGCGGTGGCCGCCAACGGGGGGGAGCCGGGTGGCCCCAGGCGGCGGGCCTCCTCAATGGCCGCCACGGCCCGGGCCAGGGCGGCGGCGGGGTCGCGCAGCCAGTCGGCGCTCCAGATGCGGTGCAAGCGCCAGCCCATCGCTTCGAGCAGCGCCGGGCGCAGGCGGTCGCGGTCGCGGGCCGAGCGCGCCCGCTGGTACACCGCGCCGTCGCACTCAATACCCAGCACGTAGCGGCTGGGGTCGGCGGGGTCTACCACCGCCCAATCGAGGTAGAAGTCAGGGGCACCCACCCGCGGGTGCAGCGCGTAGCCCCGCGCCCGGAGCGCCTGGCCCACCACTTCCTCGAAAGGCGCTGCGGGCGGGCTGGGTGAGCTGGCCATTGACGGGGGCAATTGCCCGGTTTGAGCGAAGTGCAGAAAGACGCGCAGCGCGGCCAGCCCGCTGGTTTGCGGGTTGGCATCGGCCAGGCGGGCGGGATCGATATCCTGGGCGGTCAGGTTGGTAAAGATTTCGCAGCGCTGCCGGGCCCTTGTTATCAGCACGTTGAGGCGGCGGGCACCGCCCGCCCGGCCCAGCGGACCGAAGTTGAGCGCCACGGTACCCGCCGCCGTGCGGCCGTAGCCCAGGCTGAGCAGGATGACGTCGCGCTCGTCGCCCTGCACGTTTTCAAGGTTCTTCAGGAAAAACGGCTCGTGCGGGTGCTGGTCGAAAAACGCCTCGGCCTCGGGCTGCTGGCGGCGCAGCAGGTCGAGCGCCTCCTGAATGGCCTGGCGCTGCGCCGTGCTAAACGCCACCACGCCCAGCGTAAGCCCGGGCGTGGCGCGGGCGTGGGCCAGCACGGCGGCGGCCACGGCGGCGGCCTCCCGGGGGTTGGTGCGGGTGGTACCGCGCTCGTAGTGGGTGTCGGGCAGGTGGTGGTAGACCAGCCCCAGCGCGCCCGCGCCGCCGGGGCTGGGGAAGGTCAGCAGCTTGTCCTCATAAAACAGGTGATTGGCCGCCGCAATCAGCGCCGGGTGCCGCGAGCGGTAGTGCCATCGAAGCAGCAGCTCGGGCATCTGGCGGGCCTGGCACAGCTCCAGGATACTGGGGATGTCGGCCGTGGCGCTGGCCTCGGGGTCGTCGTCGGGCGCGGTGAGCGAATCGAAAAAGCTGGTGGGCGGCAGCTGGCGCGAATCGCCCACCACCACCAGCTGCCGGCCCCGCGCAATGGCCCCCAGCGCATCGACGGGCTTCACCTGGCTGGCTTCGTCGAAGATGATAAGGTCGAACTCCACCGCCCCGGGCGGCAGGTAGCTGGCCACCGATAGCGGCGACATCATCATGACGGGCTTGATGGCCTGCACGGCCCGGCCGGCCCGCTCCATGAGCTGGCGGGGGGCCAGGTGCCGGCTTTTTTTGGCCAGCTCGTTGCGAATCACCAACAGCTGCCCGCCCGCCTGGAGGTGGGGCAAGTGGTCGAAGTGGTGCCGCATGGCCCGGACGCGGTGATGGTGCAGCGCCAGCGCATCGGCCAGCCGGAAGCGGGTGGCGACTTCCTCGTGGCTGGCTCGCTCAAACTGCCGCAGGGCCGGATACTGCGCGTAGGCCAACCGCTGCAAGTGGGTGAGCCAGGTGTGGCGCACGGCATGAGCGAGGTGCTGGCTGGCTTCGGGCCAGGTTTCGGCCAGGGGCAGCAGCTCGGGTAGATTTTCGGCCTGGGCAGCGGCGGCGACGTTGTTCCACTCGGTGGTGAGGTACAGGGCGGGCAGCTCGGCCGCCCAGGCCGCCAGCGTGGCTAGCTGCGCCGCAAACGGGTGAAACTGCAAGCGTCCCGCGGGCCCAAAGCGGCGGGCTTCGTTAAGCTGCAAGGCATCGGCCACGGCTTGCACGGCGCGGCGCTGCTGCTCCAGCGCCTGCTCCAGCGCGGCCAGCGGTGCCCGGAGGTCGTCGGGGCCGGGGCAAGCCAGGTAGGCCAGCAGCGCGGCGGGCAATTCCCCACGGCCAATGCGCTGGTGCGTGAGCGTGAGGTACTCCTGCACGCGGAGCAGCGTTGACCAGTCGGAGCGCAGCCCCTGCCAGGCAGCCCCAAACAACTGCTCGCCCAACGGGGCAAACTCGGTCACTTCCTGCGCGTACCGGGCCGCCGCCTGAATAGCCTCAACCACGGGCAGGACCTCGGCGGCGGGCTTGGGCAGCGGGCCGCGCCACAGGCCTTGCAGGCGCTGGCGGGCGCGGCGGTAGTCGCCGCTGAGAAATTTCCACCATTTATTCCCATAAGTCAGCAAGGCCGCCCGCTCGGCCAGCAGCGACTGTGCCCAGGCCTCGGGCAGGAGCACGGCCTCGTACTGCCGCCGCAGCCCCTGGTAAGCCACCCCGGCCCGCAGTGTATCGGCGAGGCGGCTGGCCTGCGTCAGCCAGGCCGCGTGGGTGGCGTCGGCCCCGGCCAGCGGCGGGGCTAGCTGGGCGTGGCGAGCGGCGGGTAGCAGGCCCTCGGCGGTGAAGCGGCCAGCGGGCGCGGGCAGCCCCAAGCGGCTGGCTAGCGTTTCCGCCGCCGTTTGCAAAACCTGAACGGCGGCGGTGGCATCGGCCAGGAGCCGGCCCAGCGGGGCCTGGTCGGCGGGCAGCAGCACGGTGCGCTCGCTGCCCCAGAACGGCAGCTCCCGGGGCGGTCCGATTTTGTGCAACGTGGCTTGCAGGCGGGCGGCCAGCGCCTCGGCGTAGGTGGCGTCGGCATCGGTCCAGTCGGCCAGGCGGGCAAATGGGATGGGCGGCAGCGCCCCCGGACCGACCGCCGCGTCGAGCGCCAACAGCTCGCCGGCCACCTGCTGGGCGGTGCGGCGGCTATGCCCGAGCGGCGCGCCCGCGGCCCGGGCGTAGTCGTTGAGCACTTGGCGGTAGCGTGGTAGCTGGGCTAGCTCGTCGGCCCCGGCCAGCACGGTAGCGGGGCGGCCCAGGCCCAGGGTTTGCCGCAGCTCGTCGAGCAGCACCTTTTTACTGGCCTGGTGGCTGTGCAGCTCCAGGCAGGCCGCGCCGAGGCCCAGCGCGTCGAGGCGGCGCTTTACTACGTCGAGGGCAGCCATTTTTTCGGCTACGAACAGCACCTTCTTGCCGGCCCCGATGGCCTCGGCCAGCAGGTTGGCGATGGTTTGCGACTTACCGGTACCGGGTGGCCCCTGCACCACGAGGTTGCGCCCCTCGCGCACGGCCAGCAGCGCCCGCAGCTGCGACGAGTCGGCGTCGAGCACTTGGTGCAGCTCGGCGGCCGGACTGTCGGTATCGAGAAACGTCGTTTCATCCGCCGTGGGCGGGGCGTCCTGGAAGCCCGTTTCGGCCCCCAGCAGCGCCCCGATGGCCGGGTGCGCCAGCAGTTCGGCCCCGGCGGGCCAGGTCGCCGGGTCGAGGTCGCGGTAGAGCAGGAATTTTCCGAAGGAGAAGTAGCCCAGCGCCAGCTCGTCGGCCGCGACGCGCCAGCGGGGCTGGCTGGCCACGGCCGCCGTTACCGCTGCGTAGTACTCACTTAGCTGCCCCTCCTCATCTAACTCCGGCAGCGGCAGCGCGAGGTTGAAGTCGGCCTTGAGGCGGGCTTGCAGCGAGAGATTGCCGGCCACCTCGGCCCCGGTGTAGCGCAGCCGGTAGCGCCCGGCGGCGGGCGTGCGCTCCAGCAGCACGGGCACCAGCACCAGCGGAGCCAGCCGAGGCTCGTCGGCGCGGGCCTCCTCGTACCAGGTGAGCATCCCCAGGGCCAGGTAGAGGATGTTGGCCCCGGTTTCCTCGATGCTCGTGCGGGCGGTGTAGTAGGTTTTTTGCAGCCGGCTTTCGAGCTTGGCGAGCGGCTCGGCGGTTTGCAGCTTGCTGTCGGTGAGCAGGGCCAGCCGCTCGGCCTCGGTGGGCGGGGGCACCGGGCCGCCCCCCGTCGGCGCGGCCTGGAAGGCCATCGCTTTCCCCTGCCGCACCAGCACCTCAAACACCGCCGCGGCACTCTCCTGCACCACGGTTACGCCCTGCGCCCGCAGGGGGCGGTAGTTGAGCAGCGGATTGCGCAGGCTCAAATCGAGCAGCTCGTGGCGTACGGCGGCGAGACGGGCGGCGAGCGAAGCTGTATCCATGCAATAGGTTTGTCAAGGCAACTGTATTCAGCCAATTACCCTATCCAAGCTATAAGTAATCTACCCTTTCCCAACCGCACGTATACCGAGTGCCTACTTACTTGGCTGGCTTGTACTCGGACAGCTTACGCAAGGGGCGCACGGGCTGGCGACCACGCTTGTGCACAAGCAAGCGGCATGCTTCCGAGGTTTCGATAATCTCGTAGTCCCCAGTCACGAAGTTGACATCGCGGTAGGTATAGCGGGGTGGGTAAGGAAGGTTGTCGCAATCCGCGTGATGGCTACCGTAGACATCAGTTTCGCCAATCAAGCAGAAGTCACCGTGGCGATACCTAAACTTAGCAGTAGTGGAGCGGCCCCAGCTACCACCTACATCATACGCTACTACGAGCACCCCTCTTTTGATCGCCAAGCCATCGTAAGGGTCGCCATTGAAGCTGGCATCACGGTGCAGCAACGCTTGGCGAGATTGCGCCGCCAACCGGTAGCCAGCGGCAGTACCCCACAGCACCAGCAACAGGCGCGGTGGCAATGGATGTTTACCCCAGCTCTCCCTATCCTCTGCTACTGAGGTTAAGGCCAAGGCCATATCGGGGCGGCCATCGCCATTCAAATCACCCGTGACTTGCCCACGGCGCAAAACCTGATACCCTGCCGGAACAAAGCTCGCCGGTGTGGGGCCACTAGCCGGAATAGCTTGTGCTCTTGTGACCAGACTACTCAACAAGCATGCGCTAAACCAGAGGCGACGCATATCAAATCGAAGCCTTCCCCAGCTTCGAGTGCTTGTACCCGTAGCCGAAGTAAATCGCCAGCCCGATGAGCAGCCAGATCAGGAACATCGTCCAGTTGTTGATGCCGAGCTGGGTCATCAGGTAGAGGTTGGTGAGCAGGCCCAGCACCGGCAGCAGCGAGAGCTTCTTCTGAAACGTGACGACCACCAGGGCCAGCGAGGCCAGCAGGAAGACTATCGTGGGGATTTGGTGGGCGAAGCCGCCGGTGACTTTGCCCGTTAGCTCGTCGGCTACCAGCCAGCCGTGCTGCCCGCTGGCGTCGAGCCAGAATTCCTGATTGCCTTCGACGTTGTAAGTCTTGATCAAGTAGATGGCCGCCACCAGCACCACCAGGATCAGCCAGCGGCCGTTGAGGTAGGGCACCCGGAAGCGGGCGTCGGACTTGCCGTAGGGGTCGAGGATGAGGATGCCGCCGCAGACCAGCGCAAAGGCGAACAGCGTACCGATGCTCGTGAGGTCCACCACCAGGTCCATGTTCAGGAACAAGGCCGGCACCCCCACGAAAATGCCCGTGATGATGGTGCTGAACGAGGGCGTGTGAAACTTGGGGTGCACCTTGGCGAATACCGGCGGCAGCAGGCCATCGCGGCTCATGGTCAGCCAGATGCGCGGCTGCCCCAGCTGAAACACCAGCAGCACCGAGGCCATCGCGAATACCGCGCTCACCGCCACCAGCGCCGAGAGCTTGGACAGGCCCACCTTGGCAAAGACGAAGGAGAGCGGGTCGCCCACGCCCAGCTCCTTGTAGCTCACCATCCCGGTGAGTACCAGCGTAATGACCACGTAGAGCAGCGTGCAGATGATGAGGGCAAACATCATGGCCCGGGGCAAATCGCGCTGGGGGTTTTTGCACTCCTCGGCCGTGGTCGAGATGGCATCGAAGCCGATGTAGGCGAAGAACACGGCCGACACGCCCTTGAGCACGCCGCCGAGGCCGTTGGGCGCGAAGGGCGACCAGTTGGCCGGCTTCACGTAGAACGCACCCACCACAATCACCACGGCCACGATGATCAGCTTCAGAATGACCAGCAAGTTGCTGGCATTTTTGCTTTCCTTGATGCCCACGTACACCAGCGCCGTGATGGCCACCGTGATGAGGAAGGCCGGCAAATCAACCACCAGGCGGTAGCCGCTCAGCAGCTCGGGAGCCTGGGCCCAGGCGTAGTAGGCTTCGAGCTGGGCGGGGCTGGCGGCGGCCAGCGGCTGGCCGGCCTGCATGAGGCTCATGACCGCCTGGTAGCCGTTGTGGGCGCTCTGGGTGCCCATCGTGAGCCAGCGGGGTAGGTGCAGCCCCACCCCGTCGAGCAGGCCGGTGAAGTAGTCGCTCCACGAAATGGCCACGACGATGTTGCCGACCGCGTACTCCATGATGAGTGTCCAGCCGATAATCCAGGCCGCGAGCTCGCCAAACGAGGTGTAGGCGTAGGTGTACGCCGAGCCGCTCACCGGGATGGTGGCCGCGAACTGCGCGTAGCACAGCGCCGAAAACGCGCAGGCCACGGCCGTAAAGACGAACAGTAGCGATACCGCCGGCCCCCCGTTGAGGCTGGCCTGGCCGATGGTGGAAAAGATGCCGGCCCCGATAATGGCCGCGATGCCCAGTCCGGTGAGGTCACGCACGGTGAGGTGACGAGCCAGGCCGCCACCGGCGGCGCCGTGGCCGTCGGCATCGGCGGGTGGATTGGCAAGGATAGCCGCAATGGACTTGCGGCGGAAGAGCGAGGAATTAGTGGGGGGCATTCGGCCAGGGAGAGATTGGACGCGCAAGCTAGTAAACGGCTAAGTTACGGCCGAGCCGTGTGCAATACTGGCCGGGTCGGCATCGGGGGGAAAAGCTGCTTCAACTTTCTGAGCTATGCCCCAGCCCACTACCACCGTCCGCATCCCCCGGCCCTGCGCCGAAAGCTGGGATGCCATGACGCCGGCCGCCGCCGGCCGCCACTGCGCGGCCTGCCAGAAGACGGTGATTGATTTCACCCAGAAGACCGACGCCGAAATCCTGGCGACCCTGCGCCGGGCGGCGGGCGAAACCTGCGGCCGCCTGCGGGCCGACCAGGTAGGCCGGCCACTGGTGATACCCACGGCGGCCCCGCGCTGGCGCGTCTGGCTGGGGGCGGCGCTGGCCCTGGCTGGGATCCTCGCAGCGGGCCGGGTAGCCGCGCAGGCGCGGGCTAATTACTACGCCGGCCCCCAGCCGCTACCTAACGCGACGGGCAGCGCGGCCCTCAAACCGACCAGCCCCGCTCCTACCGAGCCAGCCGAGCCACCTACCGCAACCGGCGAGCTGGTAACGCTACGCGGCACCGTCAGCGATGCCTCCACGCCCACGGGCCTGCCGGGCGTAACGGTACGGTTGCAAGGCACCGATATCGGCACCTCAACCGACGGGGCAGGCAACTTTTCGTTGGCCGTGCCCGCCGGGCAGCCGGCGCGGCTCAGCTTCTCCTTCGTCGGCTACGCCCAGCGGGAACTGCTGGTTTCGACGCCCGATACCCAGCCAGTGGCCGTGGCCTTACACGCGGAGGCACTGGGCGGATTGGTAGTGGTGCAGCCCTGGCCCTGGCACCCGCGCAGCTTCTTCAGCTGGGGCAAGTACTGGCTGACCAAGCCATTCCGCCGGGAAGCCTACTAGTAATACACAAGCAGCAACAAACAAACAGTACCCCCTCGCCATGCCGACAGCCTCCATCAAGATCTCGCGGCCCTGCGCCGAAAGCTGGGACGCCATGACGCCCGCCGCCGCCGGCCGCCACTGCGCGACCTGCCAGAAGACGGTGGTCGATTTCACGCTGAAATCCGACGCCGAAATCCTGGCTTACTTCCAGCAGACCGGCCCTGGCAATACCTGCGGCCGCTTCCGGCCGGAACAAGTGGCCCGGCCCTTACGCCCGGCTCCGCCCGCGCCCAGGCCCGCCCGCTGGCCCGCCTGGCTGAGCGGCTTGCTGGTAACCGCCGCCACCGCCCAGGGCTGCCAGCCCACCACCCATAGCGAGCCGCACCCCCTGACTCTGAGCCCAACTGCCGCCGTCGCGCCCGATTCGCCAGAGCTGCTCGACTCGGCCGTGGTGGAGATGCCAGACGTCCTCGAGCGCGTTATCACGGGGCAGGTCTACGACGTTGCTTCGCAGCGGCCGGTGGGCCGGGCTACGGTGCAATTACTATCCACTACACTGGCGGTCACCACCGATGCCGAGGGCCGCTTCGCCATCAGCCTGCCCGAGGCGCAACCCACGCCCCACGGTATCACGCTGCGCCTCACGGCGGCTGGCTATTCGCCCCAGGTAGTAGTCGCCGCTGCCGACCACTTGCCAACCCACGGCCTGGCCATCGCGCACCTCAGCTACCCGCTGCCGCAAATGATGTTGGGCGAGGTAGCAGAGCTCCCGGACAAATAACAACTAGCCTCCTTCACGCCACTGCTCAACCTCCCGCTGCCCCATGCCCACTGCCACTATCCGCATCCCCCAGCCCTGCGCTGAGAGCTGGGACGCCATGTCCCCTACCGACGGCGGCCGGCACTGCGCCGCCTGCCAGAAAACGGTAGTGGACTTCACCCAGAAGACCGACGCCGAAATCCTGGCGACCTTGCGCCGGGCGGCGGGCGAAACCTGCGGCCGCCTGCGGGCCGACCAGGTGGAGCGGCCGCTAGTGGTGCCCACTACGGCCCCGCGCTGGCGCAATTGGCTGGGGGCGGCGCTGGCCCTGGCTGGGATCCTCGGGGCGGGCCGGGTGGCCGCGCAGGCGCGGGCTAATTACTACGCCGGCCCCCAGCCACTGACCAGCCCCACGGGCAACGCCACCCCCGAGCCCGGCCCCCGCCCACCTGGCGTACCGGCCGAGCCTACGGCCGCGACCAACGGATTGGCGACACTACGCGGCACCGTAACCGACTCAACTACGCACGAGCCATTACCGGGGGTAACGGTGCTGGTGAAAGGCACCGACATCGGCACCTCAACCGATAGGGATGGTAATTTTTCGCTACCCGTGCCCGCTGGTAAGGCCGCGCTGCTCAGCTTCAGCTTCGTCGGCTTCGTCAGCCAGGAGCGGCTGGTTGCCACGACCGGCACGCAGCAGCTGGCCGTGGCCCTTGTGGCGGATACGCGCATGTTAGGCGGCTTGGAGGTAGCTATAGCGGGTGGCTTGCATTTTCGGCAGCCCTGGCCCTGGCACCCGCGCCGCTTTTTCAACTGGAGTAAGTACTGGGTGACCAAGCCCTTCCGGTCTTAGACGCTCACGGTCTTCCCACCATCCCAGTAAGCCCGTACCATATGACCACCATTGCTATTCAAATTTCGCAGCCCTGCGCTGAGAGCTGGGACGCCATGTCCCCTACCGACGGCGGCCGGCACTGCGCCGCCTGCCAGAAAACGGTAATAGACTTCACCTGGAAAACCGACGCCGAAATTGTGGCGGCCCTGCGGCAGGCGGCGGGCGAAACCTGCGGCCGCCTGCGGGCCGACCAGCTCAACCGCCCGTTGCGGGCTGCCCCGCCGCCCCTTCGCCCGGCCCCCCGCTGGCGGGCCTGGCTGGCCGCCGCCCTGGCGCTGTGGGGTGCCCGCGAAGGCAGCAGCCTGGGCGCGGCCGCGCACACCGCGCCAGTCCCCGCCCGGCACTACACCCCCGTCACAGCCCGCCGGGCACGCCCGGCGGCCAGGGTACTGCGCGGCGTGGTGCACGATGCCACCACCCACGCCCCGCTGGCCGGCGTGGCAGTCTTCCTGAAGGGCGAAAACCGTTCGACCACCACCGATTCAAGTGGGCGCTTCAGTCTGCGGGTGCCGGCCAAGCGGCCGGCGGGGCGGCGGCGCTACCTGGTGCTGCACCGCGTGGGCTACCTGTCGCGGCAGCTGGTGGCCACTGCCGTGAATACCGCGCAGATGGCTCTGCACCCCGACCCGGCGGTGGCTGGGGTCCAGGTACTGGGTGTAGGCTCAGACCGGGAAAGAGGGCGCTATGTAATGAGTGGCTCGGTTACCCAGATTGTGGGTGCTGAGGTCCCCCCACCGACCCCGCCCGCCGCACGGCCCGCCCACGGCTTTTTCCGCTGGTTTACCCGCCTCTTCCGACGCCCTGACAGCGGCTCTTAGCTTGGTGCACAGCAGGTAGTATGCTAACGGGGGCGCTTGGGCAATGCAAACGGGTCCCTGACTCGGAAGCCGCCCCACCCTTACCCGTACTGAGCCGGTGGCCCCGCCGGTTCGCCCCGAGCGGCTGGCGGCCGCGCTCAGGCAGGCTCCCCGACGCCAGGACTCTTGTCGCGGTCTTGCCGACTGGTAAGCGCGAAAGCTCGGCCCCCTACCAATCAGCGTGAGGGGCCGCCGGGCTAGAAGTCGGACATAAAACAAAATAAAAAACTAAAAATATGTCCGTGCGGTCGCCCCCCGTGCAGACATATTTTTTTAAAAATAAAAATACTTATGTCCGCCCCGGCACCGCAGGTGCTACTAGGCTTTGCTAGTGGCTACGCGTAGGTAGCGCCTCTTTTAACGGCGGGTCTTGAGTCCTTGTACAGGCGCTCGCGCTTGGTTAACGACAACCTATACAAGGACCCGAGACCCGACGCTAAAAGAGGCGCTACCTACGCTTTTGCCCGCTGGCCCTACCCAACAGACCCACCTTCAAAACCACTTACTTACCCATGATCTGGAGTACTACCCTACGCCTTTCCTTCCGGCTTATTACCCCTTGCCCCGGACCGGGGGTAAGGCCAGCGGTACTGCTGCTGGGCCTGCTCACCGGGCGGGTGGCCGCGGCCCAGCCGCACGCCCCGGGGGTCGCGCCCGGGCACGCGCCCATCACCATCCGGGGTGTGGTGCTCGACGACTCGCTGCACGTGCCGGTGGCCGATGCCTGGCTTTTCCTCAACGATACCAAGTACGGGGCCATTTCCGACGATAAGGGGGAATTTACCTTCACCTTCCCGCCCGACTGGAAGCCGGTGCGTGGCGGTACGCTCGTACTGAAAGTGGCAACGGCTCCCTGGACCTTCAAGCCGCAGCGGGTGCGGCTCGACTGGCGCACCTACGACCCGGCCCGGGTACTTACGCTGCGGCTGGCCTCGGCCCCCGGGCGCGGGCGGCCCAACCTACTAGGTTCCCGGTTGATGGCCCGCCCGGTGCCGCCGCCCGTGTACCCGACGGGCCGGCACGGTGCCCGACCTTAGTAACCCAAACTTTTTGGGGCGTAAATGCCTTATCCCGGGGTATGATGCGCCTCTCTGCTGCCCTGCTACTAAGTCTTTTCCTGTCGGCCTGTTCTTCTTTCAAGCCGGTACCCACTACCCGCTTCAATCCGCCCGCTACCCGCGCCGAGCTGCCCCACGAAGAGGCCGTGCACCCCAAAAACTCGCTGGAGTGGTGGTACCTCACCGGCCACCTGCGCGACCAGGCCAGCGGCGAGGAGTTTGGCATCGAGTACGTCTTCTTTCACTTCAATCTGAAGGATGGCAAGGACGACTACCAGATGGTGAACGTGGCTATCACCGACCCGAAGGGCCAGCAATTTCACTACGACTACCAGCTCGACAAGCTGCCGCGCCTGCTCACCGACTCGCTGCCGCTGCGCCTGCGCGATAGCAAGGCCGGGCAGGTATGGACGTTCGACGGGCAGGAGGGCCGGTATCAGTTCGCGGCCGCCCTCACCGGCAAAAACAACCAGGGCTACGCCCTCAGCCTCAGCACCACGCCTACCAAGCCGGTGCTGCTGCACGGCGGTACGGGCTACGAAAACTACGGCTCGGGCATCGTGGCGGGCTACTACTCCTACCCCCGGCTGGCCACCACCGGCACCCTCACGGTGGGCGGCCAGGTGCACCAGGTAAGCGGCGAGCTGTGGTACGACCGCCAGTGGAACTGCACCAGCATCGTGAGCAAGGGCGTGGGCTGGGACTGGCTCAGCATTCAGCTCGACCAACCCCGCGAGGAGCTGATGCTCAATACCCTGCGCAACACCGAAACCGGCCAGCAGCTCAACAACGGCTCGTTTTACGGCGCGGCCAACGAGAACGTCCACCTCAGCGGCACCGACTTCATCCTCACGCCCCTCACCTCCTGGACCAGCCCTAAGTCGAAGAAGAAATACCCGGCCAAGTGGCGGGTGCAGGTGCCCAGCCAGGGCTACGACCTCGTGGTGGAGCCCCTCGTGCCGCAGCAGGAGCTGGCGCTCCGCTTTTTTCACGCCTTCACGATGTACTACTGGGAAGGCATGTGCAAAGTGACGGGCACGCACCGCGGCCAGCCTGTGACCGGCAAGGCCTACGTGGAGATTACGAACCGGTAGCGCGGGCCCCCGGGCTAGCCAGCGGGTAAGCCTGCCCGCGACCCCGGCGCGGCGGCGCTAGTAGCTTCGTGGCCGGAAGGCCCGCGCTCCGGCGGGCTGTAAGCCCCTTACTCCGCCATGCTGAAACGTGATTTTATTAAGAATGCCGCGGCCTTTGCCCTAAGTGCATTGGTGAGCCCCGCCGTGCTGGCCCGGGCGCAGGAAGAGCGCTTGTTGCGCGAGGCCCGCGCCACGCCGCTGGCCGATGGGCCGTTTACGTTGCCGCCCCTGCCCTACGCCTTCAACGCGCTGGAGCCGCACATCGACGCCCGCACAATGGAGATTCACCACGACGCGCACCACAAGACCTACGTGTCGAAGCTGAACGAGGCCGTGGCCGGCAAGCCCCAGGAAAAGCTCCCGCTGGCCGACCTGCTCGCCACCGCCAGCCAGCAGCCCGACGCCATCCGCAACAACGCGGGCGGCCACTACAACCACTCCATGTTCTGGACGCTGCTGGCCCCCAAGGGCGGCGGGCAGCCCACCGGTGCCCTGGCCACGGCCATCACCAAAGACTTCGGCTCGTTTGAGAAGTTCAAGGAGGAGTTTACCAAGGCCGCCACCACCCGCTTCGGCTCGGGCTGGGCCTGGCTGAGCGTGGACAAGGCCGGCAAGCTCTTCATTTCCAGCACCCCCAACCAGGACAACCCGCTCATGGACCTCCCCGGCATCGTGCGCGGTACCCCCGTGCTGGGCCTCGACGTGTGGGAGCACGCCTACTACCTGAAATACCAGAACAAGCGCCCCGACTACGTAGCCGCCTTCTGGAACGCGGTCAACTGGCCCGAAGCCGACCGCCGCTTTACTACCGCTAAAAAAGGGTAAGAGGGTTTGGGGGTGTGAGGGTAGGAGGGTAAGAGGGTAAGAGAGTAAGAGGGTAAGAGGGTAGTAAATTAGCTTTTATCCTCCTACCCTCACACCCTCTTACCCTCCTACCCCTAAACCCTCCTGCCCTACACCAGCAGGCCCGCCAGCAGGGCCGCGCCCACGATTACCACGCTCGGCACCTTTTCCCAGAGCAATAGCAAGAAAGTCAGCCCCACCAGCACGGGGTTGAGCGGCAGGTGCCAGTGGGGCAACGGGCTGGGCAGGGGCAGCAGGCGGTCGGGCAGCGGGTGGTAGAGCAGCAGCGCCGCCGCGCACACCAGGCCGGCACTCACGGCGTTCACGCCTTCGAGCGAAGCTTTTACCACGCGGTACTGCCGCAGGCTGTCCCAGAAGCGAATAACGAAGAAGATCAAGAAGGTACCGGGCAAAAAAATGCCCACTGCCCCCACGGCGGCCCCCAGCAGCTGCGGGCCGGGGCCGCCCAGCGGCCGCATGGCCAGCGCCCCGATGTAGGAGGCAAACGAGAAGTTAGGCCCGGGCAGCGCCTGCACCAGCCCCAGCCCCGAGAGAAACTCCGGCCCGGTGAGGTAGCGCTTGTACTCCACAAACTCGGCGAAGAGCAGCGGGGCCAGCACCTGCCCGCCCCCGAATACCAGCGAGCCGTTGCGGTAGAAATTCTCGAACAGCCGCACCGGCAGCAAGTGCGTGTAGTGCCCCAGCAGGGCCGCCACCAGGAAGGTACCCAGCCACAGCGCTCCGTTGGCCCACTCCACGCGAATGGGCTTTTTGTCGGGCACGATGGCGTGCCGGCGGTAGCGCAGGGTGGTCACGGCCCCGCCCGCCAGCAGCAGCAGCGGCAGCACGCCCGGCAGCTGGAAGAAATACGCCACCATCGAGGCCACCACCATCAGGGCCACCGAGGTTTTGGTGTGAATGACCTTTTCGGCGATGCGGTAGGCCGAAAACGCCACGAAGCCCACCGCCACCGGCTGCACAAACTGCACCAGCCGCGCCGTGAGCGCCGTGTCGAAGCGCGTGAGCAGCAGCCCGGCCAGCGTCATGATGGTGACGGCCGGCAGACACCAGATAAATAGGGTGAGGTAAGCCAGGTTGGGCCCGCCCAGCCGAAAGCCGATGGCCGTCATAGTCTGGGTAGAGGTAGGGCCGGGCAGCAGCGCGCACAGGGCTTGCAGCTCCAGCAGCTCGGCGGCGGTGAGGTAGCGGCGCTTGGCCACGAGCAGGCGCAGCATCATGGCCACGTGGGCCTGCGGGCCCCCGAAAGCGGTGCAGGCCAGGCCGGCTACGTCTGTGA